>DASZDM010000080.1:0-3746 GCA_035942015.1 Acidimicrobiales bacterium | reverse complement strand
GTGGACTAAGTGGGAACCAGTGTCTGGGCGAGAACTGCTCGGTCATCTCGCTGGGCGAAATTCATAGAGGAACGGCGCTCACGGGCCCTCGCCGAAGCCCGGCTCAGGGGCGTCGCCGCTGTTTAGCGGATGCAGCCCTCTACTTAGAGAGGCAAACTGGCACTGCATGAACAACATCCAGCGAGTGAATTTAGGGTTGGTTCTGTTGGCCGTCGTGCTTTTCGTGGTCGGGGTCATCACTCGATCCTGGGCTATCGCGGTGGCGATGGTATTTGTTGCCGCAGGCAACACCGTCACCTTCGTGCAACAGCGCAAGCGCCCAAGCGGACATAGGCCTCGGTCTGCCCCTGAGTGACATGGTCGCTCGACGGTCATGGACGGCTCGGAGCGGTTTCGTCGTGAGACGCCGATGCTCGGCGTTGGCCCCCCTCCGGCCCGAGAGTGCGATCCCGCCCCGGTGGTCAGCGAGCGCAGAGCTGGCCGTACGGCCCACGGGGCCGATCCTTGAGATAGGTGCTCTTGGCGACCGAGGAGCGGCACAGTCCCTGCGTCAGCACGCGCGGTCCCGAGCGGCACTTCTATGACGGTGGCTGCTGTCGGCTCTCCCACTGTTTGAGCGCGGCTTTCGCCTGGCGCGTCTCCCGACGCCCGATGATGAACCCGGTTGCGCCGCCAATAACGATGAGGACGCCTGCGGCCCACGTCACCAATGGCACCCCCTCTCGAAACGACATCCACAGGAGGGGAGTCGACAGGAGACCGAGGATTAAGGCCCGAACCACGGCGTACCCCGTCGGGTGCTCGCCGGCCCAGCGCTCCATACGCGTCGGGCCGCCCTGAAACTCCCACTCACGCAGTGTCTCGTCGATGTCAGGCACCGTCACAGATTGCCGGCTTGCGCCTCCCCTCGGCCAGCGCGAATGGTTGATCGGCGCCCAAGGTGCCATCGGCTCTCGAGTCGATGCGTCCACGCGGCCGGCACCTCCGTCGCGGCACTGTGTTGACGCGTCCCTCTCGACGGCTGGGTCGGTCATGTTGTGATGGTTGTCACGATCGTCGGTTTGCCGATGGCCAACACTTGCGACGTTCAGTGGCGCCGTGCTTACCTGCCGGCAGCAGCTGTTTCGAGGAGTCTTAAGGACCGCCAATGCGTCTGTACAATCGCGAGTGGCGACCGGGGCTGCTTGTCACGTTCTCCACGCTCGTTGCTGCGCTTCTGACAAATACACCCGGCTTTCGCATCGCCTACGTCACACTTGCAATTCCTGCCCTTGTGCTAACAGTGCTTGCGTTCCGAGAAGACCGTCGAGCGCAAAAGCGCAGTGAGCGTTAGCAGCAGCGCCTCAGGCTGTCCGGCGATCAGAGTCATCTGTCGCCTCTTCTCTTGGACCACTTAACGGGGACCCTCATCCCGGCTACCACGATCAGGAGAGCAGTCGGCCGAGGCGCGCCGATTGCCGGCTATCTGGCGGTCGCCGCGAAGCCGTTGAGCCCGGCGGCGACCAGCAGATCTGGGATTACGGAGCGCCGGTCGCGTGAGGGGATGTCTGTTGCTGGGATCGTGCCGTCTCACCGTTTTGCTGGGGCCAGCGATGATGTAGGTGGCGTGGCCGTCGAGGGACGGGCGGGCCAGCGATGCGGCTGCAGTTCAAGCGGGGGAGGCAGTAGCTACGTTGACATGGTTGTGTGGATACCCGATCAGCTGTTGAACTCCGAAGAGTTCGCCAACCTTGACAGGGCCCCCGGATAGTGGACCACTCAATGGGGTCCCTCAAGTTGCCGGCAGCAGGCGATCGGTCGCTATCGCCCACCAATTTCCCCTTTGTTCGACCACACCGCCGTTGAAGGCGGCGAACCGGTCGCCACTCGGGAAGTCGCCGGCAGGCAACGCAGGCAACGCAGGCAACGCAAACGACGCAGGCAACGCAGGCAACGCAGGCAACGCAATGGATTGGATAATCGGTGCGCCGAACGCTGAGCCCGCCAGGGGACACGCCTATGCCTCGCGGCCACGACTAGCGGCACGTAGGTACGGTTCGAGTCCGCGTCTCCGTGATCGTGTGACGCTGGACGATGGACGAGCACCCCGGGCGCATGGTGCAGTCCCACCACCTCTCGACTCGCCGCGGCAAACGTCGTCAGAGCGGTGTCGTCACTGACGGGCTAGGCATGAATCGCCACTACTCCAGGCGCCCGGGAGTGACACCGTGGGGTGTGGCTCCGCCGGGCGAGTCTCAGCGTGGCTAGTGCTAGTTGCAGTCGCCCGGCCCTCGACAGCGCGTGGACGAGGCGCGATCCTGGACGGCATGGCCGAGGCAACGGTTCGCGAGCTCCCCGTAGGCAGGCTGATTTCGATCGACGAACGGGGGATCGCCCTTCGAGTCACGTGGCGACTGGAACATGGCTTTGTCAATGTCAGTGTCTGGAGAGACGACCGCTGCAGCGAAACGTTCCATCTCACACCTGAAGAGGCTGCACGCCTGGTCAGCTTCTTGGTGGAAGGCCTCGCTGGCGTCGCTTCCGCGGCCAGCGGACCCGCCGCATCGCTGCGCCTACTCCCTGAACCACGGCGTCGCCAGCCCGCAGAGTGGGCGAAGCGGCTCCAGGACGCAAGCCGCGCCGGTCGGCATCATGCCGCCGACTTCCTCCAACACGCTGTGAACCGACTGCGTTCCTAGTCGGGCGTGCCCGGCGGCACTCCATCGGCCCCCGTTCCGATCCGGCTAGCGGTGCTAGGCGCCACACCGATCGGACGATCGTGAGCGGTGGGCGTCGGGGCCAGTCCCTACCGGCGGGGATCACCGCGGGGCGCGGACAACGGCACTTATCCGCTACTGACGATGTGTCTCGAGGACCGCACGGATGACCTCGAGACATTCCTTCCCGGCGGGGCCCCACCCGAGGAAGACCAGGTCATAGCCGTCTGGATCGGCCCAGTACACGACCTTGGACTCGTCGGTGGAAGTGGCCCAGGTCACGTCGTCTAGCCACCAATGGTTCTTGGCGTCTGCCCGGCCTTCCTGACGCCTGAGGAGGTCCAGGGCAACCGTCCCTTCAGCGATCACGCGGCGTCGGCAACCACGTCGGACGGTGCGCAACTCGAGTCCAGCCTCGTTCACGGAACGGCGGAGTACTGCCAGCAGGCCAGCCCGGTCGTCCAGCGATACCCCGGGAAAGGCAGCCCACACGGCCTCGACGACAGGGGGCGCCCCTTCGGTTCTACGTAACCACCGCGGAGTGGTCCGCTCGCCCATGCCGAAAGGACCCTCCATGGTCCGCGAGTGTTGCGGGCTGCCAGCGTGGCCGCCACCGGAAATCAGGACATCGCGAGTGTCTCGGCTGCCGTCGCGTCGGCCGCCCAACGTCACGCCGATCGGGGAATCGCGAGCGGCCGAGCGGCGCCGACGCCTTGACGCGGCGCCGCCCTCGGACGCCGCATGATCGGCACGTCGGAGCGGCTCTACGGCTCCTCGTGTGATCCCTCACGCATGGACGTCGGGACCGCCCTCCATCTCGTGGTGCTCAACCGCCCGCGTGGAAGGTTTCGAGGCGGACGGGAAGATGTCAGTCGCCGGTGTCGACATCGAAGCGGAGGAGCCAGGCGCCGCCGGTGACCTCCAGGTCGGGGCCTTCGGCGCCGCCCACCACTAACAGCGCCTGGCCGGTGACGGTCACGCCGGCGTCCATCCGGTTGACGAAGGGAGCCTCGGTGGCCGGTTCCCACACGCTGCCGGCTAGGACCTGGA
>DASZDM010000079.1:0-12157 GCA_035942015.1 Acidimicrobiales bacterium | reverse complement strand
ATCCGCCAGGCGGCGGAGCTCCTCCAGCTCGGCCGCTCGAAGACCTACGAACTGACCGTCGAGTGGGAGCGGACCAACCGCGCGTCGGGCATCCCGTTCGTCTGGTTCGGCAACCAGAAGCGGATCCCGCTCGACGCGCTCTTGCGCTGGGTCGACGGCCAGCTCGACCCGCCGGCGGCGTGACCGCGATCCCGACCAGTCCGCGGGCCGCCACCCTGCGGCGTGACCTTGGGCCGGTCGCGTGGTGCGCGCTCGAGTGCCTCGTCGAACGATCCGACGACGGACGGACGACGGCGGCGTCGGTGCGCGCCGTCGCGGCGGAGCTGGGTGTGGCGAAGAACACCGCCCACCGCGCACTCGCCGTGTTGGTACGAGCAGGGATCGCCGAAGCCGTTCAGGGCCGCACGACGGACGGGCGCTTCCGCCGGGGCGGCTACCGACTTCACCTCGGCGACCTAGTCCCGAACCCTCCAGCGCCTCCCACCCGCATCCGCACGCGCACGCCTTCCGCGACCCGCGACCAGCTCAGCCTCCTTCCCTCCGCCTGACCATGCGTCCCCACGTCCTCGACAGCCCCCGAACCCATCACGACGACAGACAAGTGCCCGCGGGCGGCAACAGGAGCGTCCCGTGCTGCGAGTGACCACCATCCACGCCAACACCGCCGGGCCCTCGGCCCGCTACTACACCCGCTACCTGGCTGAAAACGGCCCTGACGGTCAGGGTGTGTGGCTCGGCCGTCAGGCGGCCGGGCTCGGCCTGCCTGGGTCGGTGTCGACCGAGGATCTCGAGGCGCTGCTGTCGGGCCACGACCCCGTCACGGGGACACGGCTCGGTACTGCGCTGGTGGATCGCTTCGACGCCAAAGGGAACCTCGTCCCCGCCGTCGCCGGCTTCGACGCCACCTTCTCGGCGCCGAAGTCCCTCTCGGTGTGGTGGGGCCTCACCGGCGACACCGGCCTCCTCCAAGCACACGACCTCGCTGTGCGAGCCGTCCTCGATCACGTCGAGCGGTACGGCGCCACGACGAGGGTCCGGGTCAACGGGTCACGCCAGCATCCCGATGTCGATGGGCTCGTGATGGCCGGGTTTCGCCAGTCGACCTCCCGGGAGGATGACCCGCAACTGCACACCCACGTGGTGATCTCCACCAAGGTCCAGGCTCCGGACGGGCGATGGATGGCGCTGGACGCCCGCTACCTGAAGCGCAAGCAGCGCGCCCTCGGCGGCCTGTACCAGTCGGTGCTGCGCGCCGAGCTCACCCATCGCTACGGCGTCGCCTGGGGGCCGATCGTCGAGGGCCAGGCGGAGATCGCCGGCATGCCCCGCGAGCTGCTGGATGCCTTCTCCAAGCGAACGGCCCAGGTTGACGCCGCCCTGGCCGAGAAGGTCAGCGCCTTCCGTGAGCGTGAAGGCCGGGACCCCTCTCGCTGGGAGCGCGCCGCGCTGACCCGTGAAGCAGCCCGGGACTCACGAGCCACCAAGACCCAGGCCTCGGCGACGTCACTCGTCCAGCGCTGGGCCGACGAAGCGGCCGCTCTCGGCTGGACACCCAGCCGGCTCACAACGACGATGCGCTGGAGCGCTCGGCATGTCGGCGAGATGGACACGCTCGACCTCGCCGAGGTGTTCGAGCTGCTGTCGGCCAAGGGCTCCACCTGGACCCGCGCCGAGGTCCTGCAGGCAGTCTGTGACCTGGCCCGGCCCGTGTCGCAGTTCTCGGGCCGGGACTGGGCAAGGGCCATCGAGCAGGCCTGCGACCGGGTCCTCGGCGCCTGCCTCACGCTCGACCCGCCCGAGGTCTCCGGTGAGGTTCGGGCCTCCGACGGCCGATCGGTGTGGCTGGCGCCGATCGAGCCGTACCTCACCCACGAGCACGTCCTGGCCCAGGAGGAGCGCATCCGCACCTTCGCCCTCGACGCCCACGAGCAGCCCTCCTCGCCATCGGTCACCGTCGAACGAGATGGCCTCGACGTCCTCCAAGCCGACGCCGCGGAAGCCGTCGCCGGCCACGACCCGCTGGTCCTCGTCGTGGGCCCCGCCGGCACCGGCAAGACCACCGCGCTCCGCCGTGCCGCCGAAGACCTGCGACGGCATCACCGGCCTACCTTCGGCGTGGCGCCCACCGCCAAGGCGGCCAAGGTCCTGGGCGACGAGACCGGCATGCGCGCCGACACCCTCGCCAAGCTCCTCCATGAGTGGCGTACCGGCCACCCGCACGACCCCTACCGGCTCCCGGCAGGCACGACGGTCCTCCTCGACGAGGCAGGCATGTGCGGCACCGGCGCACTCGACCAGTTGATCCGTCTCGCCGGGTCGCAGCGATGGCGACTCGTGCTCGTCGGCGACCCCCGCCAGCTCCACGCCGTTGGGCGAGGCGGCATGTTCGACGAGGTCTGCCGCACCGGGCGCACCCACCAACTCGCCACCATCCACCGCTTCCGCCAAAGCTGGGAACAGCAGGCCTCGCTCGACCTACGCACCGGGCGCGCCGAGGCGCTCGACGCCTACTTCGCCCACCGCCGTGTCACCCCCGGCACCTTCGACGAACTTGCCGCCGACGTCGCCCGCCGGTGGATCGACCACACCGCCGCCGGCCGAAGCGTCGCAGTGGTTGCCGAGACCAACGAGCACGTCGACCGACTCAACGCCGCCATCCAGGACCAGCGCCGCACCCACGGCCAGCTCGGCAGCCATGCGGTCCGTGTCGCACGTGATGAGACAGCGGCCGTCGGCGACGTCGTCGTGACCCGGCGCAACGACCGCACCACTCGAACGGAGCGCGGCGAACCCGTCCGCAACCGAGACCGCTGGGTGGTGGGCGGCGTCCACTCCGACGGCAGCATCACCCTGTCGCATTTCGACGGACACGGGACCGTGACCCTCGACGCCGACTACACACTTCAGCACGTCCGGCTTGGCTACGCAGCCACCGCCCACGGCCACCAGGCCGACACGGTTGCCATCAGCCTCGCCGTCGTCACGGAAGCGACCAGCCACCGTAGCCTTTACGTCGCAGTCACTCGCGGCCGGGACGAGAACCGCCTGCTCGTCGTCACCGAGGAGCCGGATCTAGCCACCGCGCGGGATGTGCTCGAGCGCGTCCTCACCAATGACCGAGCCGACGTGCCGGCCGTCGTGCAACGCCGCAACCTGGCTCGCCAAGTTCCCCGGCTTCGTGCCGCCGAAGATGCGGTCGCTGCTGCTCGCCGGTCCGTCGAGGAGGCTCGACGTCACGGTGAGCCATGGCTGGGGCCGGTGCGCGATGCAGAAGCCGAGGTTCGTGGAGCTGAGGAGGTTCTGCGGGGGCGCCAAGCCGAGTTGGAGGCAACGCCGCGCTGGCGACGGCGCGGTGCTGCACTGCTGGTGGACCAAGCATCCGAGGCGTTGGCCAGCTGCCGATCGCGACTCTCAGCGGCACAGTTAGTTGCCGCCCCACACGTGGCCCGCGTCCAGGCTGCCGATGTCGAACTCCGAAGGGCGGAGGACGAGGCGAGCGTGGCCAGGATCCAGGATCGACTCGAGCATCTCACGCTTCGACCGACGAGCCGCGAGCGCAGCTGTGGGCAGGACCAAAGCTTGGGAATCGAGCTGTGAGCACCTTCGGAAAGCGCCAGAAATCCGAAAGCGGGACCGCTATGCTCAACCCATGTCCCTCGCCGAGGTTCTCGACGATCTCCTGGAGCTTCAGGAGCTCGCCCAAGAGGAGGGTGATCCGAAGCGTCGACGGGCGCTCGACGAGGTTCGGTCGCACGTTGCTCGCCGCGAAGGTGGCGCCAAGGTTTCCGAGGCTGCGGCCGTGCTGGACATCTCCCAGCCGACAGTTCGGGCGTGGATCGAGTCCGGCGTGCTGACGCCCATGCCCGGAAGCAAACCCGTTCGAATCGACATCCTCGCCCTGGCCGAGACGAAGCGCGCGCTCGATCTCATCCGCGAGCACGCGGACGATGGACAGCTCCTGGTCCACGTCATGGGAGTCCTCAGGGACCGATCTGCGCTGCGGCGTGACGGTGTTCGCGAGGGCCTCGACGACCTTGCTGCCGGTCGAGTCGTTCCCCTGAGTGACGACCTCCTCGATGAGATCGTTGCGACCAAGGGGAAGGCGCGATCGCGACCGACCTGACGGCCACCGCAGCCCGTCAGGTCCGAGACCTTCGAGGCGCGCGCCGGAAGGCCACCGGGGTCGCGCTCGGCGAGCTCCGCGATCGGGGGTGCGATGCGGCTGGCTACCGCCTGAGTGGAGAGATGGTCGAGCACGTCTGCTGCTGCGAGATCTACGGCCGGGACAGGATGCTCACGGTGTGGCCCGCAAACGAGGACGCGGTCGTGATCACCATCGGGCGGCACGACGAATCCGTCGCTGACGTATACAGCGCCCTTCTCGATCCGCTGGAGCTCGAAGTGCCCGACGCCGAACGCGAGAAGCTACCTTGCTGCGACGACGCTGGACGCGGCCACCGTCGACGAACACGTTGCGGCCGTCATTGCGGAGGCAGTCGAGCGGGTGGGGCGACGAGTTCGTCGCCAGCGACGGTCACTTCTTGCGACAGAGACAGGCCCTCGGCGCGCCCTCGAACCGGCGTTTGGTGGTACCAGCGGGCCCGAGTGGTGTGCGCATTTCTGGGACGTGGTTCGGTGTACGGTCGCCAGGCACGGGTCCCCGACTCGGAGTCCCTAGCCACCTCCGTGCTGGTCGGCAGGACGAAACCAGGAACGGCGTTCTGTTTGCACCCGGTCGCTCCAATGCCTGCACCTTGGTCCGGGCGTCACCCCGCGGCGGCGGCGGGCAATTCGGAGAGACATCCCAGTGGAGCGTTATGGGACGGGTCGGGCGCTCTTCTTCGCCGGTTACCACGCGGTTCGCGGCAGCTCCCGCGGCGCGGGGTCCTCTATTAGATGGCGCCACTGGCAGGCAGAAGCTTGCCGGGAGCACGCTGGCACTTCACGAAGATGGCTCCCTCGCTCTCGACCCTCGCAGACGTCCGTAGACTGAGCCCAGGGCGTTGGCGTCACCAAAGAAGCTCCTCGGAGAGGTCGTCGGAATCATGATGGAATCCCCGCACTCCCTTCCCAGTTTCGAGGAGAGCGCCAAGCAGGAGCTCGAGTCAAGGACCGCGCCGGGTCTCGGCGAGACGCCGCGATCGAGAATCCGGTCCCGATTGTGGCCCCTCTTTGCTGGAATGGGCGGGATCGACGACTGGATTACGAGGGATACCACTCCGGACTCTGTCTTTGAGCGCCTGGAGGCGATCGCGTCGGAGCACCTAAGCCGGGCGCAGTTGAACCAGCTGTTGATCCTTTCCCACGAAGCAGGGATGTCGCAGGGCTTCTTCTCCTACTACTGGTTGAGCCGACCCGACAGGCATCTCTATGATGTGACGGCGTTGCCCGGGTACGACCCGGCATGGGTCTCGGTCGACAAGATCGTGTCCGTCGGGCACCTGAAGTGGGGCCTTACGCGCTTCTACACCGACGCCCTGCTGGTCTTTGGGAGCGTGCGGACGGCATACAGGACCCTGAGGAAGCTGGACGTGGGGGGGCTGGAAGGCTTCTTCGCGGCACGAAGCGTCGACACCCGCTCGCTGGCACGCCGTGGTCCGGCGCTGCCCGTGCGCTCGATCGCAAGGGACGATCGCTACCTGATCGCCGAAAAAGCATGCAAGTCGCTAGAGGGGGAGGACAAGGAAGCGACTCTCGCCGCCGTGGAGCGGGCCTACCACGAGCATGTTGACACAGGCGGCAGGTTAATGATCCTGGTGAACGACCTCCTCGCTCTGACCGGAGCACGACAGGAACAGCTCGAATTCTTATTCGGCGACGAAGGGAGCGTGGAGCTGAGAAGTGTCGAGGATGTTAAGGCCCTAACGGACCGGAAGCTGGATCGCTTCGCCAACGCACGGCAGGCTGCTCTGGAGAACACGCGTCTCTATCTGTCAATGGTGGAGGAGCTGGACGTGTACGTCGCTACAAGCATGCGGAAGCGGGACGATTTTCGGGCCATGGCTGCATTCTGCGATGAGGTCTTTGGCGATTCAGGCCTCCGACAGCTTGAGATTCGCTATTTCGACCCGACGATGAGCGCCGCGACGGGACACGTCGACAAGGGAATCATCGAGTGCCTGATGGTGAAAGCGGCCAAGGTACTTGTATACGTTGCCGGTTCGGCTGAGACACTCGGCAAGGACGCCGAGTTCACGATGGCCTTGAGTCAGGGTAAGCCCGTCATCATCTATTGCGAAGATAAGGAGCGGGAGCGCTTCTACCGAGAAGTTCACCCACTGATGCGGCTAATCGATTTCAATTCGGGTGTTCCGGTGGGAGCGATCGTGACGAACGCTCGTGAAACCGTCACAAACCTTCTCAATAGAATTCTGCGGAACGAGATGGAGTACGAACTCGATCAGACGAAGCCTGGATTCCTAGTGCTACGAGAGGCACTGACTGGATCGGTTGTTCGGCTTCAAACGAATGATCGGATGCTGCACGAGACGTTTTGGAACTATTACCACGCGAACGATCGCAGAGGTCATGTCGCGGACTGGTCTGGGTGATGCAGCCGGTCTTAAGCCTTCTCGCGGCCGCAGTGTGAACACTCTGTCGCCTGTCGAAGAAGACAAAATTTGCAGTAGGCACTGCGCCGCCGACGCCACCCCGTAAGCCGAGGGAGGAAGGACGGTCTGACGAACCCGCCAACGCTAGTCCTCCCCAGGCCGCGGGGCGATCGTCTTGGAAGTCCTGTGATCGCACCACCGGGCCTGTGATCGCACCACCGGGCCTGTGATCTGCGACTGCAGCACCGGCCCGAGTGTGCAACGCGGCGATCCCGCTGGCCGATTTGGGCACTACTGCAGCGCCTCGCCCTAACACGTAGGAACCGCGTTTGCAGCTGGCCGATTACTGAATCCCTCAACAGGGCGTGCTGGATCCCCGGAGGCTCGCGCCACCACGCTGCCCGGTCCCAGCGAGTTGCCGGAACGCTGCGAGCGGACGGCCCGCGCCATAGCGCTCAGGCAGAAGGGCGTCGCGGCGCCCATCCTGTCACAGCACCCGCCTATTCTACCTGCATGGCCGACCGGAGTCCGATCGAATGGACCGATGCCACATGGAACCCTGTCACGGGCTGCGAACGTACTTCGCCAGGATGTGACAATTGCTACGCGCTGGCCCTGGCACAGCGGCTTAAGGCCATGGGAAACCCGCGTTATCAGCAAGATGGCGGTAGCAGCCGTAGTGGTCCCGGTTTCGGACTCCAGCTTCATCGTGACCTCCTCGATGTTCCAAGGCGCTGGCGGCGTCCTCGCACGATTTTCGTCAACTCGATGAGCGACCTGTTCCAGCCCGAGGTACCGATTTCCTTCATCAACGATGTTTTCGCGGTGATGAACCAAACTCCCCGGCATCGCTACCAGATTCTTACCAAGCGTTCTCAGCGGTTGCGTGCAGTTGCTTCGGAGTTCTCGTGGACAGACAACATTTGGATGGGCGTCAGCGTTGAAACCGAGCGCTATCAGTACCGGGTCGACCACCTGCGTGAAGTGCCGGCTCGTATTCGCTTCTTATCGCTTGAGCCGCTGCTGGGGCCAATGCCAAATCTCGATTTGTCAGGGATTCACTGGGTGATTGTTGGAGGTGAGAGCGGTCCTCGCGCGCGATCACTCAGTCCGGAATGGGTGCGTACGATTAGAGATCAGTGTGAGATAGCGAGAATCCCCTTCTTCTTCAAGCAGTGGGGTGGTCGGACCCCCAAGGCTGGCGGTCGAACCCTCGACGACTCGCTCCATGATCGAATGCCGATATGAGTGAGCCACTTCGCTGGGATGAGCTTCAGCTCTTTGACCCCGGCCCAGAATCCATTATGGAGGCCCGGACCAAAGCCGTTGAGAAGCCGGTCTGGAGCGAGCACAAGGCCGACCTCATCGCAAGGTATCTTCGCTACTTCGTGTTCGTCACCCGCCACGGGACGTACATCGATGCGTTCGCGGGACCCCAGACCGATCGATCATCGATGGCGTGGACCGCTGAGCTCGTCCTTTCAAGTGAGCCGAAGTGGTTGCGGCACTTCCATCTGTTCGATAATGATCCTGCCCAAGTCGAGCGTCTCCAGCGCCTGCGAGAACTGCATGCGGATCGAGACGTCACGGTTTATCCACCAGGTGATTCGAACCGGCAGTTGCCAGCAGTCCTGCCGGCGGGGTCGATCGGCGAACGTGAGGCCTCCTTTTGCTTGCTCGATCAACGCACGTTTGAGTGCGAGTGGCAGCTATGCCGGCACGTTGCACTGCTGCGGCCCGGCCAAACAAAGGTTGAGCAATTCTATTTTCTGGCGAACTCCTGGCTCCCTAGAGCCCTGTCCGCTGTTTCCACTGCGGCAACCGAAGACAAGGTGCAACGGTGGCTTGGCGACGAGAATTGGCGCTATTTCGCCCAGCTTAGCCCGCTGGAGCGCGTGCAGACCTTCATAGAGAAGTTCAAGGGCGCGCTAAGCTATAGATTCGTCAGGGCTTGGCCCATTTACGGGCGCACCGGTGGCCGAGGTGTGGTGATGTACTACATGATCCATGCGACGGACCATCGGGAAGCGGCTAAATTGATGTATCGGGCTTACAATAAGGCGGTCGATCCGCCTGAACCATCGGAGCAGCTCGAGTTATTACTAGATGGCGTCATGCTAGACTGAGGCTCTTTCATACTGGTAGCGACAGCGGCAGGCATCTGCACCTTCTAACGAACTCGCTGCAGCTGCACACGACTGGCGGCGGACGACTTCGGCACGACTGCGCGCCGAAGGAACGCCCGCTTCTTGTTCAACGCGGACGCGAACACCATCGAAGGAGTTGGCGTTACCGGTGTCGGACGCCTGTACCGCTCCCCGTTCTCACCGGTGGAGGCCGTGGGCGACGGTGCGACTGGCGTCCAGCTCTAGGGGCGATCTCCCAAGCCCGACCCGATAATTCCCGATCGGCTGGAGGGAAGTGCACCTGCAGCTCTTTACGTTCGACGTTCCGTGGCGCACAATGGTGGCATGACGGACAACTTCGTGCCCGGCACCAGCGACGGCAGTCGTTGGTGGGAGTGCGCGCAGTGTCATCACGAAGCGTACGTAGCCGTCCGACCGGAGTGCCCGAGGGGCCATGGCCTCATGGACGAGCAGAGGGGGTCGGGTTAGCCCTTGCCAGGTGACGGAGCTCATCCTTGTGTTCCTTGATCGCGATCAGGGCGAAGCCGAACTTGCGCCCGCTCGCCAGCGCCGCTCGGTAGCTGACAAGCGCGGCAAGACCCAACGCCATCGGAAGGGAAGCTCCGGCCACGATCCGAGAGCGGGGAAACGACAGGCTGACCGCAAGAGCCGGAAGAATGGATCCGGTGAATACAAACACTAAGCCGCAGTACAGATCCAGACGGCGACGCTGCTCCCGGAACGCCGCGTTGATGGATCTCGGAATCTCGTCGAGGACGTGGATCGCGAAGTTTTCCAAGCGACCTTCCGACGGGTCGTGAACCCTGTCCTCGACGGCCCTGACGAGGTTTCCGAGATGGGTGGGCAGGACTCGATACCGCCTTTCTGGAAACTCATTGATTTTTCGCTCGATCTCCTCAACGCGGTTCACAGTTGTAGGTTCCGCATGCCACTTCCACCGAGGAAGAACGGACTTCGCTTTGGCTCTTTCTTCAACGCTCGTTGACTCGAGCTGGGGAAGGTTCAGGACGTAGGCCTCGAGGGCGTCGTACGCTCCTGATCCCAGTTGCTCCTTGTCTCGAAGTCCGCTCCGCGCTGTCTCAAGCGCTTCTTTCGAAAGCGCCGCCAACTCCTGTCGGAGCTGCGCCAGTTCTTCTAGCTTTGTTCTCCTTCGCCATCTCGTCAGACGACCTAACAGTCCGCGGTCGGGCCAGTAACCTTCGATCACTCTGATAGCTTCGAACTCGAATGCTTGAGCGAAGATCGCTGCGATGACAACACTAAATACGATGAAGACGATGGCGGCAGCTCCCATTTCGCCGATGGCGTCAAACGCCGCGTCGAACGAACCGTCAGCTTTTGCCAGCTGCGACAGAACTAGGGTGATTGCAACCAGCATCACCGCCGGCAACCATGAGGTAACGCTCAGTTGGTCGAGTACTCGCGCGAAGAACTGAGACAGAGTCTCCTTTGCAGCTTTGGCGTCTTCCTCAGCCACGGGAGCATTCTGACCGGCCGGGCATCCTCGATCGGTGATACCCCGCCCCGGGCGGTCAGCGGGTCAATGCTGACACGCGAGCTTCGGGGTGTGGCGCTGGCCAACTGCGGAATGCCACAGAGAGCGGCAGACGTGAGTCGAGGGAGGTGCGGCCGTTGTTGCAGGACGCACGAACAGGAGGTGAAGCCCGTGCGCCCGGTAGCGCACTAACACGGCACCATGCGGGGCCAGGTAACGCCTCCAGCTGGACATGCTCCCTGCTGTCGTCCTAATTTCCCCAAACGGCTCTGCGGAGCTGCGATGTACTGGTGGTCATGTTCGCCGCCACTCCCGCTCGCGGGAGACCTTGGTGTGCGCGCCTTCGACCGCCACGAAGTCTCGCCTCGTGTCCGGATGTCCTTCCAGCCTACTGAACACGCTGGGTCTGGGCCTGACCTCGCCGCCCGAGTTCGGCAGGTACCTAGCGCCAGATAATCGCCGTGAAAGTTCTCCGGGTACCTCCTCTCCCCGTTCGCCGCGCAGTGATCCGTCACTGCGATCGACACCCCGATGTCGCCATAGGCCGTGCGCGGGAAGCCGCCGAAGTGGCCGCCGCCTCGGTCGAGTGGATCTGCGGGGGACGTTCTCCAGACGCCGTTTCCGCCCCATTTGGTGACCTCGTGTCGATGCAGTACCCGGCGCAGCCGGAGGCCCCCGGCGAGGCGGTCATGCGGACGTCACTCGACACCGTGCGCCCGGCCGGGTTCCCTCCTCGCCGAGCGCATGAACCCTGGGAGGTGCTCGAGTGGTCCGGAGGCCCGTGGCCGCAAGTGACCGCGAGTGGCGGCTCGCAACACGTTCGAGGTTTGCGATCGGCCCCGAACTTCTACCGAAACTTCTACCGAAACTTCTACCGGACGGGTTGAAATCCGGTAGAAGCGGCCAGCACCGTCCAGCACGCCGATCCAGGAAACGGCAGGTCACAGGCACTTTCCAACATCGACGACCATCAATCGGGGCCCCTCGGATCGGAGTTCAAGTCACCCCTCGCCCACGGGTTCTCGCCGGCCAATGGGCGGCGGTACGACCCGGAGAGGTCGGTGCCGTGCGCGCCGGTGTTCGGCGTCCGGTAGATCGACACGGCGGTCGAGAAGCGGTGTACGGCCCGATGTTGCGTGTAGGAGTAGGCGGGAGGGGCGTCGGTCCACTCCGGCGTGCGCTCCAGTCCGGCCTGGCACGGCCAGCCGTTGCTGCCGCCGGCGGGGCGAGGGCGGCTCACCGACATCTTCTTTGTCGCTGGCGGGGAGTTTGCGGTCTCCTGAGGACGCTGTTCGACGGCCATGCGTCAGACGATCATGTGCCGCCTGAGCCTTGGTCCGGGACGTGATCGGAGGATGAGGAATGTCGATCGACCGACGTCGACGGATGGCGATCGTCCAGGGTCTGATCTTCGGCACGGGGTTCGGGCTCGTCCAGGGCCTGCTCCAGCGGTCCTTGTCCTACGGGGTCGTCAGCGGGCTTGGGCGCCATCGGCGCCGGGTTCTCCCTGGCGGTGTGGATCGTCATCCTCCTGGTCGGTCCGGCCCTGGAGCGCCGGACGATGGCCAACGCACGAGCGGCGCAGCAAGCGGCACAGCGCTTGGTGCCGCCGTCGTAGCCGGCGTATTCACCAAGCCCGTGTTGCCCGATTCCGGCCCGCGGGCTCGGCCGTGCTAGGCAAAGGACATCGCTACCTACGGCGTGATCTTCGACGTCGACGGCACGCTCGTCGACACCAACTACCTGCACACGGTGGCGTGGGCGCGAGGGGTGCGCGATGCCGGCGAGGTGGCGCCCATGTACCGCATCCACCGCCTCATCGGGATGGGTAGCGACCAGCTGGTCGAGAAGCTCCTCGGCCACCCCAGCGAGGCGACCTCCGACGGGCACACCCGCCACTTCGAGGAGCTCATGGCCGAGATCCAGGCCTTCCCGAGCTCCAAGGACCTCCTCGAGGAGGTGCA
>DASZDM010000078.1:0-5350 GCA_035942015.1 Acidimicrobiales bacterium | reverse complement strand
TTATAGACTTTTGGGAGCGTTTGAGGTGCCCACTGGCGAGCCCGGCATCTTCGTCGTGACGCAACGGCCCAGGGTCATCCAAGGGAGATATCACATGGGCCAGTCAGGTGCTCAACCATGGCTGGGGTAATCGCATGGGAGGTGTCGTCGGCCAGCTGCACGCCCTCGGGTGTGCTGTAGAGAACGTCCAGGTCATAGTCGACGCTTGCCAGGGCGGTGACGTAGTTGTCGATGGCGGTGGCGAAAGTAGCGACGTCGCCGGCGATGGTTGTGGGCGCCTCCCGCTCGGCCACATCAAGCACCGAGGAGAGCTCCTCGTAGCGTGCCCGCGTTCCCACCGGTGTCGGTGAGCCCGTATTGGGCTCGAGAAGGCTGCTGGCCTGTTCCATGGCGTCGCAGAAGTCCCCGTGGTCGGCGGCGGTTTGGTCATCACCGCAAGCGGCGAGCAAGGCGACGCTGAAGAGGGCCGCGCCGAAGCGCGTTGTTCTGACGATCGGGTACATGGGTCTCCAATGCTGTTGTGGGCCGGCGTCGTGATGACGACCGGACGCGGTCAGCTCCGTGCGTTGTGGGGGTGATTGCCAGTGAGACGGGCGACCCCGAGTACGAGACCGGTGACCAGCAGCAGGAGGGCGCCGACCACGGTGATCACCATCGGCCACCACATCGAGTCATCGACCTCGCCGGTGGCCGTGGTGAGGATGATCACGGCGACGAGAACGCCGGCGCCCCCAGTGAGGAACTTCCACCAGTGCGCAGTCGCCGATCGGGCGACCGCCACGGGGCGGGTGTGACGCCAGGCGGCGGCGGCGAGGGCTCCGGTCACGGTGGCGACCGACAGTCCGACGGCGAGCATCCCGAGGCTGGAGCCGCCGATGAGCGCGACGCACACGCCGGTCAGGCTGACGACGACGAACAGCAACGGGACCACGGGGGTGGCGGGTCGGTTCATGTGGGCCTCCAGATGTCGGGTGGGCACGGTGATGGCAAGGTCGACCATGCCGCGGACCCACACCCGGGCGGCAGGTTCGTCACGCAGCTGGTCGGCGAACAGCAGAGCCATGTCGGGCCCGTACTCATCCCGAAAGTTCCGTGGGTACAGCCGCAGCAGCGCTCGGTAGGCGCCGATCGGCGGTGGGGCGCTCATGCGGTCGCCGGACCCGGGAGATGCCCGGCGATGCGGTGAACCAGGCCTTGGAGACGGACGAGCTCGTCGACAGCAACCGCTCGTCCGCTGGCAGTGAGCTGGTAGTAGCGACGCCGCTCGTTGTCTTCTCGGGGGACCCGGTCGGTCGTCTCCTCGATGAGCTTGTCGTCGACCAGACGATTGAGCGTGCCGTAGAGGGTGCCGGGGCCCATGCGGACCGCCCCGTCGCTGAGCTCCGCCACGCGGCCCATCAACGCGTAGCCGTGGAGCTCCCCGTCGAGCAGGGCGAGCACGATATGGAGGGAGGCCGATGGAAGGGGCTTGGTCGGACCGGCCATGCTCAGAGTATGATATATCGACTGCCGATAGTCAAGCGGAAAGTGCGAGACGCCCCTGGGAGCAAACACGCCAGATGGATGGTCATGGACCACAGCACGCCGCGACGGAAGCGGCTCTCTTTGTGGCCAGACAACAGACCGACCACGCGACCCCCGATGGAGCGGAGGAATAGCCCCCACCCGCTGTGCCCCACATAGTGCCGAGGCTTCGCCCCGGTTAGCGCCAGCCGATCGACTGTCCGTCACGCCGCTCAGGAACCGGCGGGATGTGCCGGACGAAGGCCCTATAGCACGCGCTCAATAATCCGTTCCCGCGCTCTTCGCAGCGCGCCGATCGGCGCGTCGCTGACCGGATCCCGGCCTGAATGAAGCGCGACAAATGCCGGGTCGCCGGCGTCCGAGGCCAGCGCGAAGAGCGATCGGTGCTCCAGGCGCCGCGACGGCTACCCATCGGCCGTCGCCGCCGCTCCGAGCGCGCATGATCGGCACGTCGGGGCGGTCAGGAGGCCGCGTCGAGGTGGTGACGAAGTGCCTCTCGGATCACCTCTGAGACCGGCACCCCTTCCGCCTCCGCCCGTCGAGCGAGCTGCTCCTTGAGGTCGGGATCCAGCCGCACTGATTCGACGGTCGACGGTCCGGAGCCAAGCGCGGGGCGGCCGCGCTTGCCGCGCCGAGCGACGATCTCCTCGACGTTGTAGCCCTGCTCGGCCTCGTCGGCTAGCTGCTCGATGAGTTCATCGGTCAGTGGCGTGCCCGACTCGGCATGTCCGTGGTGTTCAGCACTCATCGTTCGAGAAGCCTCCGGTACTTGGGCCGCATGGGCATGGCGTGGATGATCATCTCGTCGCCCTCCACGCTGATGAGCACGACGAGTTCCAGCACGTTCCCTGCGGTGTCCGGCCCGAGCACCAGCCATCGGTTCGGGTCATCTCCGAGGTCGTCAACCGCAAGCGAGTGCTCGATCGCATGCAACATGTCCTCCTCCCTCACCCCGTGGCGGTGCGCCGAGCTGTGGATCTCCACACACAAATACTGTAGTACGAATACCGTGCTGGGTCGCCGACGTCCAAGGCCAGCGCAAAGAGGCGATCGGTGCTCCTCGCCCTCGACGCCGAGCCGTCGGCCACCGCCGCTCGAGGCCAGGGAGATCGGCACGTAGGAGCGGCTGCGGCGAACCTTCTAGGGCTGAAGGAGCGCACTCCACCAGCGACTGACCTCCCTCTCCGGGCGCGGAGGGCTTCTGTGCCATCCTCGATGCCAATCGGCCCGGACAGTGACCGGTTTCTGTGCGCCGGGAACTCGAAGCCTGGCACCGGGAAACAGGAGAAGATGACCGCCCCACCGGACGATGCCGTGGTGATCGCGCGATCTCTGACCGACCCGGCGCACTTCGCCATCGTCTTCGACCGCCATGTGGGCGCGGTGCACCGGTTCTTGGAGCGACGCCTCGGGCACGATGTCGCCGATTCGCTCGCCGGAGAGGTCTTCCGCATCGCCTTCGAGCGCCGGGCGACCTACCAGCTCCAACGGCCGAACTGCCTTCCGTGGCTGTACGGGATCGCCAAGAACCTGCTGTTGAAGGAACGGCGTCAACAGGCCCGCCACCTACGAGCACTGGGACGGCTCGGCACCCGGGACGATCCCACGCCCGCCGGCATGGAGGCGATCGACGCTCGCCTCGACGCTGAAGTGATCTGGCCCCGGCTGGCCCAGGCTCTTGCGGAGTTGCCGCTGGGAGAACGCGACGTCATCTTGCTGGTGGCCTGGGAGGAGCTCAGCTACCAAGAGGTGGCTGAGGTGCTCGACGTGCCCATCGGGACGGTGCGCTCACGGCTGCACCGTGCCCGTCACCATCTCCGGGAACTGATCGGGTCCTACGGGCAAGAGCCTGATGACAGCCCGCAGCGAGCCGAGGGGGGGTGCCGACCGTGACCGACGACTTCGACCTGGAACTGCTCAGGCGGCTTCGCCCGCCCACCGACGGTCCCGACCGGGCGCTCGTCCAACGTGAGAGGAACGCCCTGATGGCCGTCATCCAGCAAGCTCCCGAGCCCACACCATCGCATCCGCCCCGCCGCCGGCGAGCGAGGTGGACGGTGCCAGGAGTTGTCCTCGCTCTTGGAGTTACCACCGCCGCCGGTTGGGCGATGGTCAGCAGTGACGCCGACAACACCGTCGCGTTCGCATGTGTCGCCGACGAGGGCCGGGTCACCTCGGTGCTGCCGAACGACGGCACGTCGCCGATCGACGCATGCGCTAGGGCTTGGGAGTCCGGGTCCATGGTGCAAGGAGTCACGCAAGCCCCGCCGCTCACCGCCTGTGTCTCCTCCACGGGCGTTGTCACCGTGATCGAGGCGACAGGCGAGCAATCCTGCGAGGCTGCCCGCATGGCTCCGTGGGAGGACCTGGCGGACTTCGAGGCCGTCGGACAGGCGGTCCGCTCGGTGCGGGTGGCCTTCCATGACCGCCACGCAGTCACCGGCGACGGCTGCGCCGAGGAGTCGGAGTGGCGGGATCTGCTCCAGGCCGAGCTGCGGGACCACGGGACCACCGACTGGACCATCGAGGTGGACCAGATCGAGCCGGACCGCCACTGCTACGACGTCAGCGACATCGTCCCCTCGAGCCGGACCATCGTGCTCATGGGAACCCCCGGCGAGCACTCCATCGGCTGTGATCCCCGCACTGGTTGCTGAGGTTCCCGGTCCGGTTCATTTGAGTGGGACCCGCGCCAACCTCGCGCCGGCCCGGGTCGGCCGCCGCCGCTGCAGGCCCTGGCGAATCCGCACTACGGGCCTACGTGATCCTGCTCGGCCTCCCGCTACTAACAGCGCCGTGGTAGCACCGCCGAACTACCCACGGCCCCGATCTTCCAGATAGGTGCTCTTGTGGGGACGAGCGGCACAGTCCCGGCGTTCGCGCGGGCGGTCCCGAGCGGCACTTAGGCGCGCCATGCAGCTGTCCGTAGGTGAGATTCGCGCACTCCCAGCGCAGACCGGCACGACCGAGCAGCCCTGTCACGAGGCCCAAGTCCGTTGATGCGCTCGTCAGAACCACGTACGTCGACGTCGCCCTCTCCTACGCACTACTGGTGTCGAGTATCGCTTGGAGCAGCGAGTGGCATCCGCGTCCGCTGTACTTCCGCCATCCTCGATCGCAATGCGGAGCCTTCCGGTCGCCGGACGACTCATGTACGTGAATGCCTCCTATGGTCCCCATACGGCAATGACGAGACCGAAGACGATCAACGTACTTCCGGCTACAACTGCTGCAACGAGTTGATAGACAACGACGGAGCGGTCATCAGAAAAGAGCCAAAGCTTACCGCTTTTCCACCGAGGCCACCAGTGTAAACCCGATTGCGACAACTCGCGTCGCCAAGTGAGAACACCGACTCCGACTGCTGCAAACAAGGGCCCGACTGCGATGCGCGAAAGAAGTGCCCACGATGATGCAACGATCTGCATCGCCACTCAGAGAGTCCCGAACGCCGAAACGCCCGTTGGGGTGGTCCGCGCCACCCTCGACTCCCGTCCCGACAAAATCAGCTTCACGTAGTTGATCCCCGGATCGATCCGCCATGAACGCATATTGATGCTCCTAGGGATGTCAAGCCAGTCGTTCTCGAGGTAGATGGGCGAACACCTCGCGGGCGACGTAGCGCTTCAGACACCGCATCGCCTCCTTTTTCGTGAGGCCCTCCTTCATGCGCCGCTCGATGTAGTGCTTGGTGCGCGGGTCGTAGACGATGCGTGTCATCACGATCCGCCACAGGGCTGAGTTCGCCTGGCGATCGCCGCCGCGGTTGAGTCGGTGGCGTTCGTTCTTGCCGGAGCTGGCGTCGACCGGGGCACTGCCGCAGAGA
>DASZDM010000077.1:0-1539 GCA_035942015.1 Acidimicrobiales bacterium | reverse complement strand
TGGTCATCTGCATGCTCTGACAAGGGTTCCAGCGGATAGGTCCCTCGCCGTGCTCACGGCGGGGTTGTCCTTGCTGGGAGCCGGCTGGTTGTTCCTCTTGTTGGCCGGCCACTTGGCGTTCGACGGCACGCTGACATGGGGGAGCATGGATCTCGGTGGCTTTGGTCTCGGGCTGGGCCTGGCGACACTCATGCTTCTCCAACTCGCCGCCGGACTCTTGTGCATCAAGCGTCGTCGGGTCGGACTGGCCATCGCCCTCGCGATGGGGATTCTCGGCACGATCGCCAGTGGCGTGGGACTGGCTGCAGGGGGCAGCGCCGGGCCCCTCCCCGCCGTTCACTGGTGGATTCTCGTGGCGGCCGCTCTCACCGCCCTCGTAGCAGACGTGCGCAACGCGCCACGAGGCTACACGGCTGCAGCTAGAAGTGCCGCGCGTGCTCCGGTGAAATATGCGGCGGTCTGCTGCTGGTGGAGTCGCATACTCCGACGGCGCATGTTCGGGGGAGCGTGCCCTCAGAGTTTGCCTTGTGTGGCGGCGCGTGACGGGCCACGGCCCATAGGCGGGCGCTCCGGAGCAGAGCAGCCTTCCGTTCCCTGGGGCACACTGAGCGAGTCGTCGAGATGCACCACCGGCACAAGCTGGTGAGATGGTACGCGATGGCGGTGGTCGCCTCGGTGCTCGCCGCCGGCGACATCTACGAGGGCGATGCCGTCGGGCGACACGGAAGGGAACGTGTGAGCGGTGAGCCAGGAGGAGCGGACCGAGGTTCATCGTTATCCCGTCCGGACGTCCACGCGGCGATGGCAACGCACCCTGGATCGACTCGTGTACGTCTTTGTGGCGGTGGAGCTCCTCCGGTTCGGATGGGCCCTCACCCGGGGCGAGGTCACTGTCGGACCGTTGATCTTCCTTGCCGTGGTCGCTGCCTCGCGGGTCTTTGTCCGTCTGGCTGAGCGGAAGGGTTCGGCGGCGTTGCTCCTGAGTGGCAGCGGCGTGGCGCTCGGCGCCCAGCGCGCGTCATGGGACGAGATCGAACGCATCGCGCCCACACGCGTCGTCGGGAAGTGGGGCCGTCGCCACGAGGCCTTCGTCCTCGCCGAGCCGAAGCCCATCTCGAGGGCGCTCGTGCCGAGCGGGCGGTACGACCACATCCCCCTTGGCTACTGGTGGCCGGACTGGCGGGCGTCGCCCATCCGCGACGACATCGAGCGATGGGCGCCGCGGCTGCCCGAGCACCGATTTCCGGACCGACCACCGCGGATGATGGCGTGGTCTCGGTTCCACCCCGACCTCACCGGCCCGCTCCTCGGCCCTTCCCATAAACCTCCAGCGGGATCACCGCCATCCGCGGGCGCCCGCCAGCGACGGGCACAGAGAGGGACCAATCCACTCCTACCGCGTTCGCCGAGCCCGCGGACGGGCGGCCGGGATCGACCACGCGAGCGAGCCAGCGGTGTCGCCGAGCGAGCGGACCTCCTCGACCTCCTCGTCGGCGCAACTCGACGATGGCCGTGTCCGGCGACAGGGGCCACATCCGG
>DASZDM010000076.1:0-12271 GCA_035942015.1 Acidimicrobiales bacterium | reverse complement strand
GACGTCGGCTTCGGCGCCGGACGAGGCCAGCACAGCTCGACCGCGGCCACGATGGCGGCCATCTCCTGGGGGCTGGGCGACCTCCGGGGGCTCACAGCGGGACGTTGCCGTGCTTGCGGTGCGGTCGCTCCTCCCGCTTGGTCCTCAGCATCTCCAAACCGGCGATCAGCTTGACCCGGGTGTCGGCCGGGTCGATGACGTCGTCGAGGTACCCCCGCTCGGCCGCGACCCACGGGTTCGCCTCCCGCTCGCTGTACTCGGCCACCAGCTCGGCCCGGCGCCGGGCAGGGTCGGCCGTCGCCGCCAATTCCTTGCGGTGGATGATCTCCACCGCTCCCTGAGGGCTCATCACGGCCAGCTCGGCCGACGGCCACGCGAATGCCAGGTCGGCGCCGATCGACTTCGAACCCATGACCACGTAGGCGCCCCCGTAGGCCTTACGGGTGATGACCTGGATGCAGGGCACCGCTGCCTCGCTGTAGGCGTAGAGCAGCTTGGCGCCGTGACGGATGATCCCCCCGTGCTCCTGGCTCACACCGGGGAGGAACCCGGGCACATCCACCAGGGTGATGAGGGGGATGTTGAAGGCGTCGCAGATGCGAACGAATCGGGCCGCCTTCTCCGACGACTCGATGTCGAGCACACCGCCCAACACCTCCGGCTGGTTGGCGACCACGCCGACGACGTAGCCGTCGAGGCGGGCGAACCCGCACACGATGTTCCGGGCCCAATGGGGGTGATACTCCACGAGGTGGCCGTCGTCGACCACCACCTCCACCACCTCGAGCATGTCGTAGGGGTCGTCGGCATCGTCGGGAAGCAACTCGACCAGCTCAGGGCAGCGCCGAGTGGGATCGTCGTCGGGCTCGAAGAACGGTGGCTGCTCCAAGTTGTTGGCGGGCAGGAAGCCCAGGAGCTCCCGTACGGCGTCCAGGCAGGCCTTCTCGTCGGGAGCGATGAAGCTGGCGACCCCCGACTTGGTGGCATGGGTCATGGCCCCACCCAGCTCCTCGAGGGTCACGTCCTCGCCGGTCACCGTCTTCACCACGTCGGGACCGGTGATGAACATGTGCGAGGTCTCGCGCACCATGAAGACGAAGTCGGTGAGCGCCGGGCTGTAGACGGCGCCACCGGCGCACGGGCCGAGGATCACGCTGATCTGGGGGATGACCCCCGAGCAGGCCACGTTGCGGCGGAAGATCCCCCCGTAGCCGGCGAGGGAGGCCACGCCCTCCTGGATACGGGCACCGGCACCGTCGTTGAGGCCGATGAGCGGCGCTCCCACCGAGGCAGCGAGGTCCATCACCTTGTGGATCTTCTCGGCGAACACCTCGCCCAGGGCCCCACCGAAGACGGTGAAGTCTTGGGAGAAGAGGAATACCTTGCGCCCGTCAACCGTTCCCCAGCCGGTGATCACCCCGTCGGTGTAAGGCCGCTCCTCCAGTCCTGCTCCCGGCGCCCGGTGGCGGGCCAGCATGTCGAGCTCCTGGAACGATTTGGCGTCGAGGAGGTAGTCGATCCGCTCCCGGGCCAGCATCTTGTTGCGGGCGTGCTGGCGCTCGACGGCCCGCTCCGAGCCGGCGTGGAGCGCGGCCTCCCGGCGTTCGGCCAGATCCTCCAGCAGCTCCTTGAGCGGACGGTCACTGCTCACGGTGGGCGAGACTACTTTCCCGGCTGCTCGTGACCCTCTTCCGTACCGGCAGCACCAGCGGGTGCTGTCGCCCCCGCTGATGCCGCCAGATCGGGAACGGCGCGATCGAGGCGCCGGCAGAGCTCGGCGAAGTCGGGGGTGGGGCCGGTCCAGCGCCAGTCGTCGACCCGGCCGACGACGCAGTCGGTGCGAAGCCGGGCGAGGGTGCGGAACAACAGCACCTGGTCGCGCTCGGCGGCCAGGGTCGCGGCCAGACGGGGGGAGTTGCGCACGCTGACCTCCCACTGGCCGGCGGCGACCGGTATGGCCTCGAGGTGGCGATAGTGGGCCAGCACGGCGGCGGCCGACTTGGCCCCCCAGCCGGCCAGACCCGGGAAGCCGTCGGCGCTGTCCCCCACCAGGGCCAGGTAGTCGGGTATCGACTCGGGTTCGACCCCGAACTTGGCCCGCACCCCGTCGGCGTCGTAGCGCACCCGCTGGCGCCGATCGAACTGGAACACCCGGCCGCCCACGCACTGGGCAAGATCCTTGTCGGGGGTGCAGATGAGGACCTCGTCGACCCGGTCGTCGGCGCCGGCGACGGCCGCGGCCGACGCCAGGGCGTCGTCGGCCTCGTCCTCGACCATGGCCCACACCGTCAGGCCGAGGGCGCGCAGCACCTCCTCCAGGAGGGGGAACTGCGCCTTTAGGTCGGGGTCGACGCCCGAGCCGTCCTTGTACCCCGGCCACAGGTCATTGCGGAACGACTCGATGACGTGGTCGGTGGCGACCCCCACGTGAGTGGCCCCATCGCCCATGAGGGCCAGCATCGAGTTCAACACGCCCCGGGTGGCGGCCACCTCTTCGCCCGCCTCGTTGCGATGTGAGGGCACGCCGTAGAAGTGGCGGAACAGCTCGTACGTGCCGTCGACGAGGTGGACCCTCATGCTCGTCAGCTTGCCAGGTGGCTCGAAGTCAGGGTGGTGGGAGCACCGTGATGCACGACGGGGAGGAGGGGTCGCCTTCGGGGGTGCGGTGGAGCACGGCCTTGCGCGGGTCGATGGCCAGGCTCGACGGCCCATCCCCGTCCGTCGACCGGGCCCGCCCGTCGACGATGAGGCTGTAGCCGCTCCCCGGCCGGGCAGGCCAGATGAGGGTCACGTCCGGGTGGAGGGCGACGTTGGCCGTGGTCGTCCGTCCCGCATTGGCCACGAGGCTCTCGCCGTGCCATCCCACCGTGACCGCCACCACGTGGGGTCGGTCGTCGCCGCCGACGGTCACCAGGTAGGCGGTGGGGCCCCGTTCCTCGATGGGCCCGGCGAGGGAGGCCGCGGCGACAGGAATGCTCACCCCGGCCAAGGCTAGACGAGCGTCCTCAACCCGCCGGTCGGCTCTCGACCACCTCGAGGGCGCTCACTTCGTCCTCCGCCACCCGGTCGAGGTCGCCGGAGAGCACGACCGTGCCGGCGTGGGCATCGGTCATCACGGCCATGGCCCGCTCCCGCGAAAGGGTGGGGGCGCCGGCCCGGCGGCCGTCGAGGTGATCGCCGGTGAGCAGGCACTGCAGGCCGACGAGGGGTGCGAGGGGGACCACGGGGAAGTCGGAGCCGGAGAGGACCGGTACACCGGCGTCTATCAGGCTGTCCCAGCGGTAGGCGTGCTCCCAGCGGTCCCGACCCAGTGCAGCGCGGGCTGTGTCGGCGTCGGCGACGGCGAACGCCGGCTGGATGCACGCGACCACTCCGAGATCGGCCATCCGTCTGACCAGGTCGGGAGCGAGCACCTGGGCGTGCTCGATGCGCGGTGCGGCGGCGGCACAATCGCTGCCGTAGAGGCGCTCGTAGCCGTCGAGCACCGCCTCGATGGCCCGGTCGCCTATGGCGTGGGTGGCGATGGTCCAGCCTGCCTCGGCGAAGGGGTCGGCTCGCCGGGCCAGGCTGTCGGCGTCGAGGAAGAGGATGCCGAGATCGCCCTCCCGGTCGGCGAAGGGCTGCCGCATGGCGGCCGTCCGAGCACCCAGCCAACCGTCGGCGTAGAACTTGACGCCGACCAGTTCCAACCAGGGATCTCCGGTGCGCTGCATGCGACCGACCTCGGCGATGCCGCTCGCGACCAGGAGACGGACCCGCACGGCCAGCGGTCCCCGCTGGCGAAGCGCCAGCAGGGCTTCCAGATAGGCCCAATCGTGCATCCCCGCCTCCGTCACCTCCACCAGCCCCAACTCGGCCGCCCAGGCCAGGCCCCGCTCCAGGTTCCCCCGCAGCGCATCGTCGACCTCCAGCGGCTGTTCGGGTTCGTCCATGGGCGTCGACCACCGGTCGCTGACCCGGCGGTGGTAGGCCTGGACGCTCTCGGGGTCCGAGGGATCTCCGCACATCGGCGGCCGGCCGGCGGCCACGCGGAGGAGGTGGGCGTGATGGTCGACGAACCCCGGTCCCTCCCAGCTCACCGCTCGACGCTATCCGCCGCTACGGGAACGACAGGGTGGAGCCGGGGCCGATGCCGAGTCGGGGCAGCTCACCCTTGGCCGCCTCGATGGCGTGGACGTAGGGCCCTTCGGCGAAGGTGGTGGGGCACTTCTCGACCTCGTCGGGGCAGGGCTCCATGTCGGCCGAGGAGACGAATCGCCCACTGACATCGAAGAAGGCGATGGAAAGCGGGATGCGGGTGTTGCGCATGTAGAACCCGCGGTTGTCCGGCGACGGGAAACGGAACACCATGGCGTCGTAGCCCCGCAGGTCCGTCTGCTCCATGAGGCCCTGGCTCCGGCTGGCGCTGTCGTCGGCGAGCATGGCCACCCCGTCGGTGACCCCACCGCCGGATGCGGTGATGCGGAAGGCGATCTCGTCGAAGCCGGCCAACGGGCGGCGGGAGGCGAGGATGGGCGCCGGCGGCGGGGGACCCGGCGCCGGCATCGTGGGTGCTGCAGTGGGCGCCGGCGTTCCCACTGCCGGGGTGGCCGCCGTTGCCGGCCTCGAGCTCGTTCCCGTGGTGGGAGTGCGTGTTGCGCCGCCCGTAGAACCGGTGGTGGTGGTGGTTGTCGTCGGCGCGGCGTCGGCCGCGCCTCCGAGACTGGGCCCCTGTTCCTCCGGGCCGCCTGACGACACCGGTCCCGACGCCGCCTCGGCCCCGGTGTCGTCTGGCACCAGGAACGGGTCCGGAGGTTTGTCGGCCCCCTCGACCAGGAAGGCCACGACGCCGGCCAGCAGCACCACCCAGACCAGCCGGCGCAGCCATGTGAGGCGGCGGGCGTCGGATGTATCGCCGGACGGTTCGTCGAGAGCCTCGGTCATGAGCTCGCCGGCGGGCGACGGTAGGACTCGGTGACCGACGGGAAGTCGCCCGAGCGGACATCGGCGGCGAAGGACGCCAGGGCCTTGATGCCCTCGTCCCGAAGCGAGGCGTAGCGCCGGACGAACCTGGGTGTCAGTCGGTCCTCCAGGCCGAGGAGGTCGTGGAAGACCAGCACCTGGCCGTCGCAACGGGGACCGGCCCCGATGCCGATGGTGGGGACCGGTACGGCGTCGGTGATCTCGGCCGCCACCTCGGCGGGTACGCCCTCCACGACGATGGCGAACACACCCGCTTCGACCAGGGCACCGGCGGCGTCGACCAGGGCGGCGGCGGATTCAGGGGTCCGGCCCTGGACCTTGAAGCCACCCATGACGTTGACCGACTGCGGCGTCAGCCCGACGTGGCCCATCACCGGGATCTGGGCATCGACCAGAGCCTCGATCATGGGGGTGCGACTCCGTCCGCCCTCGAGCTTCACGGCTGCCGCCCCCGCCCGCACCAGGGTGCCGGCGTTGGCCAGCGTGGCGACGCGGTCGAGGTGGTAGCTGAGCCAAGGCATGTCGGTCACGACCAAGGCCCGGGTCGAGGCGCGGGCCACTGCCGCCGTGTGGTGGGCCATGTCGGCCAGGGTGGCCTGCAAGGTGTCGTCGTGGCCGAGGACGACCATGGCCAGCGAGTCACCCACGAGGAGAATGTCGGCGCCCGCCTCGTCGACCATTCGTGCCCCCGGGGCGTCATAGGCCGTGACCATGACCAGCGGGGCGTCACCTCTGGCGACCTTGCGACGTGCCACCTCAGGCACGGTGAGGCCTGTGTCCAATGTCAGTCCTCCTCGGCCTTCTCCACGATACCGCCGCCATGTCCGAACCTCAGGGCACGGCCAGCGCTCAATCGACCGCCGGGTCCGGTGACGGGGGGTTCTCGGGCGCAGGAGCCGGCTGGACAGGAGCGGGCTCTGGAGGTTGACGCGGTTGCAGCGTCATGCCGGGTGGCGGAACCGTGTCCACGGGAGGTGGCGACGTGGTGGTGGGCCGTGGCTGGGCGGTGGTCGACGGTACCGCCGCCGTGGTCGTCGGGGCCGGAGGCGGCGCCGAGGTGGTCGTGGAGTCGGACGCCTCGGTGGTGGCGGTGGTGCTCTCCGCCTCACCGACCACCCGGCGACTTCCGGTGAGCAACCTCCCGCTGAGGTCTCCGGGGTCGACGAAGTCACCTCCGAAGGTCTCGGGATCCTGATCGAGCGCCGCACTCATGAACTTACGGAAGATGTCGGCGGGGAAGCTCCCGCCCGTCACCTCCACTCCGTGGACGCTGTCCATCGGCCGTGCTTGTCCCTCCGGGTAGCCCATCCACACGGCGGTGGACAGCCCCGGTGTGTAGCCGACGAACCAGGCGTCGCCGTTCTCCTGGGTGGTGCCGGTCTTGCCGGCCAGCGGTCGGCCGAAGTCGGCCCTGGTCCCCGTTCCGGACTCCACCACGCCCTGGAGCACGAAGTTGACGACGTCGGCCTGGTCGGGTTCGAGGACCCGCTCCCGGGTAGCACTGAACTGGTCGATGACCCGGCCGTCGGCGTCGGTCACCTCGGTGATGACCAGGGGATCCACCTGGACGCCGCGGGTGGCGAAGCTGAGGTAGGCATCGGCCATGTCGAGCACGGAGACCTCGGTCGACCCGAGGGCGACAGAGAGCTGCCCGACGGGGATGTCGGAGCGGATTCCCAGCCGGTTGGCCATCTCGGCAACCTCGGTGGTTCCGAGCGTCTCGGCGAGCTGGGCGTACACGGTGTTGGACGAGACCCTGGTGGCCTCGACCAGGTTCTGGGTGCCATAGGCGGCACCGTCGTAGTTCGTCACGGGGTAGTCCTTGCCGGCGTTGGCGCCGGGAAAGACAACCTGGCGAGGTGAGGGGAAGGCCGATTCCACGCTGTAGCCCTCGCTGACCGCCTCCGCCAGTACAAACGGTTTGAACGCCGAGCCCGGCTGTCGCCCTCCTCCTCCACCCTCTTTGCCCACGGCGAAGTTCACGCTGGCGAACGGGGACTCGTCGTCCTCAGGACGCATTGCCTTGCCGCCGACCATGGCCCTGACCTGCCCGCCGGCGTCGATGGACACCAGAGCCCCGGCCGGATCGCCTTCCCGGTTGAGCGTGCCGTAGACCGACTCGTAGGCCGACGCCTGCAGCTCCGGGTCGAGGGTGGTCTTGACCCGGAGGCCGCCGCCATAGAGCACGGCGTCGCCGTAGCGTTCCAACAGCTGGGCGCGGACATATTCCACGAAGTGCTGCGTGCCCGCCTCGCCTCCCACGATGCTGTCCTTGACCACGTCGTCGCGTACCCGAAAGCCCTCCATCTGGTCGACCGGCGTCGCCTCGAGGGCCTGGCGCCGGGCGGCGTCGATGTGGCCCTCGACCTCCATGGCGACGAGGACGTTGTTGCGCCGCCGATTGGCGGTCTCGACGTCGCGGGAGGCGTCGGCGGCCTCCGGAGCCCGGATCAGACCGGCCAGGTACGCCGCCTCGCCGATGTCGAGCTGGCTGGCGTCCTTGCCGAAGTACGAACCAGAGGCGGCCTGGATCCCGTAGGCACCCCGTCCGAAGTAGATGGCGTTGAGATAGCGCTCGAGGATCTGCTCCTTGTCGAGCTGCTGTTCCAGCTTGACCGACAGGGTGGCCTCCTTGAGCTTTCGCACGAGGGTGCGCTCGTTGCCCGTGTAGGTGTTCTTCACGTACTGCTGGGTGATGGTCGACCCGCCCTGGAGGGGCCGGCCCCGCAGGTCGGCGATGGTCGCGCGGGCGATGGCACTGAGATCGATGCCGGGATGGGTGAAGAAGTCACGATCTTCGGCGGCGAGGACGGCGTTCACCAGATTGGGCGACATCCGCTCCAGGGGGACCGAAACCCGGTCTTCGCCCCCCGACAGCTCGGCCAGCTTGTTGCCGTTGGCATCGAGGAGGAAGGTCGTCTCCACCGGGAGGTCGACCTCGGGCAGGGGCACGTTGGCCAGGACGAACCCGACACCGGCCAGACTGAACACGAAGAGCAGCCCCACCAGGAAGAAGAGGCGACGGAAGCGCCACAGGATGCTGCGCCCGTGCGACTTGACCGTGGGTCTCGGTTGGCGCCGGGGGGCCCTCGAGGTCCGGGGGGACGGCGGGCGCGGCGGGCGCGGCGGGCGCGGTGGCGACATCGGGCGTCGCCGGCGCTGCTCCGGACGGGAGGTGGGCTGTGGTCGTGGTCGCGGCCGTGGTCGCAGCGACGGCGCTGCTCGGTTGTGGGCAGGTGGCGGCACTCGCCGATGGGGGCCGGGTTTGGGGGACGGGCGTCGGTCTGGCCGGCTGAGTGTCATGGAAGGAGCCTCAGCTCGCGCCGGGGCTGGAGGTGAGCAAGGCGATCAGGACCATCCCGAGAGCCACGCCGGCCGCGAGGGCCAACCGGGCGTGTCGGGGACGATCGTCGGTGACGGGGACTGGGTCGGGGCCCACCAGCCGGGGCAGGCCGGGCATCGCCACTCGGCCCGTGGCCACGCCCGCCACGGCGAAGATCAGTCCGCCAGCCGCGCCCACAGCCACGGTGTCAGTCCAACCGAAAAGGTTCACCTCACCAACCCACGACCAGCTGTCCGGGGCGATGACAAGCCAGAGACCGGCGCCCAGGGCAGGGACCGCGGCGAGGAGCGGGCCCAGCAGTGTGGCCGCGTGCGAGTCCTCCTCACCCTCCGTGGCCGGGGGGTGCGGGCGGTGGACGCCAACGGCGCCGGCGACGGTGGCGGCCACTGCCAGTGCCACCAGTGCCTGGTGGACCGGTCCCGGATCGGCGATCAGTACCACCACCAACGCCGCCGCTCCGGGCACGGCGCTCAGGGCGGCGACGGGGACGAGGGCCACCGCGGTGATCACCGCGGCAGCGGCCAGCAGCCAGGCAGCCGGGAGGCCGGCCGCCTGTACGCCGGCGATGGTGGACCCGCTGCCGGGCAGCCCAGCGGTGGGGACGGCGGCGGCCGCCAACGACACCAGGGCAAGGGAGCCCACGAGAGGACGGACATCTCGGCGAGGCACACGGGGAATCAGGGCCCAGTACACGGCCGAAGCCGTCGCCAGCAGCATGAGCACCAAGGCAACGGCCTCTCCTTCGCCACCGAGCACGGCGGCAGCGGGAACGCCGACGGCGAGGGCGATGGGGAGCAGGAGGCCCAGCGCGCGACGGGGTCGAAGGGAGGCGGCGGCAGCCACCATCGCGCTTCCTCCCACCAGGAGGAGGCCGGCATCCAACGGCATCGATCCGTCGCTGGGGAGGTTGAGCTCGCCACTGTCAGCGGCAATCCGCACCAGCCCGCCGGCCAACGCCGCCGTCCCGGCCAGGGTCAGCGCACTGGGGGCGAGGTTGCCGTCCGACCCTCGACGGTTGGCCAAGGCAAGGACGACGGCTGCGGCGGCGAGCGCGGTGACGGCCAGACCGGCTCCGCCGTCTCGGGATCCGAGAGCGAGGCCACCGCTCGCCAGGGTGAGGGCGGCAGCGGCGGCGGCGGCCGGGAGGCGCCGGGCGGGACGTCCGACGGCAGCCAGGACCAGTGCGGCTCCCGCCGCGGCCGGGGCGATCGGTCCGATGGCGCGCGCCGGACCCGCCGACGACGGTCCCAGCACGGCGACGCCGATCCACAGGGCGGCGGCGGCCAGCGCGGCGACGCGCACGATGGTTCGGCTGGTGAGCCCGGCGCGATCGGCGCCGGCGGAGCCGAGTGGTTCGAGCACTTGGCGCGGGGTGGGATCGGCGACGGTGTCGTCGTCACTCCCGTCGGAAGTTGTCTCGGCCGTCCGCTCCTGCTTGCGCCGACGCCGGCACGACGGCTCGGCGCGCCGGGTCCGCCCGCTGGGGACGAGGAGCGCAGCCACCGCCCCGACCAGGGGCACGAACAGGGCGGCGATGAGCACGGGGCTGTTCATGGCTACAGCCCCATCTGACTGGTGGCGACCGCCACACCGAGCGTGGCGGCGACGATGCCCGCGAACAGGGCAAGGCCCGCGGTGACCTGTGGCCGGCGCAAGGACGAGATCACCGCCGCCACCAGCACGGCAGCTGCGGTTGCCCCCAGGCGCAGGGGGCCTCCCGTTTCGAAGTCGGGTCCGGCGACGGCAGCCGCTGCCGCCGCTCCCAGGGCGAGGGCGGCAACCAGGGCACCGCCTGGTGGCAGACGCCGGCGAGTGCGCGGCGGCGTTATCGAGTCGTCGGCGCCGCCGGCCAACCGAGGCGACGCCAGCACCAAGGCCAGGGCGGTGAACCAGGCCGAGGCTGCTGCCGCTCCCGGTCCGACGATCCCTCCAGGGCCGAGCACCGATTGCGCCCCGGCGACTGCATCCAGAGACGAGGTGCCCCACCGTTCGAGAAGGGCGATGGCGGCGAGGAGGACGGCCCCGACGGCCGCCGGTTGCGCGACCAGCACGGCCAGCAGCACCGCCAGAACGGCGATGTGCCCGGTCGACGAGACGGCGAGGACGACGGCTGCGCCGGCGGCGCTCAGCCGGAGGGGGCCGAGCGCGGCGAGCGAGCCGGGGCGAGCGGGTAGGTGCGGGTCAAGTGGTTCCAGGAACAGCTTGGGCAGACCTCGACCACGTAGGCGACGCGCGCGCCGCTTCCCCGGGCGAGGCGCGTCAGCTCCTGGCTCGTCGTCACGCACCGGCCGCTGGCCGGCATCCTCGTCCCGAACACGTACGTCACGTGTACGACCTTTGCGGCGTCGCAGATTGGGCACTGCTGACTCGACTCCTCTCCGACGTTGCGGGCGGCTCGGATCAGCTCGGGATGGGCGTCGCATACTTCATGGCGAGCCATTCGGCCCTTGCGGTACTCGGCGAGCACCGCGTGGCGAGCGAGACGGTAGTCGACCTCGCCCGAGGCGTCGGTGGTCTCCCCCCCCAGCTTCTCCAGGCCGAACGGCACCGCCCGAGGCTACCGAACCGGCTGCCAAGCGCCCAGACGAGGCCGGAATCAGTTTTCCTCGCCGTTTCCTCCGGGCCGCAGGGCGACGTCCAGTAGTTGTCGCCGATATATCGGGCCGATAGATTGAGCCGAGTGATCGAGCTCGCTATCCTCGGGATTCTCAAAGAGGCCGATCTCCACGGCTATGAGCTCAAGAAGCACCTGCGCAAGGTGCTCGGCCCGCTCTCGAATGTGTCGTTCGGCTCGCTCTATCCGGCCCTCAAACGCCTGGAGCGCCACGGTGCGGTCGCCGTGGTGGCCATCGACGACGGCTCCGAGCGTGCGTCGATGCCCATGACCGGGTCGCTCACCGGGGAGGCGGCCGCGTTCCGAGCCCGTCGTCGTGCCACCCGAGGCCCGCGCAACAAGAAGGTCTACGGCATCACCGCCGTGGGCGAGGTTCGCCTGGCCGAGCTCATGGCTGACCCGGCCGACGACGAGCGCAGCTTCGGTATGAAGCTGGCGTTCTTCCGCTGGTGTGACCGACCCACGCGACTCACCCTGCTGGAGCGCCGCCGAGCGACGCTCCTCCAGCGCTTGGAGGAGACGCGCCGAGCCGTGGCCGCACGGGAGGGCGACGACCCCTACGTGCGGGCGCTGATGGAGCACGACACCGAGTCCACGATGCGCGACATCGACTGGATCGGCCGTCTCATCGCCAGTGAGCAGGAGCAAGCGGCCAGCGACGGCCGAGACAAGGAACCGACCGGAGGTCACTCATGAGCAGCGTCGAAGCACCCATCCGTCTCGCCATCGCCGGCGTCGGCAATTGCGCCAGCTCCCTTCTCCAGGGCCTGGCCTACTACCGCGACGCCGACCCGGGAGAGGCAGTCCCCGGGCTGATGCACGTCACTCTTGGCGGCTACCACATTCGCGACATCTCCTTGGTGGCCGCCTTCGATGTCGACGCCGCCAAGGTCGGCGTGGACGCCGGCAAGGCCATCTTCGCCAGCCAGAACAACACCTTGCGCTTCGCCCAGGTCGGCGAGCTCGGTGTGGCCGTTCAACGGGGACCCACGCTCGACGGGTTCGGCCGCTACTACCGCGAGACGTGCGAGGAGAGCCCGGCCGAGCCGGTCGACGTCGCCACCGCGTTGCGGGAGAGCCAGGCCGACGTGCTCGTCTCCTATCTGCCGGTGGGCTCCGAACAGGCCCAGAAGCACTACGCCGAGGCCTGCCTGGACGCCGGCGTGGCTTTCGTCAACGCCATCCCGGTGTTCATCGCCAGCGACCCCGAGTGGGCCGAGCGCTTCCGCGCCGCCGGGCTGCCCATCATCGGCGATGACATCAAGAGCCAGGTGGGCGCCACCATCGTGCACCGGAACCTGGCCCGCCTCTTCGAGGACCGCGGCATGGTGCTGGACCGCACCTACCAGCTC
>DASZDM010000075.1:0-8229 GCA_035942015.1 Acidimicrobiales bacterium | reverse complement strand
GTCCAGGCGTTTAGCCGAGGACCTGGAGCAGCGACCCAGACCTTGAAGTCGGGGACTCGACGGTAGACCGGACCGGTATCCCACCGTCGCTCCGTCACCACGTGTCCTTTGAAGAACCGCCGGGTGTGTTTCTCGATGGCCTTCGCAGGATCGGAAGCTCGGTACTCCGGCACAACATCTGTCTACCCCGGTCCGCCCGAAATGCCGACTCGTTGGCGGTCGAGGCCAGCGCGAAGAAGCGTTCGTTGCTTCCCGCCCTGGACGCTGAGCCGTCGGCCGCCGTCGCTCGAGGTCCGCGCGAGCGGCACGTCGGTGCGGCTCCCGTGCGGCCGTCCAGATCCGCGATCGCCCCTTCCGTACTCGCCGCGACGCTGTTATGGGATCACCCGGACTGTCGTTAGGCGTGCTCGCCTGGGCCGACTCGGGGCGAGGTATCGGAGCGCCCGCCCGTTTGCAGCAACTCGTCGCCCCGGAGCGGCGCTCGTGGACGGCCGGTTTGCTGAGCCAGGATGGCCAGCGAGAACGGGGACGGGGTCCCCGAATCGGCAGCGGCAGAGCCATCCGGCCCCCGCTGTCGGCCTCGTGTTCCGCCCCCGTCATGTGGGTACGACTTGAAGGGTTGACAGGGAGGAAGTACATGGGATCGCAAGACGACAATCTGAGCATGCCGACGCACGAGCGGGCGGCGTCGCTTGCAACCGCCAAGGTCAGCGCTAACCGCGTGAAGGGTGAGGGTGCCACTCGCACAGAGGGCGGACAACAGCACCAACTTTCCATGGCGGATGCGCAAGCTCTCATCGAGACGTGGCCGGAGGCGCCGAAGAAGGCCGCCGAGAAGATCCTCGAGAAGTACGGGCCCCCGAACGAGGCGACGCCGACAAAGATGTTCTGGTACCGACCTGGTCCGTGGAGCCGGATGGAGCTCACAGCGGACGAGGCGATTCACAACTTCCCCACCCCGCACACCGACTACCTGACGCAGTATGTCGACTACCCGGTGCCGGCGGAGAAGGCCGCCGAGCTGATCGCGTTCGACGGCAGTGTCTTGCTCGATCGCACAACTGGTGAGCTCGGTGCCCGGTGCGACCACGAGGCGTACAACACCCTCACCATCAACCTGGCGGCGGAGATAATCGCCGGGACAAGGACGGTGGAGGATGCCCGGCGGTTCTATGCCGAGACTGCGGCGGCCTTCGTGATGGGTCGCTCGGCTCCCTACGCGGAGGGACTACTGTTCGACCCCGCCGAGCCGGGTATGGCGGCCGATCCCGACGAGAGCGTGATCGCCGGCGCCATGGCGCATCAGTTCGGCGAGAAGATCAAGGACGCCCTCGGGATGGGCCGGGTCCCGCAGTAGCGGTAAACAAGATGCTCGATGAGCATCGCCTCGGCGTCCGGAGCTGCCTCCGCCAGGCGTCTCACGAAGTCGTCAGCGGCTAGAGGTACCAGCGGGCATAATGCCGGATATTTGACGACCTTGCCGACGGCAGGCGGCACATCGAGGGCCAGCCGACGTGGGATTACAGAGCGCCCAGGGATGGCAGAGCGCTCCGTTCCCCTTCGCCTCACCGGCGGCCCCCTGGCGGGGCAGTGTCGCCGCGGCTCGAGCCGGCGACGGAAGTGGCAACGATGTAGTGGCGTGCCGGTCCAGCGACTGGCGAGCGCGGTCGTATCGCATCGTCGTCCTCGGGTCCGCATGGGAAGTGGCCTCGTGAACGTCAGGGAGTGGCACACCGGCATCGAGGTCAGCCGTGATGAACGAGTGGCGCAGCGAGTGCGGGCCGATCCGCTTCTCGATCCTGCGCCCTAGGGCCACGGTGAGGGCCGCCGGGACATCAGGTGTCTGTCGCTACGCGCCACTGGCTGGGTGACGGTAAGCAGGCCTGGCAGCTCACCGTGACCACCTGGGAGCCGGATGTCTTCGGCGAAATGCTCTATCCCTGCGCGCCGCGCTGAACGGTACATCTGCCGTGGAGGTCCTCGTAGCGAACACTCCCGGGCGCCGTTCATCGCTTCGGACCACGAGATGGTTGCGTGGCTCGGTCAGGGGTGCACGTCGATCGGTTGCACGGTGAGACGATCGCGAGCCACCGCTGCACCTAGATGAACGCTTTGCCCACAACGTCCTTCCCTGACGATTGCTCCAGGTGACGCTCGTGGCATTCGCCAAGGCCAGCTGGGAGAGGCGGCAGTGCCAGGTCGTCGTCCGGCGGCGTCGAGGGACGCACCACAGTCGTGGAGGCCGCGGAATGCGTCCCATGATTGCCTCGGTCCCCATCGCGCTCCGGCAAACCCCTTTTGACATCTTCTGGACGACGGCCGCCGCGGCCACGGAACTCACATCCCGGCTGGCAACGCGTGCCACCGGCGCCTCCGGGCGTCAAGGGCCGCTGCGAGGCGCCGCTGCACTCCGCTTCTCGCTGGCGCTGCGCCCCTCCCTTGACCTCCTCTGCCGCCGGCGGCCGTGTTCGCCGTCATGGACCTGATGCCGGGAATTTGCCCATGCGGGGCGGGCATCAGGCCCGGGAACGGCCCGATGAGGCAAGGGAGGAGGAGGAAGGGATGCACTCGACAACGGGCGCTGCCGTCACTGAGCAGGGCGCCGCCGTACCAGGAGTGGAGGCCGCCGTACCAGGAGTGGAGAGAGACACGAAGCGCAGAAGGGAGGGCGATCAAGTGAACGACGTCGCCGGCCAAGCAGGCTTGAACGATGAGTGGAGTCGCGACCTCGACCAGGCGACGCACGTCCGGCTCTCCGGGGCCCGGCACCAGATGCTCGGCGATCATGCCGACGGCGTTCTCGACAAGGTAGAGGTGGAGCGGTTCTTGTCATGGAGACACCAAGCCCTTTTTGTCGAGCGGTCGCAGCGGAACCGACAGACACCCGGCGCTGTCCTGATCGGAAGCCGCTCGTGAACGTTCCTGACCCGCGTAGCCGTCCCACGACCTCGGTAATAGAAGCTGCGCAACTGTTCGGTTTTGGCAAAACGAAGAGCTACGACGAGGCTCACCGCTACCTGCGCAGCGGTGGTCGGGAGGGACTCCCCACGATCCGCTTCGGCCGGTCGCTGGTGTGCCCGACGGCAAGGCTCCTCGACCTACTCGGCATCGACCGCGAGACGGCCGCCTGAAACAACGATCACAACTTCGTTCCTCACAAGGGAACAGCGCCACCGAGTGGTCCCCTCCTGATCGAGTGTCAGAAAAAGGGCCCCAAAGCGCAGGTCAGGGCGCAGGACGAACACGGGACGGGCACACGATGACACAGGACACCTCAGTGCTCCCCGATCTTCCAGCAACTCATCCCCATGACCTTGAGGTGGCCAAGGGCCTTTTGCCACTGCTCGCCTGTACCGGCGGTAAGACGTGCCACCGACAGCAGATGGTGCTGACAGTGGACCCTGCGGCAGGATGGTCGACCGGCGTTATTGGGCCTTGCAAGCGCCCGGCTCCGCCGGTTATCGCGCTGGCCGGGCGCTGTCCCAGCCGGTGTCTCCGGCGACGGAGTGTCTCACGTGTGTGTGCCGTGGAGATAGGTGAGGACGGCGAGGACGCGGCGGTGGCCGTCTTCGCTGTCGATGATGTCGAGCTTGGTGAGGATGTGGCGGACGTGGGCTTCGACGGTGCGTTCGCTGACCACGAGCCGGTTGGCGATGGCGGCGTTGGTGAGTCCTTGGGCCATGAGCTCGAGCACGCCCCGCTCGCGCTCGGACAGCCGGCCGACGGGTCCGCTGTCGGCCGGCGCCACGAGGTGGGCGATCACCATCGGGTCGAGGGCTGACCCTCCGGCAGCGACACGCTCGGCGGTGGCGAGGAACTCGCCCACTTCGAGCACGCGATCCTTGAGGAGATAGCCGAAGCCGCCGAGGGCGACCAGGTTGACGGCGTGGGCGGTCTCGATGTGCTGGGACAGCAGCAGCACTCCCACGCCGGGATGCTGCTGCTTGATCGCACGGGCGGCGCGGGCGCCTTCGTCGGTGAAGGTGGGCGGCATGCGGATGTCGACGACGGCGAGTTCCGGCTGTTCCTGTGCGATGGTGGCGAGCAGCCGCTCGGCGTCGCCGAGGGTGGCGACGACATGATGGCCGCCGTCCCGAAAGAGGCGGGCGAGGCCATCGCGCAGCAGCGCCTGGTCCTCGGCGATTACGACACGCACGGGAACTCCGCGACGAGGGTGGTGCCTCGGCCTGCGCCGCTGTCGATCCTGAGGGTGCCACCGCGGGCCGCCACCCGATCGGCGAGGCCGGCCAGTCCTGTGCCCTCCCTTGCGATAGCGCCTCCGATGCCGTCGTCGACCACGGCGACGACGAGCCCGCCGCGTTCACGAGTGGCGCGGAGCTCGACCTTGGTGGCGTCGGCGTGCTTGACGGCGTTGGTGAGTCCTTCGCAGGCGGTGAAGTAGGCGGCGGTCTCGACCTCGGTTGGGTACCGATCGCCGTTGGCGACGACCTCGACGGGCAGCGGCGCCCGCCGCGCCAGGTCCCGCAGGGCGGGGCCCAAACCGGTGTCGAGGAGGGCGGGTCGAAGGCCGCGGGCGAGCTCGCGGAGCTCGTCGATGGCCACGGTGATCTCGGCGACTGCGTCGTCGAGGGTCCGGGTGACGTCGGGATCGACGCTTGGGCCGAGGGCGTGTTGGGCGTGGCGGAGCGCGAGGCCGATGGACACCAGCCGCTGTTGGGCGCCGTCGTGCAGGTCGCGTTCGATCCGTCGTCGTTCGTCGTCGCCGGCGGCGACGATCCGCGCCCGTGATGCTGCGACCTCGTCGAGCTGGCGGCGCAGCCCGACTCGCAGCCGGGCGATCTCCACGGCGAGCGCACCGGCGTCGAGCACCTTGGGGACGATCGAGCCGCGTTCGGCGAGATCGGCGGGGGCCAAGACGGTGCCCAGGCTCGCGCCGGCGTGCCGGATCGGCCAGCGCCGTCGCCCGTCGTCGGAGTCGTCGGCCACCGGGGCGCCGGCCACGTCGACGGCGAGGTCACTGTCGGGCAGGAACAGGTGGAGGTGGAGGTCCTCGACCCCGAGAGCGTTCCGGTAGACGCCCTCGACGTCTTCGGGGACGGCGCGGCCGGAGTGGAGATCGTCGAGGAACCCAGCCATCCGCTGGAGGGCATCGAACCGGGCCCGGTTGAACCGACGGTCGACCGCATCCTGGACCCGATGGCGGAGGGGGCCGAACGCCGCCGCTACGGCCAACGTGGCGCCGGCCGTGCTCCAGGCCGAGCCGCGACCGACGGCGGCGCCGATCACCACCACCGTGACCGCGTAGGTGCCGGCGAGCACCACGCTCAGCGCGCCGTAGGCCAGCGTGCGGCTGATGACGACATCGATGTCGTAGAGGCGGTAGCGAAGGATCCCGATGGCGGCACCAACCGGCATCCCGATAAGCGCGATGGCGCTCAGCGGGCGCACCACCGGAGCCACGCTCCACAGCAGCGCGACGACCGGCAGGATCACCGCGGCGCACACGGAGGCGAACACGAACCACCGCAGCTGGAGCCGCTCGACACCGGACGCGCGGCGGAGGCGCTGCACGAGCGGGACGATCGCCACCACGACCGAGCCGAGGAACAGCGGCATGCCCACGGCCTGCAGCACACCGGTCAGTGCACCGTCGACGGCGTAGGGGTTGCGGTCGCCGACGAAGAGGTCGCCGATGTCCGGGGACAGGGCATACCCGGGCACGAACAGCACGACGCCGACGATGTTGGCCCAGGCGACGGCCGCCCAACCCCGCCTAGTGAGGTGCCCGTCGGGGAACAGCAGGAACCTCAAGACGAACGCGGGGCCACCCGCGATCCAGGCCCACAGCGCGAACCATTCGGCGAACGGTGCCGCCGGCCACCCCTGCTCGGCCCCCCGCAAACCCCAACCCTGCGCCAGGTCTACGGGGAGGACGGAGAAGGTCGCGTCGGCGATGAACAGCCAGCCGATCCGGTGGCCCGGGTGCCGCGACACGATCAGCGCCCCGGCCCCGGCCACCGTCACGGCGTAGACGGCGTTGAGCACGCTGTCCCATGCGGGCTCCAACCCCCACGACAGCGCGACCGCAACCACCTCCAGCGCCAGCGTCGCCCCGAACAGCACCGCCGGCCATCTACCTAGTCGCGGGAGCCGCACCGCATCGATTGTCCCGACCAGGGCCGAGGGAAGCAATCGTGCTGGCGCGCAAACACCGTACGCGCTGGCGCGTACCGCAGATCCCGTGCCTGCCCTGATGACCCGACACCGATGCGGTACGTACAACAGGACTCCCGAACGATCGACCCCAGGAGGAACCCATGTCGCTTCAGTACAAGATCGGCCTAGTCCTTTGCGCACTGCTCGGCGTATTTGATGTCCTGAGCGTGGCCGGGGCTGGCGCCGAGGACGCACCGCCGACCCCCGTCGTCGTACTGGGCCTGATCCTGGGCCTGATCACGCTGGTCGGTGTGTTTCTCGCCTGGCGTGGCGCCAAAAAAGGGTTTATCGCCGTTGTCGTCTCACGCGTGCTCTCGGCTTTGTCTGCCGTCCCTGCCTTCTTCGTTGAGGACGTCCCCGGCTGGGTGCCCGTCGCGGTTGGCATCGGCATCGTCGTCACCGTAATCGCCCTCGGCCTCCTCTTCTCTGAGCGGCGGCAAGCGGCGCCCGGCCCACTCGCACAGTTGTAGATCGCGGGGCGGGGATGGCGACCACGGTCACCATTACTCGGGCAGTTGAACCACCTTGACGCGCGTCCCCGCGACGGCGGCTCAACCTCAACGTGTGCACGATGCGCAAGGACCTGCATGCGGAGGTGCTCCATGCCCTCCCGGTTCAGTGCTGAGCTTCGTCGCGCCAAGTCGGCAGGGTCCAGCCGGCCGCTGACAACGACAATGTTTTCGCCGGCGTGGCCGCCGTGCCCCCGGCCAGCCACAGGTAACAGCCGGATCACGTGCGATCCGCGCAGACACCGATGCGCACCGGCCGGCCGCCGTCACAACATCAGGACAGCACCCACCGCTACCTGAAGGCGCCGGCCCTTGAGGACCACCGACCATCAACAACTGGCGGCTCCGACCGGGGAGCCGCGGAGGAGGAACAATGGAACCGAAATTCACCCGTACCCTGTTGAGCGCAGCGCTCGCCCTGTCCCTGGTCGGCGGCGGCGCCTGCGGCGACACCAAGGATGACAAGGTCGCCACCGGCGCCGGAGCCGGAGCATCGTCGACAGCAGCGCCCAAAGCCGCAGGTGGTGGCCAGCCGCTAGCGATCACCGGCACCGACTACGAGTTCAAGGGGGTGCCCAAGACGGCCGCCGCAGGCACCCTGGTCACGTTCAAGAACAACTCGGCGAAGGAGGTTCACGAAGTCGTGGCGCTCAGGGTCAAGGACGGCGAGACCCGCCCCATGTCCGACCTCCTCGCGCTTCCCGAGGCCGAGGCGGAGAAGGTCGCCGAGTTCCAGGGCGTGATCGTCGCCTTCCCTGGGGAGGAGGGGTTCGCGCCTACGGGGCCGCTCACCCTGAGCCAGCCGGGCCGCTACATGCTCATCTGCGCAATACCCACCGGTGCTGACCCTGCGGCCTACAAGGCGGCACTGGAAGCGCAGAAGGGCCCTGGCCCCGTCGAGGTCCCAGGCGGCCCGCCCCACCTGACAAAGGGCATGGCCGCAGAGCTGACCGTCACCTGATCCCAGGTGAAAGCGAGGGAGCCGATGAAGAACAGCACCAGCTCCATCGGCTCTCGGGCCACGAAACCGGCACCGCCATCATCGGTGGCGGTGGTCCCGTCGGTGACGGTCACGACCACGGCGTTCGATGCTCCCGGTGGCGATCCCGAGCGAGACCATGTCCGAAGCGAAGGCCGGTCGGGCGGCTGGCAGCGACGCCACGGTGTACCGCCGCGCCGGCTGGCCCTCGAGGAGCTCTTCCTCGACCTGACTCGACGCCGCGGCTCGCATCGAGAACTTGGCTTCCTCAGACGAAAGGCTTGATCCTTGTGACCCCGACAGTCCGCGAATCTGACGCGCCTCTCGTGGAAGGTTGGCGCCCATGACTGGCGGGAAGAGCGTCACCTGGGCAGCCGACACGTGGCGGGTGCCGGCGTGGCTGTGGATCGGCGTCACGGCGATGGCCGTCGCACTGCTGCACATCCTGATCGACATGGGCGTCGGGCTATTCGACATGCAGGGCCGACTCTCCGTCGGGGTCGCCTCAATACTCATCGTGATCGTTTTGATCCACATCTGGTGGGTGCTGTCCTTTGTTGCCGG
>DASZDM010000074.1:0-16650 GCA_035942015.1 Acidimicrobiales bacterium | reverse complement strand
GCCCTGTATAGGCAGCGTGTGACATCCACGACGGGCGGCGGTGGAGAGCGTCGACGAGGAGGTTGTAGCCATCTCCCGTTGCATCAAGCCCTCGAGCACGGCTTGCTGCCACCATGCGTGCCATCGGTAGACACGATAGCGCGTATAGAAATCATGTCCTGTGGTGATGGACTTCGTACATGATCCGCCTTGCTACGCCACCGGCTCAACCCTTCGGGAGAGAGGAGCGATCCCCCTGACCGCTGTCGCCATTTCAGCGACGGACCACCAGAAGTTTCGGCCGCGGACCCATACCACAGCCATCTCCACCGTCTCTGCTGTTCGGCCACGGGCGGCACCAGTCCCGCCGTCAGACCGTATTCCCGTCAGTCGGGTACCGGCCCGTGCCAGGCGAAGACGGCGTAGGTGGGCATGTAGCCGACCATCCCGCAGCTCCCGGGAGCGATGCAGCTGACGCCGGTGAAGAGGTTGACGTTCTCCCAGACGACCGGGGTGGACGGCATCCCTGCGAACACGTCGATCGACAGGCCCTGGCTGGTCGTGTGCTCCTGTCCGACGACCGTGCAGCTGCGTCCGGAGACGCAGGAAATGGCGTTTGAGATCCCCTGCTCGTTGGTGAGAACCTGCACGGGCCCGGTTACCGCTTCAGTGCTCACCGGAACCATCCCCGGGATGCCGTAATAACCCTCGGGCGTCTGGACGGAGCCTGAAGCGGTCGCGTAGCACCTCGTGGACGAGGAGCACGAGATGCCCTGCGTCGGATAGCCGGCGTCGGAGGACGAGGAGACGCTCCTTAGCGTCCCGCGCCAGGTGCCGTCCACGTCACTGAGGACGACGACCCCATCCGCCGCCAAGACGAGGCAGCCCGTCGTGGTCGGGCAGTCGATGCCGGAGGCGTTTCGCGTTCCCCGAGGGAAGTTGCGGGCGGGCTGCGGCTCGCCGTTGGTGATGATGGTGAAGACGTTAGTCGTAACGCCGTGGGCCGAGCCCGGGGGCCAGGTGTGCAGCGAACCGGTGGCCAGACAGGTCGTTGTTGTGGGACAGGCCACGTCGTTCAATTCGCTCGTCCCCGGCGCCGCTCGTGAGGCGCCCGGCGTGCCGTCGCGGCTGACCTCGACCACCACCCCTCCCCTGCCGACAGCGATGCAGTTCCCACGCCCCGGGCAGTCGATCCCAGAAAGCCGGTCCGTCCCAGGTACCGGCCGGACGGGGCCGCTCGAGCCGTCCGCCCTTAGGACGACCACCCCTCCCGTGACCTGGTGGGTGATCCCCACCGCCAAGCAGGAACCGTCGCGGCCGCACCAGATGTCTGACAGGTAGCGCATACCCGGCACGGCCTGGGCGGTGGGCTGCTGGGCGCCGGCGGGGACGGCACCCGTCGTCGAGGCCCACAGAGCCGTCAGCGTGCAGAGCGCAAGGACCCGGGCTGCGGCGCGTCGTCTCATGTGAACTCCTCCCTCGCTGCTAATACCGTACGACAGCGCACATGGGAAAGCTAGACCTAGTCGGGCTGCGTCAACTCTGCGAACATCGGACGCCAGCGCATCGCTGAGCTGACCGAGTTCTGCGTCTACGGGCCGTTGGTTTCGTAGGCCAGGAAGGCGGCGGCCACCATGGCATCGACGGGTGCCTCCTCGGTAGCAGCGACTCGTTTAGTGGGAGCCTGAATCCACAGACGGACGGTTTAGAACGCCCACGTCAGGAGGCCTTCACGAGGGAGCCCACGGGCCTCCCTCCCTTGCGGGCCCGCTGGCCCGTTTGACGCAGCGCACGGTACGGAGCGCAGGGAGGGTTTCCGTCGTAAAGGAGTCGACCGGGCCCGGGGCAGATCATCGGCCGGCGCCGTCGAGCTCGGCCGGCGCTCGTCTCTGTAGTCCTCGACCCGGTTGGCGATGGTCGAATCGAGCACCTGCTGAAGCGCCTTGTGGTAGCGGGCGCCGGCTGGGCCCACCGACGGGCAAGGCTGAGCTCTCGGGCTGGAGCACCCGGCGGGAGCCTCGGCCTCGGTGCCGACCACGTACCGCTTGCTGGCCTCGACTGCCACTCGACGAACGGCGCGATGGCGTTCTCTCCGGCCAGCACCGCATCCCGGAACCGCCGCTGAGCCGCGCGTTCAGCGGCGACGAGGGCGGCCTCGTCGTACTCCTCGAGCACCCGGCGGCACATTCCGACAGGCCGCGTGGCATTTGAGCAGGTACTCAAGTTTGCCATCGAGGAACACGACGTGCAGACCGCTGTCGACCTGGAGGAAACCGACCCTGACCTAGGGCCGGACGAAGGTGAACATCATCGTGACGTTGTTCAGCCCGGTCTTATCCACGAACGTCATGGCCGTGGAGTGCAGCCGCCAGCCGATTCGCATGATCCCGTCCACCTCAGCGGAGAGGGCCTCGCTGCTCGGGTTCGATGAGAACGCCGTGTGAGGAGCGAAGACGTAGGCCAACAGCCCCGCATCCCACGCCTCCTTGGCGGCCTCGGCTGCCTTCGATGCTCCCTGTTCACGGCCTTTCTTCAGTAGTCCCATCTGCGCAGTATCGGCGACGAGGACTTCAAAAGACAGCCAACGTGAGTTCGTGGGGAGTCCTCCTCCAGAAGCGCTGTCACGTCGCTGGAGATCTCGACAGCATGTCCCTCGCTCCTCCCCCGGACATGACGACGGCGGACTGCTGAGGCATCAACCGGGAGACCAATAGGCCGCTCCGTCGTTTGAGGTGGACGGCTCGTCGTACCGTGGAGCGGGCATGAGCGACGCCGGGGAGGTATTGAGGCCGGTACCGAATGCCAAGCCGCGGCTGTGGTGGGTCTACGAAGCCACCATGGCCGCCCTCGCCCTGGCGGTCGTGGGGCTGCTCACAGTCCCCGACGAGGGCTGGGCTCGAGTGGCGAATCTAGGTATCTGGGCCATCTTCGTCGTCGACTACGCCGTACGGCTGGTAATCGCCGATGACCGTCGCCGCTTTGTGCGCTCCAACATCCCCGACCTCATCGCCATCCTGCCCCTCGACTTTCTGCGGATGGCCCGACTCGCCCGACTCGCCCGACTCACGAGGCTCCTGCGGGCCGGCACCGCGTTGTGGCGACTCACCACCGACGTGCGAGGGGTGCTCGGGACGAACGGACTCGGCTACGTCGTCCTCATCACCGGCGCCGTCATCGTCGCCGGAGGGTCGGCGGCGTGGGCTGTCGAGGAACAGCTTGGCACGCTCGGCGACGGACTCTGGTGGGCACTGGTCACGGCCACCACGGTCGGCTACAGCGACATCTCCCCAGTCACGGCACAAGGGCGTGTGGTGGCCGCCGTGCTGATGCTGGTGGGTATCGGCACCATCGGGATGATTACCGGGAGCATCGCCACCTACTTCTTGGGCCACCGCCGCAGCGAACCCGGCAACGCTCAAGTGGAGTGGCTACGGGAACAACTGGCGGGCTGGGATGACCTCCCGGCAGTGGAGCGTCGCCGGCTGGCAGCGATGCTCTCGGGACTCGCTCATGAGGGGGACGGCAACGGATTGGGTCCAGCGGCAGCGGCGGCAACGCTAACGCCCGAGCCGCACCCCGGGTAGGAAGCGGCTCGTCGGTGGGCGCAGGCAGGTCATAGGGAAAGGAAACCTCGCCGCCTTCGGTCCGGCAGGGCGCCTTACGAACCGGCTGCCGGGTGCCGTTGACGCCAGAACGGCCAGGCGGCTGAATCTCCCACCGGCTGCAACGCCTTGGCCGGCGGCGGGTCGTCGACGGTCCGCAGGGCGGCGAGGAGAGCGTCGATCAGGTAGCCCTCACCGCTGGGAGACCGAAGGGAAGGCGACCGCGTCGGGCCTCCGGGCTTTTAGTAGCTGTGCTCTGTGGGGTGACAGGCCAGCCACGCCGAGGTCCCGTTCAGCTCACGAAGCTGGCGGGTGCAGTCCTCGAGGTCGGCGAGGGTCTCGGCGTAGCGCTGGCGGACATCGGCGGCCTGTTGTGTGAGGGTGCCGTCAACCGCACCCTGTCGGCCATCTGCTCCGCTGCCGTGCGTGACCGGGCCATCGGGTCGAACCCCTGTGACGGGGTGGTGCTCCCCCGCCAGGGCCAGGCAGAGACGGTGCCGCCCACCCTCGAGGAGTCCGGGTGCTTCTCGACGCCATGCCCGAGCGCTATCGGGTGGCCGGCGTGCTGGCCGCCGGGGCGGGTCTACGTCAGGGGGAGGCGCTGGGGGTGACGGTGGACCGCATCGACTTCCTACGGCGCCGGCTGGTCATCGACCGTCAGATGGTCACGCCACCCACGGGCACTCCGGGACTGGCACCGCCGAAGTCCGACGCCTCCTACCGCAAGGTGCCCCTCGCCGACCCGGTGCTCGAGGCCCTGGCCGACCATCTGCGGCGCTTCCCACCCGGCGACGATGGCCTGGTGCTCACCTACGGGGATGGGCGACCGGTGCGGCGAAACCGCTTCGGCTACATGTGGCGCCAGTCCTGCGCTCGGGCCGGCCTCGACTTCCGCTACCACGACCTGCGCCACCACTTCGCCTCCCTACTCATCGCCGGGGGCGAGTCGGTCGTGGCTATCCAGCGGGTGCTCGGCCACGCCTCGGCCAAGGTCACTCTCGACACCTACGGGCACCTGTTCCCCGACGCCGAGGACCACACCAGGGCTGTCCTGAACGCTGCGCTCTCGGGCTGGTGTGTCCAAGACGTGTCCAAGGGCACCCACCAGGGAGGTGAAAGCGCAGGTCAGCCCACCTAACGGCGGTCCGAGGGCCAGTTCGGTTGAAAGAGATGCCACTGCTCGGGGGCGGCACGAATCAGCGACTCGAGCCCGGCGGCAAGATCCTGGGTGAGCCGGGCGACGTCGGCGCGCAGCGAGCCCTGCCGCTCCGTCGCCACGGACGGGCGGATCTCGCCCCGGTGGCCGCCGTTGCCCTCGAAGTACACGGCGGTGGGGAGCACGGCGGCGCCGGCCCGAAGGGCGAGGGTCATCGGCCCTCCGGGAAGCGTCGTGCGCTCGCCGAAGAACTCCACCTCGATGCCTCCGCCGCCGATGTCCCGGTCGCACAGCAGGGCCACTACCCGGTTGGCCCGCAGTTCGCGCAGCACGGCCGAGCCCGCCTGGGGCCCGAGGGGGATCACCTTGAGGCCCACCCCGGTCCGGAGTGTGGTGAACCAGGCCAGCAACTCAGGTGGCTTCACCGGCTCGACCACCACGGCCAGGGGATATCCACGACGCACCAACCAGGCCCCGGCGAAGTCCCATCCGCCGAGATGGGGCAGGGCCAGGATGGCGCCATTGCCGACGGCGAGGGCGGCGTCGAGGTGAGGGAGCCCTTCGGCCCACATGCCGGCGTCGATCTCGTCGCCGCCCATGGCCGGTAGACGGAACGATTCGATCCAGTACCGGGCGTAGGACTCGAACGACCGCCGACTCGCCGTTCGGAGGGTGGGAGACGAGAGCGGGACCGTGTGCACCCGCCGCAGGTGTCGCTCCACGATCTGTCTCCGTGCGCCCATGGCGAGGGCGAGGATGGCGCCCACAGGCCGCTCCGCTGCCCTGGCCACGCCGTCAGGCAAGGCGCAGGCGATCGCCGAACCGCTCCGGTAGGCGTGGAGTACCAGACGCCGGCGCAAGGAAGCTGAGAGGGGCGCCGACAATCAGTGGGAGCGACGACGCGGCCGCGAGCGATGGCGCCAGGTGCGGTGAGCCGGTCGAGCCATCCGCCGGGCCCGCCAGCGCCTGGATGAGGGCGGCGACGCCGGTACCGGCGCGCTGGCCTGACGCCACACTTTGACGAATCGCTGTCCGGCGGTGAAGACGGTGAGCACCAGCATGATCCACAACACCGGGATGAGCGCCCATTCGAAGAGCAGACCGAGACCGAGGAGGATGATGCGCTCGGCCCGCTCCATGAGTCCGCCTCGGGCATCGAAGCCGAGCGACTCGGCCTTGGCCCGCTGGTAGGAAACCAGCATCGAGGCACCGAGCAGGGCGAAGGGCAAGACGGCGATACGGCCCCCCCCGGAGCCGGAGAGGTACCAGGCGACGCCTCCCAACAGCAACGTATCGGTGAGGCGGTCGGCGACGGAGTCGAAGAACGACCCACGCGGCGATGCCGTTCCCGAGGCCTTGGCCACCGCCCCATCGAGGGCATCGGGCAGCGTCGAGGCGGCCAGCAGGAGCACCCCTGCCCGCAGCGCCCCGTTGGCGATGGCGACGGCGGCGGCCACCGCCATCAGCACACCGAGTGCCGTGAGGTGGTCTGCGGTGACACCGCTTCGGCTCAGGTCCGTCCCGACGGGACGCAGCTTGCGCTCGATGTCGCTCTTCCACCGTCCGTCGAGCATGGGAAACTCCTGGTCCACATGGCGCGGGCGGCGCCTGGTCAGGCTCGCACGGTACCAGCCCGCAACCCGCGCTACCCTCAATCGAGAGCTTCGAACCGCCGTCGGAGGTGGGTCTGGTGCAAGACCACTCGCCAGCGAAGATTCGCAACATCGCCCTCGTCGGCCATGCCGGCGCGGGCAAGACCAGCCTGGTCGAGGCCCTCGTCCACCACGCCGGCGCCCTCACTCGCCTCGGGCGGGTGGAGGATGGCACCACGGTGTCCGACCACGAACCCGAGGAGCTGGCCCGAGGCATGTCCTTGTCGCTGTCCCTCGTCGCCGTGGAGACGGATGGCCACAAGCTCAACCTGCTCGATACGCCGGGCATGGCCGACTTCGCCGCCGACGTGCGTGCCGCCCTGCGGGTGTCCGACCTGGCCGTGTTCGTGGTCAGTGCCGTCGACGGGGTCGAGGTCCAGGCACGGGCGCTGTGGCGCCAGGCTGCCAGCCTGGGCATTCCCCGCATGGTCTTCATGAACAAGCTGGACCGGGACCGCGCCGACTTCGAGCGGACCCTGTCCGAGCTGCGTGACACCTTCGGCAGCGGCATTGCGCCCCTCGAGCTGCCGATCTTCGAGGCCGGTGCCTTCGTCGGCGTGGCCGACCTTCTCACCGACACCGCCTACCGCTACGACCGCGGGGCGGCGGTGGCCGGCGAGGTGCCCGAGGACATGGAAGCCCAGGAGCGACGGGTGCACGAGCACCTGGTCGAGGGCATCGTGGAGGCCGACGATGCACTCCTCGAGCGCTACCTGGAAGGAGACAACCCGACGTTCGAGGAGTTGAACGCCGTCCTGGCCCAGGGCGTCGCCCGGGCCAGCGTCTTCCCGGTCGTCTGCGGTTCGGCCACAGAGCTGATCGGGGTGGACCGCCTGACCCGGTTCATTCTCGACATCGGACCTTCCCCGGCCACCCGTCCCGCCGTGACCGTGCGTGCCGGTGACACCGCCACCGAGGTCACGCCCGATCCGGACGGTCAGCCGCTGGCGTTCGTCTTCAAGACCATCGCCGACCCCTACGTCGGCCACGTCTCGCTGTTCCGCACGATGTCGGGCACCATCCGGGCCGACGACCACCTACGGAACTCCCGAACCGGCGATGACGAGCGACTGCACATCCTCTTCACGCTGCAGGGAAAGGAGAATCTCACGCTGGGCCAGGTGCCCGCCGGCGACATCGGCGCGGTCGCCAAACTGACGAGCACCATGACCGGCGACACCCTTGCGCCGCCTGGTCTTCCGGTGGTGGTACCGCCCCTCGAGCCACCCACTCCCCTGTTGAGCACGGCCGTCGTGGCCCGCAGCCAGGCCGACGACGACAAGATGGCCGAGGCCCTGCACCGGCTGGGCGAGGAGGACCCGTCGCTTCGGGTGACCCGTCGTCCCGAGACCCATCAGACACTCCTGGAGGCCATGGGTGAGGCCCACCTCGCCGTCTCCCTCGACCGCCTACGGCGTAAATTCGGTGTGGAGCTTGACACCGAAGAGGTGAAGGTGGCGTACCGGGAGACCATCGAGGGGCAAGCGGAGGCAGAAGGGCGGTACAAGAAGCAGAGTGGCGGTCACGGCCAGTTCGGTATCGCCCACCTGCGGGTTGAACCGCTGTCCAGGGGTGCGGGTTTCGAGTTCGTCGACGCCGTCGTCGGAGGGGCCATTCCCCGCCAGTTCATTCCCGCAGTGGAGAAGGGCGTGGTCGAGGCGATGCAACAGGGTGGGGTGCACGGCTATCCCGTCGTCGACGTCAGGGTCACCTGCTTCGACGGCAAATACCATGCCGTCGACTCCTCGGAGATGAGCTTCAAGATGGCCGGCGCCCTGGGGTTCCGTGAGGCCATGGCCGCCGCCTCTCCGGTGGTGCTCGAGCCGGTCTCGCTGCTGAAGGTGGTGGTGCCCGACCACCTGCTCGGAGAGGTCATGGGTGATCTCAACGCCCGTCGTGGACGGGTGCAGGGGACCGAGGCGCTGGGCGACGGTGAACAGGAGATCCTCGCCCTGGTCCCGACCTCCGAGCTCCGGCGCTACGCCGTGGAACTGCGTTCCTTGACGGCCGGGTGGGGCCGATTCTCTGTCCGCCACGACCACTACGACGTTCTCCCCGCCCACCTGGTCGAACGCATCGGTGCCAAGGCCTTGTCGTGAGCAGTACAGGCGGCATCGACCCCGAGAGCATCAACCCACCAGACGCCATCGCCGCCCTGCGATCTTTTCCCCGGCGCTGGCGCTCGGCCTTGGGCCTGGTGGCCGACGACCCGTCGGCCTCCGAGCTGGTGCGCCGCCGAAGTGGCGACTCCTGGTCCGCGCTCGAGCATGCCTCGTACACCGCCGACCTCTTGGAGTCGACGCGCGAGCACGTCCGTCGCACCCGCAGGGAAGAGCGACCGGACCTGGGTGACGGGCCGGCTCGTCCTTCAGGCCGGCAGGGCGGTGGGGACGATGCCCTCGACACCGCCCTCACGGCCATCGGCGAGCACGCCCCAGCCCTGGCCGACGCCCTCGACGAACTCCCGGCCGAGGACTGGCGTCGGTCTGCCACTGTCGACGGTCGGGAGACGACCATCCTCTCCATGGCCCGGCGCAGCGTGGCCGAGGCCGCCAACCACCTCCGAGCTGCCGAGCAGGCGCTGCGCACCGCCCGAGGCACTCGCTGAGCACAGCCGCCGACAACCGATCAAGGGCTGGCGACCGCGTGTCGATGAACTGGGGACGACAACGCCAAACCAAGGAGGCAGGCATGACCTACCACCTGAAGAACGTAACCAACGGCCGCCAAGAGATCTGCCAGAACGCCGAAGAGCTCCCCGAGAAGTTGAACGGACTCGTCGCTCCCCTGGAGGAGTGGGTGGTCATGCAGCTCCCGCCCGGTGACCACCTGGAGGCCAAGGAGGTTTCCCGGGGGAAGGGTCCGGTCCCGAGCCGAGGAGGTGCCATCGGCCTCTGACCGGCGACGCAGCGGTCAACCGCGGCTCGCCTCGCCGACTGCTGTCCGGGCTAGAGCGGTTCGCCCGTGCAGACCAGGTGCGAGAGTCCCCACTCGGCGTCGTGATGACCTTCCCCGCGCCCAGCCTCATCTTGTCGCCCTCTACGGAGCAGCCGCTTGCCCACCGTTACGGCTCGAGTTCCCATGGGCTGGACCGTGGCGGGCGCGTAGGTGGGGGATTGGTTGGGGAAGACGAGGTCACCGGCGGATTCGTCGTTGTGGGAGCCGCTGTGGTCCTCGTGGCCTTGGTCGTGGTGGGCAACTCGTCGCACGGTAGGTTGCTGGGGCCGCTGGGGCAGCCGTAGACCTCCTCCTCGGGCGTGGTGGTCTCCTCGGGCGTAGTGGTCTCCTCACGCGTGGTGGTCTCTTCGGGCGAGGAGGTCTCCTCCGGCGTGGTGGTCTCCTCGACCGAGGCGACCTTCTCGGGTTCAGCAGCGGCCGCGGCGATCACCACGATGAGGAGCACCACCCAAGTGGTGGCCTGTGCCCACTTCGGCCAGGCTCGGAACATGCGCCATGCGTTCGTCATGCTCGACCGTAACCTTGGAGCGGGCCCAAGGTCCAAGGTCCAGGGTCGCCGAGTCGCGCTTCGGGCTGCGGCTCGTCACATGGCCTTGCGCATTCCCACGTACTTCTATGCGTCTTGCCCGCCGGATTTCCCTAGTCCGTACTGTGCCCAGTCTTCGGGGTTGTCCTCGACGAAGTGCTGCAACACGCTGCCGTCCACGGCGTCGACCATCACCAGGCCCCGTGAGCGCGGAGGCTCCTCGGCCGAGTACAGCAGGATCCGCCACGTTGGCCGGCTCCGCAGTCCTCGCCACGACAGAGAGGCCGACGCGTGGCCGACGGGGAAGCCGACCTGCTTGGTCGCCTCGACCAGGGCCTCCGTGGCGTCGGTGCCGAGAGGCCAGCCGGCTGCGATGCAGTAGATACCGAAGGCGGCCAGGACAGCGGCGGCCGCCAGGACTCCGTCGTTGACGAGTACGGCATCGTCGCCGGCGACCGCCCACACCACCAGGCAGGCGGCGGCGATGACCAGGTAGAGGAACCCGGGAATGCGCCGGTGGGAGTTGTCGGGAAAGGTGACAGGGCCGACGTAGCCGGAGACGTCGAGATCGTCGGGCAGGGTGTCACGGACCTCGGCGTCCTCCGGCTGTTTGTCCTTGGGGCCGGCTGTCATCGGGTCCACGCTAGGCCCCTCAGGCCGGCCAGCTGGCCCGCAGACGGGACCAAGTGGTGGGGAGGGCCTCGGGCAGGACCCGGGTCTCGGCCACCGAGGTCATGAAGTTGGTGTCACCGTTCCAGCGGGGCAGGCAGTGCAGGTGGAGATGATCGGGAATGCCGGCGCCACCGGCCTGGCCCAGGTTGGCACCGACGTTCAACCCACCAGGTGCGTAGGCGGCCTTGACGGCGGTGATGGCGGAGGTCAGCGCTCCCCACAGCTCCTGTCCCTCCTCGGCGTCGAGGGTCTCCAGGTCGGCCACGTGGCGGGTGGGCATCACCATCAGGTGCCCACTGGTGTAGGGGTAGGCGTTGAGGATGGCGACGCTGGCCCGACCCCGCCAGACGATGTAGGTGGCCTCGTCGGGCTGCCCGCTGGCCAGGATGCGACAGAAGACGCATTGGTCGCCGTCGATCTCACCGGGAGCCGACCCGACGTACTCTCCGCGCCAGCCCGCCCACAGGCGCTCGAGCGGCATGCTCACCCGGCCGGGCGGGCCACTTCGGCTTGGATTCGTGCCACGAAATCGTCGGCCGCAACTCCCCGTTCCACCTCGCCTCCTCGGCCGTTTACCCCGACGGTGCCGGCGGCCACGTCGTCGTCGCCCACCACCAGGACCCATGGGAGCTTCTCCAGCTTGGCCTTGCGGATACGACCGCCCAGCGGGTCGCCGGCGTCGTCGAGCTCGGCCCGCAGGCCCTCGCCGCGAAGGCGGTCGACCATCTGGGCGGCATAGGCCTCGTGGTCGTCACGCACGGGCAGCACACGCACCTGCACGGGCGCCAGCCAGGTGGGGAAGGCCCCGGCGTAGTGCTCGAGAAGCACGCCGAAGAACCGCTCAAACGAGCCGAACAGCGCCCTGTGGATGACACGGGGTGCGTGGCGGGTGTTGTCGGGACCCACGTAGCCGAGGTCGAAGAGATCGGCGTTCTGAAAGTCGACCTGCAGCGTGGACATCTGCCAGCGCCGCCCGATGGCGTCGCGGACGTGCACGTCGATCTTGGGCGCATAGAAGGCACCCTCTCCCTCGGCCATCACGTAGTCGATCCCGGCGACCTCTAGAGCCTGACGCAGCGCCGCGGTGGCCTGATCCCATTCCGCCGGGTCACCCACGAACTTCGCCGGCCGAGTGGCCAGCTCGGCCTCGAAGCGTTCGAAGCCGAACGTGCCGAGGACCCGCAGGACGAAGGCGAGCAGGCTGGCCAACTCATCCTCGAGCTGCTCGGCCGTGCAGAAGATGTGGCTGTCGTCCTGGGTGAAGCCCCTCGCCCTCAGCAAGCCGTGGAGCACACCCGAACGCTCGAATCGATAGACGGTGCCGAACTCGAAGAGGCGAAGCGGAAGCTGACGGTAGGAGCGCTGCTGGGAGCCGTAGATGAGCATGTGCATGGGGCAGTTCATCGGCTTGGGGTAGTAGGTGGCGCCCTCCATCTCCATCGGCGGGTACATCCCTTCGGCGTACCACTGCAAGTGGCCCGACTTCTCGAACAGCGAAGACTTGGCCAGGTGGGGGGTCGACACGAAGGAATAACCAGCGGCTTCGTGGGCAGCCCGGGAGTAATCCTCCATGAGCTTGCGGACCATCCCCCCCTTGGGATGGAACACGGCCAACCCGCTGCCGATCTCGTCGGGGAAACTGAACAGGTCCAGCTCGGCACCGAGACGGCGATGATCGCGCTTCTCCGCTTCCACCAACTGCTCCAGATGGGCGTCGAGCGCCGACTTCGACTCCCACGCGGTGCCGTAGATGCGCTGCAGCATGGGACGGTGCTCGTCGCCACGCCAGTAGGCGCCGGCCACCTTCTGCAGCTTGAAGTGGCCCAGTCGCCGGGTGGTGGGCACGTGCGGGCCCCGGCACAGATCGACGAAGCGCTCGGTGTTGCGGTACGCGCTCACCGCCACCCCGCCGGCGCCCTGCGAGCTGTCGACCCCCTCGATGATCTCCCGCTTGTAGGGCTGGTCGGCGAACAAGGCCAGACCCTCGTCGCGGCTGTGCTCTTCGCGCACGAACGGTTGGCCCTCCGACACGATCTCGCTCATGCGGGCCTCGATGCGGCCCAGGTCGTCGTCGCTGAAGGTGGCCCCTCCTGGGAGCTCGAAGTCGTAGTAGAAGCCGTTCTCGATGGGCGGACCGATGGCGAAGTGGGCGCCGGGGAACAGGTCGAGCACGGCCTGGGCCAGCACGTGCGCGGTGGAATGACGCAGCACGGCACGTCCCGCCTCGCTGTCTTGGGTGACGATCGACACGGTCGACCCGTCGGCCAGTGCGGTGTCCAGGTCGACCTCAGCGCCGTCCACCACCCCGGCGACGGCCGCCTTGGCCAGCCGAGATCCGATGGCGGCGGCCAGATCGGCCACCGTGGAATTTTCGGGGAGGGGACGTGTCGAGCCGTCTGGCAGTCTCACGGAGATGGAGTCGGGCACCGGGGGGATGCTACCGGCGGCCGTTCCCCGGCCTCTTGCCGTTGTGTCAGTTCTCCAGGTCGATGCCCAGCAGGGCGGCGGCCTCGCTGACACCGGTGCCGGAGGAGGCAGCGGCGTCGACCGCCTGGATGGCCAACGGCGCATCGAGGTCGGCATCGAGCGCGGCCCGGACGTCCTCCAGCCCGCCCGTGCCCGGACCAGCCGCGCGCCAGCGGTCGAGGCGGTCGGCCGCACCCGGCAGCAACTCGTCGGTCCAGTCCCAGTCCCGGCGGTAATGGTTCGAGATGATGGCGAGGCGCACGGCGGGTGCGTCCCAGTCCTTCAACAGGTCGCTCACGAAGACCAGGTTGCCCAGGGACTTGGACATCTTCGTGCCGTTCAGGCCGACCATCGAGGTGTGCATCCAATGGCGCACGAACGGTTCGCCGGTGACCGCCTCGGACTGAGCCGCTTCACATTCGTGGTGGGGGAAAATGAGGTCGCACCCTCCCCCGTGCAGGTCGACGGTCGTCCCCAGTTCCCGTAGGGCGAGGGTGGAACACTCGATGTGCCAACCCGGTCGCCCCGGTCCCCAGAGCGATTCCCAGGCCGGCTCGCCGTCGAGCGACGGCTGCCAGAGGACGAAGTCGAGCGGTTGGCGCTTGTGGGGGTCGTCGGGATTGCCTCCCCGCTCGGTCGCCAAGGCCACCATCTCCTCCTCGGAGAGGTGGCTGATCTGGCCGAAGCGTGAGAACGTCGACACGTCGAAGTAGACGGCGCCGCCGGCCTGGTAGGCGTGACCGGCGTCAAGAACCATGCCGATGAAGCCCCGGATGTCGGCGATGGCCGACGTGGCCCGGGGCTCGCTCATCACCGGCAGGGTGGCCAGCGCTCGCATGTCGCCCTGAAAGCGGGCGGTCTCCGCCGCGGCAAGATCGAGGTAGTGCACCCCCAGCGCTCGTGCCTTCTCCAAGAGCGGATCGTCGACATCGGTGATGTTGCGCACCACCTGCACCTCATGGCCGCGGTCGCGTAGGCGGCGCTGCAGCAGGTCGTAGGCCACGTAGGTGGCGGCGTGGCCGAGATGTGTCGAGTCGTAGGGCGTGATCCCACACGTGTACATCGTCACGACCGGGCCCGAAGCAAAAGGCACGATCTCCTGGCGGGCGGTGTCGTAGAGCTCCACGACTGCGTACTCAGCCGGCGTTGTCGATGCCGGTGAGCTTGATGGCCACGCGGGTGCGATAGCGGGCGTTGAGTTGAAGGAGCACGGCGGCGAAGGCCTCGATGGGAGCGGCGTTGGACAGCTCACCGGCATCGAGGGGCCGTAGGCCGGGGATGTGACGCACCACCTCGGCGGTGGCCTCGGTGGCGGCGGGGTGGTCGGAGCAGATGAGAACGTCCGAGTCGATGGGGTGGTCGAGGGCGGCCAGCTCCCGTGCCGGCAGGTGATGGAAGGCGGCGGCGACATTGGCGCGGGGTACCGCCGCCTGCACGTTGGCCGCCACGGATCCCCGGGGAGGTACCAGCGGCTGGAACTCGTGCCCCACCCGGGCCAGCGCATTCGCCATGGAGATGACCACCTTGCCCCGGAGCTGTTCCTCGACCGACTTCGCCGTGGACGCCGCCGCGTCCCAGGGAGTGGCGATGACGACGAGCTCGGCCTCGGCTGCCTGTGCGTTGTCGGCTCCGTCGAGCGGCAAGGACCTGTCCGGCCATCTCGCCACGAGGTCGTCCCGCACCTCCAGAGCCCGGGCCTTCGACCGTGAGCCGATGACGACGTCGTAGCCAACTGAGGCCAGCCGGGCGGCCAGCGAGCGACCGGCGGGACCTGTACCTCCGAGCACGGCGATGTTCACCCGACGAGCCTAACGGCGGCGGATCCCGTACGACCGACCGGCGACCCTGCCGACCGGTGCGGCTCCGTGCAACGGGCGCCGGCGGATTACCGCCGGGGGTGTGGCTGCGCAGGCGCCAGCCGGAGCAGCAAGAAGCGCTGGTGCGGCTCCGTGCAACGGGCGCCGGCGGATTACCGCCGGCGAGAGCAATAGAGTCGGGACATGCTGCTGGATGGCAAGCGGATACTGGTCACGGGCGTGCTCACCGACGACTCGATCGCCCATGCCATTGCTGTGCGCTGCCAGGAGCAGGGAGCCGAGCTCGTCCTCACTGGTGCAGGCCGAGGCTTGTCCCTCACCCGGCGCACCGCCCGCAAGCTCGTTTCCGACCCGCCGGTCCTCGAGCTCGACGTCACCTCCACCGACCACCTGGCCGCCCTCGAACCCGGCCTGCGCGAGCTGGGCTGGGACCGTGTCGACGGAGTCGTCCACGCCATCGGCTTCGCTCCCCCCGCCTGCCTCGGCTCGGGCATGTTCGCGGCTGGCTGGGACGATGTCTCCGTCGCCCTGCACGTGTCGACCTACTCACTCAAGGCCCTGGCCGAGGCGACGCTTCCGCTGCTGCATCGTGGGGCCAGCATCCTCGGCCTCGACTTCGACGCGTCCGTGGCTTGGCCTGCCTACGACTGGATGGGGGTGGCCAAAGCCGCCCTCGAATCCACCAGCCGCTACCTCGCCCGTGACCTCGGCCCGCGAGGCATCCGAGTCAATCTGGTGGCGGCCGGGCCCATCCGTACCATGGCGGGACGCTCGATTCCCGGCTTCGCCACCTTCGAGGAGGTGTGGGCGGCGCGCGCACCCCTGGGCTGGGCGGTGGACGACGCCGATCCCGTCGCCCGGTCCTGCGTCGCGCTCCTCTCGGACTGGTTCCCGGCCACCACCGGCGAGATCGTCCACGTCGACGGAGGTTTCCACGCCGTCGGTATCAGCCCGCCGGTGGACGAAGCCGCCTCCAGCAGTACCGACTGAGGGACGAGTACGGCAGGCCGGGTGCGCCCCGATGTGACACCGGTCGACGCTGACCGTTCCCTGGGGTGGCTCCGGCGGCTCCTGCCCCTGCTGCGAGCCCAACAGGGGCGCTTCGCCGTGGCGCTGCTCGCCTCGGCCGGTGCGGTCCTGGCCCAGCTCGGCATTCCCGTCATCATTCGTGATGCCATCGAGGCGGCCCTTCCCACGCCCACCAACCCCGTTCCCAGCGCCACCCTCGCACCCTTCGTCTGGGCTCTCGTTGCCGTGGGAGGACTGCGGGCGTTGCTCGCCTTTGTGTCCCGGAATGGCCTGTCCCGCATTGCGTCTGGTCTGGAGTACAACCTGCGGGCCCTGCTCTACGAGCATTTGACGCGACTGTCCTTCTCCTTCTACGACAGCGTCCAGACCGGCCAGCTCGTCTCTCGCGCCAACTCCGACGTCCGGTCCGTGCAGATGTACCTCGCCTACGCGCCCTCCATGGTGGTGACGGCCGCCAGCTTCGCCGTGGCCCTGGTGCTCATGGCCCAGGTCAACCTCGGCCTCACCCTGGTGGCGGTGGCCGCCCTGCCGGCCGTGGTGGTACTCGGGGTGCGGATGCGCCAGGACCTCTATCCGCTGAGCTGGGTGGTCCAGGCTCGCCTGGCCGACGTGGCCATGGTGGTCGACGAAAATGTCACCGGGACCCGGGTGGTCAAGTCTTTCGCCGGCGAACGCCGTCAGGTGGCGCTGCTCGACCAGGCCGCACGGCGACTGCGCTGGGCCAGCGTGCGTCAGTTCGACGTCCGGGCGCGCTACGGACCGCTGATGGAGAACCTTCCCAGGGTCGGCCTGG
>DASZDM010000073.1:0-4252 GCA_035942015.1 Acidimicrobiales bacterium | reverse complement strand
ACGAGCGCCTCGGCAGCATCCTGGTCCACCCGGTGGTCACCCGAGTCGGACGCCTCGACGTTGACACTCCAGTCTCTCACTTCGTCTCCTCTCCCCTACGGCGTCGGGAGCGCAGCTGCTTCTTGGTCGGCGGCGGCCACTCGAGCCCCATGCGGACGAGCGCCGCCACCGTGTTGCGCAGAGAGCGCACGTCGCCTGGCGTGCCCGAGGCGATGTGCGTCTGCCCGTCGGGGCTCGTGAACGCCCAGTGCCCCTTCCTCGTGGGAGCGACCTCCCAGCCTTGGTCCGTGGCCGCCTTCCTGATCTTGTTCAGGTCCATCCGAGCGTATGCCCTAACCCCTAACGACGTCAACCGTCCGCCCTCACTGTAGAGGCGCTATCACGGCACGTCAAGAGGCTCTCTACACTCAGCGGAAGCCCTTTGCCGGGCTCAAAACGGGGCCATAACCAGTGGCATCCAATAGCCGAACCGGTCGGAACGGCAGTATCAGCGGAGACCTACGGCCGACGCCCGGCGGGCGGCCCCGGTACCCGGACGTCTCACGCTCGATGCGCGCGCCCTTACGGCTCCACAGCCAGCCAGGTCGGTACAGTCGTCGAGTGGCCCGCAATCGGAGAGGCAACGCCAAGGGTTCAAGGACACCACCGGGCGTGAGGCTCGCCGGCGTGGACCGGCGCCGCAGACAACGTGCTCCTTGCGGCCTTTGTGGGACGGTCGGGCCTCTGACGAAAACGCATGTGCCGCCCCAGGCCGCGGGCAACACCGGCCTCGTTAGCCGACGCACCATGGTGACCGTCTCCCGCGACGGCAGGCAGACAGCAACGGACTCGCTGCCGCGAATCGGCGGCATCCATTTCTACGGTCTTTGTGCGAGTTGTAACCAGCTGCAGAACCTTTACGACAGTGCGTACGTGGAACTCGTCGAGATCGCTCTTCCCTGGGTGACGACGCCTCTCGCCTTGCCGTCTGGGCCTCGTGAGCCGACGACAGCAAGAATCCGGCCGGGGGCGGTGGCGAGGTCAGTCCTTATCCCCATGTTTGGCTTGGATGCCAACCTCCGAGAACTCGCCCCGGATGTTGCTGCGGCGCTCCTTGCGAAGAGCCCGTCTGTGACGCTGCCGAAGGACTTGGCGCTACGACTGGCCATCGCTGGCGGAGTCCGAGCCAGGGCGACCGGCGCCATCGCCGGCTTCGAGATGTTCGGGCGTCGGTTGGATGGGAAACCGCTGGGGGTCATGACCATGGCGCAGGTGCACTTCCCGCCGCTGGCCTGGCAGCTTGCGCCGAGGGACCGCTCCCTATTGGACATCCAGGGGTGGGCTGACGTGACCGAGTGGCTGGAATCGCCGGCGGAGCAAGAGACCGGGTTCCGTGACGTCTGCGGAGCCCTCCCTGTTGTGGTCCTTCCTCGAGACGACGTGCAAGGGCAGCTGTGGACAGAGCTGTTTTCCAGTGAGATCACCTTCATCGTTCACTCGGACGACGTATCGCCTGGATTCCGCCAGCGCTCGGCTTGAAGCGTTCACGCCAGCCATGGCCCACCTTCCGCCGCAGCCGACGACGGGGCGCTTGACGCTAGAGCGAGCTGCGGCACTAGAGCCCGAAATAGCGGCGCGTGCGCCGACGTGGCGGCAGGCGGCGCGTCAAGTTGTTGGAGAACTCGGCGTCGCCACCCGTTTGGTCATCGACGCAACTGGCAGCGCCCACACCGCTCCCGCTCGTGCGGTCCAAGCCATATTTCTTCAGGCCTCCAACGACTACCTCGACCTTCTGTTCGACGCCGCATCCGGCCGGGGCCGCCCCGCGACACGGGCAGCCCGGACCCTCTTCGAGCACGAGCTCGACGCCCTTGATATCGAGGCAGACTCGGAACTCGCTACTCGCTGGCTCGACCACCTGCCGATGGCCGGGTTGGCTCAAGCCAAGATGTCGCTCCCGGAGAAACACCTCCATGGGAAGGCTTTGAAGAGCTTTCGCCACCGTGCGAGGCGCCTGCTGGCCGACAACGAGCGTCACGCGGACCGGGTGGCGGCTCGTTGGGGAGCCGGATTCCGACGACAGTGGCATCCCCGGAGCCTTCGTGACCGAGCCGCCTGCCACGGCCTTTTGGAGCATTACGAGTTCTATCGATATGCCTCCGCGCCAGTGCACGGGTCACACTCCGGGATGCTTGGCTTGCGGAAGGAGGTCGCCGGCACGCTCGTCCTGCGAACAGGACCCGCGCTGACTCCTGCCCCGCTCGCAGTGCTCTACGGCACCGCCAGCTTGCGTGCCGTGGTAGGCGTTGGTGAGCAGTTCTTGGAGCGTGGGCTGGCTCGTCTCCGCCGGGCACTCGACGACCTCGATGCCGCGTGGCCAGAGTATTACGTGCAGATCCACCGCTTAGATGGCGAGCTCTGGCCAAAGTCCGCCCCCTCCAACTCCGGTGCTTTGATCGTCCTTGAGCCGACCGGCGAAGTGACGTGGTTCGAGTACCTGCCTGACCAGTTCCTCGCCCGGAAGGCGCGCACGCACGACGTGACGATTCACGACGAACAGGAGCGTGCCCTTACTGGTCTGCTGGAGGAGGTGCCATCTGCCTTCCCACACGGTCGGGTTGGGGTCTGCCTGCACCGTGCCGTCGTCGCTGAGCCGGGGGATGGACCATGGGTGGAGGCCCCACATCTGGTGGACTTCCCCCTCTTCCACATCTACGAAGACGGGACCGTTGGCGTACCGAGTGACGTCGCTTCGCCGCCGTGAGTACCGCGGCATACATTGAGCCGCACGTCCCTGCCAGAACCGGCGTTCATCGAGACCTCCAACGCCCGGGACACGGTGGAGGGCAGTGGCTGCACCAAAGCCAGTAGCTCCTCGGCAAAAAGGCGAAGGGACCCGGCGTCGTAGGGGGCCGGCTGTCTCCCTGAGCGCAGGTCGGCGAGCAGGCCGCGCAGCGCCTCTAGGGCGTGGTCGACCTCGAGCGGGCCGTGGTCGGGGACGTCCTCGTCGGGAGTGGGGCTCAGCGCCGCCCGGCGGGCCTCGTTGGCGGCGACGTGCAGCTCCTCGGCCCGCTCCAGCGCCTGGTCGCCGTCGAGATCAGGATGATCGAGGCGTTCGGCCACCGCTGCGCTCAACAGCTCCGGACGGCCCCGGGACTTGACCGCGGCCCACAGCTCGTCGGCGGCCGCCTGACAGCCACGATCGAGACGAAGGAAGCTCATCCGGGTGGCCAGTGCCACCTTGTGAGCGTCCATGTCGGCCGACAGCTCCACCGGCAGCGCCTTGAACGCCCGTACCAGGTCCTTGGCCCGCTCGGCGCGCATCTGGATGCCCAGGCGGCGCAGGACCTCCTCCCAGGGGGCACCCAGCTGGTAGCAGCCAGAGCGCACCCGGAGCCGCTCCAGCGCCTCCCAGCGCAGCACGGGGTCGTCGAGGTGGACCTCCGCCGGCACCGCCACCCCGGCGTCGAGGAGCTTGGACACCAGCACGGCGCAGCGCTCGTAGAGCAGGGCGGCCGCCAGCTCCCCGGGCTGGAGATCCTCTCGAGCCAGGTTCTCCACCAGCTGCCACACCCGGCGCTCCGCCTCCCCGAGAGGCCCGGGACACACCACCGCCGGAATGGCGGCGAAGTGCGGGTTGTCGGGATGGTGCACCGCTCCCCAGCGCGTCGCCCGCAACCGCCGCTCGCCCGCCACCACCCGGCGCTGCCCACCGGGGAGCTCCTCGACCAGGATGGGCTGCAGCACCCCGACGGTGGCGATGGAGGAGATCAGCTCGGCCAGGTTCGCCGGCGCCGTCGAAGGTCCCGGGCCTCGCCCCTGGGCCTCGCTGAAGGCGGCGTCGGGACCGCTCAGGGCCAGCACCTCGAAGCGACGCCGGCGGAGCCGCTCGGACACGGTGAGGCGTCGGGCGAGCTCGGTGGGCGACACCGCACCGGCGGCGCCGGCGCCGGCGCCATCCGGAGTGGTCACGAGATCCTCGGTGCCGGCCCTCGAGTGCGAGGCTGTGCCGCAGCCTGGGCCTGCAGGTGGAGCTGGTCGCTGCGGGCCCGTGCCCGGGAGCGGCCGAGCAGATCCACCGGCCCGCCACCCTCGGCCGGGGTGAAGATGGGCTCGAACGGCCCCCGGCCCTGCAGCTCGGCCAGGGCGGTGAGCGTGGCCTTGAGGCCCTCGGCCCGGGCCAGCAACGGATCGGCCTGGTACAGCCGGCACAGGGTCTGCATGCGATGACGCTACGACGACTGGGAGGCGCCGCACAGCACCACCATCACGC
>DASZDM010000072.1:0-2137 GCA_035942015.1 Acidimicrobiales bacterium | reverse complement strand
GTGGTCGTGCACGTAGCTGATCGGGCGGAGGAGGTTGATGCGGTACTTCCACGCCCAGCAGTTCAAGAACGCGTCGTGGAGGGCGATGCCCACCCGGGCGTAGGTCTCGAGGGCCGTGTCCAGCCGCAGTCCCCGGGCCCGCGAGACCTGCGCGATGATGAGCATCCAGTGCCCCGACGGCAGCCCCGACGTGCGGGGGTTGTCGGTCCAGAATCGGGCGATGGCACGCTGCTCAGCCGTCAGCAGCTGGCTGGTCTCGTACACGGCGAGTGCCTGGTCGTGGAACCGCGACCCGGGCTCCACCGAGAACGGCACGTGCGGCTCGGGCTCGACCTCCAGAGCGCCTCGCAGGACCATCGGACGGACGTCCTGCCAGTACGGTTCGATGGCGGTGCCGAAGTTAGGTGGCGTCGAGCGCCAGCGGTCGGGCCCCGCCGTCGGGGAGTACGGGAGCCCGACGGTGCCGGCGTAGCCATCGTCGGCCATCCAGCGCAGGACTACCTCGCCCACGCGCTGGCCGTGCTGGCGGCCGGCCGACAAGAGCGGCGCTGGGACCCTCGCGGCGCGCCGAGCGGCGACCTGGGCGGCGTCGGCATCGGCGAGCCGGACACGTGAGGCATCGCTCGCCTCGTCGAAGAGCGTCCCGGCAACCGTCGCCACCGCTGCGGACACCGCCGAGGGCCAGTCGAGCGGCATGGAACGACGGGCGACGGGAACGCTGGGAAGCCCGGCGAGCTGGCCACCCAGCGACTGGTGATGCGGCATGCCGGCCACGGCTGCCTCGTACATGGCGAGGGTGCAGTAGTTGTAGATGCGAGCGGCGTTGGGGGGCGTCAGCCCCTCCGCCAGGACGACGTCATAGAGGGTCTCGATCCAGTCGTTGGCGACGTCGGGCGGCAGTGCCGTGGGTGACTGTGACGGTGGCCCCGCGGGAGACGCCAGGGCGGTGCCGGGAAGAGCTGCGACCGTGGCACCCGTGGTTGCAGCCGTCGCCACCGCTCCCGCCACGCCGGTGAGGAAGCTGCGTCGTGAAAGCGTCGAGTCGTTCATGGACACCCTCGCAGCCGGTTGGGTCGCAGGGGCTCGTGGCGGCCGGACCATCTGTGAACCGGTGAACACTCGTGCCATGGCGTATCTCCCGTCGAAGCGCTGCGACGACGCCCTGCTGGCGACGTCCCAGGCGAGCAATGGCGATGTCACCACGAACGAAGGACCGGACCAAGGGGGAGACCTCCCCTTGGTCGACCGGTCGCCAGCGTGGATACTCCCTAGCGGAGTCACTCACGGTCGCGGAGAGGCACAACCGGGGCCATCACTCGCTAAGTCGATGCCCCAACAGAACCCTTGCTGCGCTCGATGGCAAAGGAGCCGTAGATACGATGTACGGACTGAGTGGGAGAGGGCGGGAGAGGTGACGCTTGCCGCGGCGGTACTCATCGCCGGAGAGGAGTTCGCGATCTCACCCGAGCGCCCCTTCGTTTTCGGGAGAGCCGACGCCGACGACGTCATCGGCCTCGACGCAACGGACATGGGGATTTCGGCGGTGGCCGGCTCCGTGGAGTGCGCGTGGGGCCTGTGGATGGTGCTGAACCGCAGTCGCAAGCGTCCGCTCCTCTTGGACGACGGTGGCGGTGGCGTCCTCCAGCGTCTCGACTGTGGCCATCGCCACGCCATCAACGTCCCTCGCTTGAGCATCTTGGTCCCCGGCGTCATCTACACCCACCGCCTCGAGGTGGTGGTGCCGGTTGCAGACCTCGCCCCCTCCGAAGGCGGCCGGCGCTCCTCGGGCACCATCACCGGCGACGTCACGTTGAGCGAGCGCGACCGCGACGTGCTGGTGGCCTTGCTCGGGGGCTACTTGGAGGAGTTCCCCCGCCGCCACACCCGGCCTCGGACCTATCAGGAGGCGGCCGAGCTACTGGGGCCGCCTTGGACCAAGACCACCGTGCGCAAGCAGGTGGAGCGGCTCAAGCAGCGGATGGCGGGCAGCGGCGTTTACTGCGAGGGGCCTGCGGCCAACTACGAGCTGGCTGACTACCTCATCAACAACGGCTTGCTTGGGCCCGCCGACCTGGGCCGCTTGGGGAGGCACCGGTGACCATCCCGGCGAACGGGGGCTTGCGGGTGGGCCCTGAGG
>DASZDM010000071.1:0-18202 GCA_035942015.1 Acidimicrobiales bacterium | reverse complement strand
AGAATGACCGGCCCTACCTGGAACAGTTCCCCTACCTGGCCACCCCCCATGCCGGCTACGACCTGAACAACCCGGCAAGGGTGACCACCGCCGGACCGCCCGCCAGCCCCCCTGCCACCACACCCACGTCGGAGGTGGCTGGGCCGACTCCCACGCCGGCGCCGGCTCCGCCGTCTGCGCGCCAGCTTCCCGTGACGGGATGGGGGCCCACCGGCACCTCATTGCTGGCCGCCGGAACCGTGATCGCCAGCGTGTTCCTGGGCCGGCGGTTGATGCGGTCGCGATAGGTCGATCAGCCAGCGAGCATCTGAGCACCTCTCGAGCCCGAGCTCACCGGGCGCGCCGTCTATTCGGCCGCAGGTGCCAGGCTGAGGCTGTACTGGGTGACCTGCTCGGAGTCTGGCAGCTCCGGCACGTCGAGGTTGTTCGCCAAGGTGGCACTGACGGTGAGAACGCGCTGGCCCTCGACTCGCCACCGCCCCCGGAAGGTGTTGGCGCCGATGGAGGCAGGCTCCTCGACGACCTGGAACTCGGCCAGCTGCTCCTCGTAGAAGGCGAGGACGTCCTCGGGTGCGGTGTTGCGCACGGCATAAGAGCGGGCGACGTTGCCCGCCTCTTCGTTCGGGGGGGACAGCGCCTCGGACCGGGGAAGCAGCGGGATGTCGTTGAAGTCGCCCTGTTCGAAGGTGGTGACGTCAGGCCGGGGCTGGGTGCCTTCGTCCGAGGACGTGCAGGCTGCCCCGGCAATGGCGATCGCCGCCACGGCGACCAGCTTGATCGGCATTACTGGTGCTTGGCCTGGATGAGGTGGTACAGCAAGATGAGCTGGGTGATGGCGAGGGGCCCGTCACGCTCGCCCTCGATGAGGCCGAGCTGGTCGGAGAGGGGCTCGGGCACCGCCATGAGGTCCCAGAGCTCCTTTTCTGCCTTCAAGGTGGCATCTTCGGACGCATAGGAGTGAATGTGGAGCGCGTCCACCGGCTTGCCGTCGTCGTCCCGCAGCAGCTTGAGGTGCATGGCCTCTTCGGTGTCGTCGCCCACCACCGGGTGCAGGTCCGGATGGGGGATGGTGGGGCGCAGGAGCAGGGTGGCACTGAGAGGGTCCTTGGCCGTCTCGCCCCTGGAGAGGATGGGAGAGAACTGCACGACGATGTCGGCGTTGGCACGCTGCGGTCGGATGTAGGCCGCCGATTCGGGCTCGCGCTTGTCGAGGTCGGCCAGCACCTGGTCCTCGGTGTAGCCGCGCTTGGCGGTGTCTCGCTGCACCTTCCACGCCCGGCGGATCTCTTCGGGCGGGTCCAGGTACACGGTGGCGTCGAAGCAGACCCGGGAGCGCTTGCTCCACAGAGGGAAGAGGCCCTCGATGACCACGAACTCCCTGGGCTCGATCAGCTCCGGCCGGTCCAGGGTGCCGTTGGCGTGGTTGTAGACAGGCTTGAGGATGGGCTGGCCCATCGAGAGCAGCTCCAGGTGCTGCTCCATGATCTCGAGGTAGTTGCAGTCGGGATGCAAGGGCGTGAACGGCTTTGACTTGCGCTCTTCACGGTCGAACCGGTGATAGTCGTCGGTGCACATGGCCGTGATCCGGTCGGCGCCCAGTGCGGAGACGAGGCCCTTGGTCAGCGTGGTCTTGCCGGCGGCGCTGTCACCGGCGATGGCCAGCATCGTGGGCCGGCCGGTGCCGGTGCCGCTGTTCTGTGCCGCTCGCTGGATCGCCATCTGCTTGTCGGGCATCTCTACCTCTGCTCGGGACGATGGATCTGAGTGGGGGCATCGTAGGCCGCGGAGCCTGGTGGAAGCACAAGCGCCTCCACGAAAAGCGGCCGGTGGCGGGGGGTGATGACCACCGACGAGGTGCGCCAGCCGTCCAGCGTGGACACTGGGGCCGAGAGCAGGGAGCTGTTCGTCACCGCGGTGGCCACGAAGGCGCAGTCGTCGCCCGCCACCAGGTCGTCGAGGCTGAGTACAGCGTCGATCTCGACCCCATCGCCAGCCAGGAGCTCGCGCTCCTCATCGCTCTGGGGCGACAGCCGGCCCTGCATCTCGCCGCCGAGTAGACGGGCGGCGGTGGCGGTGAGCACGCCTTCGGGTGCACCGCCCACCCCGAGGGAGATGTCAGCACCGCCACCGGGCACCAACGCCAGCAACGATCCCATGACGTCCCCGTCGGCGATTTCGACCACCTTGGCGCCGGCCGCCCGAATCCGCGGGATGAGCTCTCGGTGGCGCGGCTTGTCGAGCACGATCGTGACGAGGTCGTCGACGTCCTTGCCCAGCGCGTCTGCCACCCGGCGCAAGTTGTCCTCGATGGGGGCCTCGATGTCAATGGAGCCAGCGGCGCCTGGGCCTACCACCAGCTTGTCCATGTACCAGCCCGATGTTCCCCACATCGCTCCTCGCCGGGTGACCGAGAGCACGGCGATGGCCCCTTCCGCCCCTCGGGCGCAGTAGTTGGTTCCTTCCAAGGGGTCCACGGCCAGATCCCATCCCGGCCCCGTTCCGGTGCCCAACTCCTCGCCCACGTACAACATCGGGGCGTCGTCCTTCTCCCCCTCGCCGATCACCACGCGACCCTGACCGGGAACAGAGGCCAGTCCCGAGCGCAGGGCCGTGACGGCGGCCTGGTCAGCCGCAACCTTGTCGCCCCGGCCGACCCAGGGCAGGCACGCCATGGCCGCCGCCTGGGTAGTCGTGAGTAGGTGCAGGGCGAGGCTGTCGGCGTCGAGCTCCGCTCCGGTCGCTCCTGATCCTGGCGGCGTGACGTCAGTCGGTGTCATCGCCGGACATTATCGCGAGGCGCAGGGGCGGCTTCCGCTGACCGATCGCTGAACCCTGGCGTCAGGCCTGCGAGGCGGCGATGTTGACCATCCACGGAATCCCGAACCGGTCCAGGCACATGCCGAACTCGTCCCCCCACATCTGCGTTTCGAGAGGAACAGAGACGGTGCCGCCGCTGGACAACTTGTCCCAGTAGCCCCGCAGTTCAACGGGGTCGTCGCCACTCAGGCTGACCGAGATGTTGTTCCCGGGCTGGTGTTCCATCCCGGGCGGCGTGTCGGCACCCATGAGGGTGAGCCCACTGCCCGTCTCGAGCATGCCGTGCATGATCTTGTCGGCGTCCGGACCGCCATCGCCGCCGAAGTCGCCGAAGGTGTGCAGTGTCAACGTGCCACCGAAGACGCCCTCGTAGAACTCCATGGCGGCCCGGGCGTTGCCGTCGAAGCTGATGTACGGGTTGAGTCGAGAGGTCATCTAGGTGCCGGTCGTAACCGCGCTCCTCTCGGTGCCTCGACCCAACGCCTCCTCGGACCGGTGGAGCCACGTCTCGGTGTCCGGATCCCAGGAGTGAGCGGCGCCACAGCTGGGACACGCGATGAGCGAGCCGTCAGCCTGCTGATCGGAGCGATAGGCAAACACCCCGCGGCAGCGGAGCGATCCCCGCAGGGCAAAACAGCGCTGCGTGCCCACCGGGCGGCGGGCGAACTCCTCCTCGTTGCGCACGGCCTGCTCGGCCACGATCTCGGCCGGAGGGCGCCGCCTGGGCTTGGTCCAGTGCCGATCGGCCAGTCGGAGTACCCGGTTGGAGAGCTTCTCCGCTGGTGGATAGGCCCGCATCGACGGAGGGTTGCGCAGGTCGACCACGGTCTCAGGTTCGACCTCGACCGGCCTGTCCAGCACCGCGGCTGCCTGGCTGGTCAGGATGGCCTCGGCCTCCTCGGGCGATGAAGATCCCGGGACGTTGAGGAGCAGTTGTTGGCGAGCCGGCTCCATGAACTGGCCGAGCTCGAACGCCGCCTGGCGCTCGGCCTCCTGTCGCGACTCCGCTACCTGCTCGTCGATCAGCGCTCGAAGCCGACCCTTGCGAGACCTCGGGTCGTCGGAGGCGGATGCTCCGTTGGACCCATCCACCGGCGCAGCTCCGGCCGGCGACGGATTCTCCCCAGCGGATGCGTCGCTCTCAGTGGACGTGTCCGCGGTGGTGCTGCGCGTGGCGCGCAACACCCGCCGGCGGGTGGTGCCATCTGCCTCGTCAGACGGGGCGGATGGCATCGGGCCTTCCTCGACAGCCTGGGCGCTCTTGCGCCGTGGGAGCCTCACCGGTTCAGCGCCGGACGCTCGGCCGATGTCCCGACAGTCGGCTTGCCCCACGACAAGAGCTGCTTGGCCGCCTGATCGATGGCCACGACATCGCTCAGGATGGTGCCTACATAGGTAGGGACCGGAGTGGTCTGGTTCACGATGGCCCGGACTCCGATGATGATCGTGCCGAGCGTGAAGCTCACATCACGCAAGGTGAGCGCGATGTAGCTGAGATACAGGGCCAAGGCGGCCACCACCAGGAATACGCCTATCAACGTCACCACGGTTGCTGCACCCATCAGCGTGCCCTCAGCCTTTCTCGTCGTCCGGTGTTTTCTCGGCCGGTGCCGGATTCGAGCATCCGGGCCAGGGCCAGGCCGTAGCGGGTCACGTTCAGCCGTGCTGCCGCGGTGAGCTCGCAAGTCGTGGCCAGGACCGGGACGCAGTCGAGCGTCCCCGTGAGCTTGACGCCGTGATCGAGCACGTCGTCGGCGTACTGCTTGATCTCTCTGGTCGGTCGCACCACCCGGTTCAGCAACAAGATCACGACCGGGATCACGACTGCCAGCAGGAGCAGATTGCCTATCCACCAGAGCACCAAAATGAGCCTCCCCTTGTCCACGGACATCGTCGCCGGCAGATACTAGGAAGCCCGTCCATGGTGCGATAGTGCCGGGAGGCTAGAGCTGTTTTGTTCTTAGTAACGCACGCTATAGACAAATCATACCTAGTGTATTGACAGCGGAGTACTGCTAGCTGTCGATGGGCTGCAGCCGTACCTGGGAGATAGCCCGTCGCTTCATGTCCAGAACCTCGATGCGCCAGCTGCCGACCTCCACCACCTCGCCGACCACGGGCAGATGGCCGAGTCGGTCCAGCACCAGTCCGGCGACGGTGGCGTAGTCACCCCCCGGAAGCTCGACATTCAGGTCGGCGAGATCGTGCACCGGGAATGACCCCGGCAGGACGAGCTCGCCCCGCTCGTTGTGCTGGGCAGTGGCCAGGTCCGGGTCGAACTCGTCGTAGATTTCTCCGACGATCTCCTCTACCAGGTCTTCCATGGTGACCAGACCTTCGACACCGCCATGCTCACTCACCACCACGGCGATCTGCTGGCGATCGGCCTGCAGGCGGCGCAGGGCGTCGAGTACCCGTGCCGTCTCGGGCAGCACCAGGGCGGGACGGGCGAGCGCACCCACCGCCTGGGAGGCGCCGACGAGGTCACGTAGGTGCACGACTCCCACCACCCGGTCGAGGTCCCCCTGGTGCACGGGTGCACGAGAGTGCCCGGTACGGACCATTTCCTCGAGAACCTCGGGTGCGGGCTGGTGCTCTTCGTAGGCCACCACGTCGAGACGTGGCACGAGCACCTGACGCAGGGTGCGCTCGTCGAGCTCGAACACTCCTTCCAGGAGCCCCCGTTGGTCGGGACTGAAGGCCGCCTGGGTGGCCACCATGTCACGGATCTCCTCTTCGGTGACTTCTTCGCGCTGGGCGTTTGGATCTCCGCCCATCGCCCGTACGGCGAGGTCGGTCGAGTGGCTCAGCAGCCACACCGCCGGGCGTGAGAGCACCGACAGAGCCGCCAGGGGCCGGGCCACCCGCAACGCCCACCGTTCCGAGCGCTGCAGCGCCACCCGCTTGGGCGCCAGCTCGCCGAAGACGAGGTTGAAGTAGGTGAGCACCAGCGTGACGAGGATGACGGCGGTGGGCTCGGCGCCCGCACCGAGGAAGGACAGCGACTCGCGTAGCGGTTCGGCAAAGGAGGCGGCAGCGGCGGCGGAGGCCAGGAAGCCACCCAGGGTGATGAAGATCTGAATGGTGGCGAGGAACTGGTTGGGGTCCCGAGCCAGCCGGGCGAGGACTTCGCCCCGTGCCCCGGCGCCGGCGAGGCGGCGCAGTTGGCCCTCGCGCAACGACACCAGGGCGATCTCGCTCCCGGCGAAGGCCGCGTTGACGACAAGCAGTACGACGACCAGCGCCAATTCGGGTCCGAAGATTCCCATGGCGCCAGCCTGCCAGAATGGCGACTGTGACTTCGGTCTCCTCGCCCACCGAGGTGGCCCTGGCGGCGGTCAGCGATGTGATCCTGGGCGTGGCCGGTGAGCGCTCGGTACAGGCCGTCCTCCAGCGGCTCGTGGTCGCCGCCCGGGAGCTCGCCGGAGCTCGTTACGCCGCACTCGGTATCCCCGACGCCGAGGGCGACGGCTTCTCGGCGTTCCTCACCGCCGGCATGAGCGACGAGATGATCGACGCCATAGGACCGCTTCCCCGGACCCACGGCCTCCTCGGGTCTCTGCTGGTCGACCCGATTCCCTACCGGAGCGATGACGTTAAGGCCGACCCACGGTTCACTTGGTGGCCCGAGGCCCACCCTCGTATGGGTGCGTTCCTCGGCGTACCTCTCCTGTTCAAGGGCGATATCGTGGGAGCGCTGTACCTGGCCGACAAGCTCGACGGAGGTTCCTTCGAAGAGGCCGATGAGCGCCTCATCGGCCTGCTCGGCGCCCACGCCGCCGTGGCCATCGAGCAGGCCCGCCTGCTCGAAGCCAGCCGGGAGCTCAGCATCGTCGAGGAACGGTCCCGGCTCGCCCGGGAGCTGCATGACGCCACCGTGCAGACGTTGTTCGGCCTTTCGCTGACGGCTGAGGTGGCCGCCTCCCTCGTGGACGACGATCCGGCCGCGGCCCGTGTCGAGATCGCCCGGATCCAGGAGCTGGCCCAGGCGGCAGTGGCCGAACTCCGGTCGCTGGTGTTCGAGCTCCGTCCCCCGGCCCTGCAGGAGGACGGGCTCGTGGCCACGCTGGCCAAGCACCTCCAGGTGTTGCGGCGCATCCACGGCTTGTCGGTGGCTCTGGTGGCCACCTCGGAGAAGCGTCTGGAGCCGGAAGCAGAGACGGGACTCTTTCGGATCGTGCAGGAGGCTCTGTCCAACGTCGTGCGCCACGCTGCGGCCCGCCGGGTCGAGGTCGCCATCGAGGCGAACGGGGACAGCGTCACCACTACCGTGGCCGACGACGGGGTCGGCTTCGACCCCGAGGCTCGCTCGATACGGGCCCGGCGCTTGGGGCTGACCTCGATGCGCGAGCGGGCCCAGGCCCTGGGCGGGACAGTGGTCGTCACTTCTCGAGCAGGGCGGGGTACGACGGTGTCAGTGACGATTCCCTCTCATGGTTGATGAAGCCGGCGTCATCCGCGTTCTCGTCGTGGACGATCACCCCGTGGTGCGCCAAGGTCTGCGATCGTTCCTGTCGTCTCGACAGGGCATCGACGTGGTGGGGGAGGCAGCCGACGGTGAGACGGCGTTGACGGAGGTAGGCCGGCTCTGTCCCGACGTCGTGGTCATGGATCTCGTCATGCCGGGCGAGGGTGGGGTTGCGGCGATCCGCCGCATCTCGACCCAGCACCCGGAGGTTCGTACATTGGTGCTGACCAGTTTCTCCTCCGAGGACGACGTAATCCCGGCCGTCGCGGCAGGCGCGGTCGGATATCTCCTGAAGGACGTGGCACCCGCCGAGTTGGAGGCGGCGGTCCGGGCGGCCTACCGGCGGGAGGGGACGCTCAGCCCGGCAGTGACGACGCGGGTGATGGCCGAGGTCTCCAGGGCCTCCGCGTCGACGGGGGACCTGGAGGGGTTGACCCCCCGCGAGATCGAGGTGCTCCGCCTGCTGGCCGGCGGAAGGTCCAACCGGGCCCTTGCCGCCGAGCTGTACGTGTCGGAGCGAACGGTGAAAACCCATGTCTCCAACATCCTGTCCAAGCTCCGCCTCGGCGACCGCACTCAGGCCGCCCTGTGGGCGGTCCGCCACGGCCTCGGACCTCCGGAGTAGGCAGCAGGACCGAGGGGAAATCGGCCGGAGGGCGGGCGTGGCCCGCCGGCGCCGAACGTAGCTTCAGGGTCATGACCTCTCGTCGCCTTGCGCTTGTCACCGGCGCTTCCCGCGGGTTGGGGCTGGCGCTGGCGAGAGACCTGGCCGATGCCGGCTGGTCCCTCGTCATCGACGCCCGGGAGCCCTCGGCCCTGGCCGCCGCCGCCTCCGAGCTCGCAGCCACCGCCCGCGTACGGGCGTTGGCCGGGGACGTCACCGACCCGGTGCACCGCCGGGCCCTTCTGGCGGCGGTCGACGACCTCGGCGGACAGTCCGGGCTCGATGTGTTGGTGCACAACGCCAGCGTCCTGGGTCCGAGCCCCCAGCCCCGGTTGGCCGACTATCCCCTGGACGCGCTGGGCCACGTCTACGCCGTGAACGTGATGGCCCCGTTGGCCCTGACGCAACTGGCGTTGTCACGGCTCCGCCCGGGTGGCCGCATCTTGGCGATCACGTCCGATGCGGCCGTGGAGGCCTACGAGGGGTGGGGGGGCTACGGGTCTTCCAAGGCCGCCCTGCAGCACCTGGCCGCCGTGCTGGCCGTCGAGCACCCCGAGCTGCGGGTGTACCAGGTGGACCCCGGCGACATGCGCACGCGTATGCAGGCCGAAGCCTTCCCCGGCGAGGACCTGTCCGACCGGCGTCCACCCGAGGACAGCGTGCCCGGGCTGCGGATGCTCATCGACGGTGACCTCCCGAGCGGGCGGTACCTCGCCCGGGACCTGGTCCCGGCGGCCCAATGACCGACACCGGTGTCGCCTCGGGCATCTCCGGTCGGGTGGCGTCGCTGGGTGCAGCCGATGGGCCGGAGAGAGCTGGACGTCGGCTCCTCGTCGCCTGGCGGGGTGACGAGCGCCTCGAGCACGCCACCTTTTCCGACCTGGGGTCGTACCTGCGGGCCGGTGACGTGGTCGTGGTCAACACCTCCCAGACTCTCCCCGCCGCGGTTCCGGCGGAGAGTTCGGGGCAGCACGGCCTGCTCGTTCACCTGTCGAGCGAGCTGGCGGATGGACGGTGGGTGATCGAGCTGCGACGGCGGTGCGGAGCCGGCAGCGTCCCCTTCGACGAGGGCCGGCTCGGCCAGCACGTGCACCTGTCGGGTGGCGGGCGGCTCGTGCTGGACGACACCTACCCTGGCGGCAACCGCCTGCCCTCCAGACTGTGGGCTGCTTCGCTCGATCTGCCCGGTGGGGTTCTCGGCTTTTTGGCCCGCGCCGGTCGGCCCATCCGTTACGGGTCTGCCGAGCAGCCGTGGCCATTGGCCGCGTACCAGACCATATTCGCCCGCCATCCAGGCAGCGCCGAGATGCCCAGCGCCGGACGCGGATTCACCCACGAGCTGGTGACCGACCTGGTGGTCAGAGGTGTCCTCGTCGTGCCGGTGACACTGCACGCCGGCGTGTCCAGCCAGGAGATCGGTGAGCCTCCGTACCCCGAGCGCTACGAGGTGCCGGCGCCGACGGCCGAGGTGATCAACGACGCGCACCGGCGTGGGAGCCGCGTGGTGGCCGTGGGCACGACGGTCACTCGGGCGCTGGAGAGCGCGGCCGAAAGCGCCGGGGTGGTGCGTCCCGCCCGAGGATGGACCGAGCTCATCGTCACCCCCGAGCGGGGGGTGCAGGTGGTGGACGGTCTGGTCACCGGATGGCACGAGCCAACGGCATCCCACCTCCAACTGCTGCACGCGGTGGCCGGCCTCCCGCTCCTGGAGCGAAGCTACGCAGCCGCTGCTGAAGCGGGCTACCTGGGCCACGAGTTCGGCGACTTCCATCTGATGCTCCCGTAGGGCCCGGCGCAGGTCCTGACCCTCGCCGGTAGTTTCGCCCCGTGATCGACGTGCCCCTGCATCGCTTCGAGGAACTGGTTGCCGACGCCCTCGACGAGATCCCCGAGGAGCTGGGGCGCCTGATGGAGAACGTCATCGTTCAGGTCAGGGACGGATCGCCCAGAGGACTGCTCGGGCTCTACGAAGGAGTGCCCCTCACCGAACGGGAGACCTACGGGGGTCTGGTCATGCCCGACCGCATCACCGTCTATCGTCGCTCCATCTGCGGACGGTGCGACAACGAGGCTGAGGTGATCGACGAGGTGCGGGTGACGGTGATCCACGAGGTGGCGCACCACTTCGGAATCGACGACCGACGCCTCGACGAACTCGGCTGGGCCTGAGGCCGTCACCGCCAATGGCCCGCGTCGCTGTCACCGCGTTCGGCGCCGATCGTCCCGGCATGGTTGCCGGCGTAACCGGGGTGCTCATGGACCACGGCGGCAACCTCGAGGACAGCGCCATGACCATCCTCGGCGGTCACTTCGCCATGATGCTGTTGGTCGAGATTCCCGACGATCAACCGGTGGAGGCGCTCGAGGCGGACCTGGCCGCCGGCGTCGCCGACCTGGGTCTGAGCGTGGTGGTACGACCGGTAGCCGACGTCGGTGCGGGGGGCGACGACGAGAACGGCACCGGCTCAACGGAAGAACCCTCGACCTGGTCGGTCTCAGTGCACGGCGCCGACCGGCCCGGCATCGTGCACCAGGTGACGGCCCTGCTGGCTCACCACGGTGCCAACGTGGTCGACCTCAGCACGCGTGTGGTCGCAAGCCCCATGCAGGCCGCCTATGTGTTGCTGCTACGGATCACCGTGGGCGCCTCAGCCGACGTCGAAGCGCTGGTCGAGGAGCTGACCGCTCTGGGTGCCACGCTGGGCGTCGAGGTCCACGTCCGGCCCGACGACGCAGACATCCTGTAGTTGATCCGGCCCGTTCTGTTCCTTCCCCATCCCGTTCTCGGCCGGCCGTGCGAGAGGGTCGACGTCATTGACGACGTTGCTCGGGCGCTCGCTGCCGACCTCCTCGACACCATGCGGGCGTCCGCCCACAGCGTCGGTGTGGCTGCGCCCCAGATCGGGGTCTCGCTCCGGGCGTTCTGTCTCGACGTCAGTGGCCATCCGAAGGCCCGATCCAGCCACGGCGAAGTGGTGCTGTTGAATCCCGAGCTGGTGGAAGCGACGGCTGCGCCGGCCGAGATCGGTCGGGAAGGCTGCATGAGCGTGCCCGATCTCACCGGCGACGTCGCCCGGGTGCCGTCGATGGTGCTGCGGGGCCTGACGCCCGAGGGGGAGGAGCGGGAACTGGAGATGGACGCCTTCGAGGCTCGGGCTGCCCAGCATGAGCTCGATCACCTGGACGGCCTTTTGTTCCTCGACCGGCTGGTGTCGGCCGAGCGGGTCTTTCGTCGGCGGTCCTACCGCTGAGGGCCCGCGCCGGGCCCTGAAGAGGCCCGTCGACCCTGGGTAGCATTCCGTCGATGGCCTTTCCGTCGAGGCTCCTCAACGACGGTGAGGAGATCATTCTCGACCTCAGGCCCCACTGGTCGTTCTTTGCCCTCCCGGCCATCGCCCTGGCCGCGTCGGTCAGCTTCCTGGTCGGCCTCAGCGCGGCCGGCTGGCACGAGTGGCTCCAGATCCTGGCGGCGGTGGTGACGCTCGTGGCGCTCGTCCGTTTCGTCGTTCGCTACGCCCGGTGGGCGACCACCAATTTCGTGGTGACCAGCGACCGCCTGATTCACCGTAAGGGCATCGTGGCCAAGGAGGGCACCGAGATCCCCCTCGAGCGGGTCAACACCGTGTTCTTCCGCCAGTCGATGGTGGAGCGGGTCCTGCGCTGCGGCGACCTGGTCATCGAGTCCGGGGGTGAGCGAGGCCGCCAAGCCTTCAGCGACATCCCCCGACCCTCATCGGTGCAGAACGACATCTACCACCAGATCGAGGCCAACCAGGGGTGCGTGTCACCGGCGGGTGATCGTGGCTCAGGCAGCCTGTCGCTCGTCGAGCAGCTGGAGCGCCTGGATGCACTGTGCCGGCGGGGGGTGCTGACCCGAGAGGAGTTCGAGGCCGAGAAGGCCCAGCTGCTCGAGCGGATGTAGCTGCGAGCGAAGCGATCCTGCTAGAAGCGCTCTTCCCGGACGACGGTCTCCCGGTCGCCTCGGCGGTCGCCGTAGGGCGAAAAGCTGCTGAGGAACAGCACCGAGATCAACAGACCCAGGGCGCCGACGATCATCAGAATGACCCCCACGGTGTCGAGATCGAGACCGGATACGGTCAGGTCCACGGCGAAGGCCAAGATGGCCCCAACGGCCAGTAGAAATACGCTGACTCCGATTCCCATGATGTTCCTCCTCTGCGGTGCGTACCCGCACAGCCGTTGACGTTCCGCCTCGTTTTGACGGTACCCCGTTCATCGGCGCGAGAACCGGATCTCTTGAGGGCCGACAGGCGCCCGGTGCGCCCCGGCCGCTCGTAGGGTTCGAGACGGTGGGTGGCACGGAGGGCGTCAACTGAACCTGTTCGATCTCCACGTCACGGGGGCGTGGGTGGTCATCGTCGGCAACGCCGTGGCGGGGTCGTGGGCGCTGGGCGCGCACTGGGTCCCGCGCCTGCGCACCCGGGAACTGTGGTGGCTCACAGTCCTCGTCGAGGTCGCCATCTTCCTCCAGGTCGGCTTCGGGGTGGCGATGATCGCCGCTGAGAACCGCGACGCCGACGAGTTCCACATGTTCTACGGCTTCGTCGCCATCATCACGGTGGCGATCCTGTACTCCTACCGGGCCCAGCTCGAGCGCCACCGTTACCTCCTGTACGGCCTGGGCGGTCTGTTCCTCATGGGCCTCGGGATCCGGGCGCTCCTGCTGGATGCCTGACGATCCCGCCCGCACGGCCACCGGTAGCGTGGCCGAGGTGAGTGACCACAGTGCCGCCGTCCGATCCGCACCCGCCACCGAGGAGGCGGCGCTGTTGGAGCGGGTGCTCTTCGAGGCCAAGAAGGTCATCGTCGGTCAGGACCGGCTGCTCGAGCGCCTGCTGGTGGGCCTCCTCGCGCGTGGGCACTGCCTCATCGAAGGGGTGCCCGGACTGGCCAAGACGCTCACCATCGAGACGGTGGCGTCGACCGTCGGTGGCAGTTTCGTGCGCCTCCAGTTCACGCCGGATCTCATTCCCTCCGACATCGTCGGTACCCGGATCTACCGGCCGGGCTCGGGGAGCTTCGACGTGGAGCTCGGACCCGTCTTCGCCAATTTCGTGCTGGCCGACGAGATCAACCGGGCCCCGGCCAAGGTGCAGTCCGCCCTCCTCGAGGTCATGGCGGAGCACCAGGTGAGCATCGGCGGCATCACCCACGCCGTGCCCCTGCCGTTTGTCGTGCTCGCTACCCAGAACCCCATCGAGAGCGAGGGGGTCTACCCCCTGCCGGAGGCCCAGCGCGACCGCTTCTTGATGAAGCTGGTGGTGGGGTATCCCAGCCACAGCGAGGAGACGGAGGTGGTGCGACGGATGGGAGTGCGCCCGCCGGCCGCCGGCCAGGTCATCGAGATCGCTGATCTGGTCAGGCTGCAGGAGGCCGCCGACGCGGTGTTCGTCGACGCCGGGGTCACCGACTACGCCGTGCGACTGGTACTGGCCACCAGGTCACCCGCCGACCACGGGTTGGCCGAGCTCGCTCCCTACATCGCCTACGGCGCCAGTCCCCGGGGGAGCCTTGGGTTGGTGGCCGCCGGGCGGGCGTTGGCGCTGTTGCGGGGTCGGGACTACGCCGTGCCTCAGGACGTCTTCGACGTGGCGTTCGATGTGTTGCGCCATCGCCTGGTGCTGTCCTATGAGGCCCTGGCCGAGGGAGTGGAAGCCGACTCGGTGCTGTCGCGCGTGCTCTCCGTGGTGACGGCTCCGCTGGTCGAGGCCCGTCGGGCCGACGTCGTCGGCACACGGTGAGCGCCGACCGGGCGGCGACGCCGACCGGAAGCGGTCGGGAGGGCACGGCCACGTTGCTGCGCCGTCTCGAGCTGACCGTGACGCGGCGCCTCGACGGCATCCTCCACGGCGACTACCAAGGCCTGTTGCCGGGTCACGGAAGCGAGCCGGGAGACGCACGGGCCTACCAACCGGGTGACGATGTCCGTTCGATGGACTGGAACGTCACCGCCCGTACCGGAGAGGCCCACGTGCGGACTCCCATCGCCGATCGGGAACTGGAGACCTGGGTCGTGGCCGATCTGTCGGCCAGTCTCAATTTTGGCACCGCCAACTGTGAAAAGCGGGACCTGGCCATCGCCGCTGTCGCCGCTGTGGGCCATCTCACCGCCCGGGTCGGCAATCGTTTCGGCGCTGTCATCCTCAACGCCGAGGCACCTGTCACGGTCCCCGCTCGTCCCGGCCGAGACCACCTGCTGGCGCTCTTGCACCGGGTTGCCGCCCTGCCTCGGGTCGACGGCGGAGGCGGCACCGACCTGGCCGGGGCCCTGCAGGCCTGCGAACGAGTTGCTCGACGTCGGGGCATGGTGGTGGTGGTGAGCGATTTCGTGGGTGTGTCCGGTTGGGAGCGTTCGCTGCGGGCGCTGTGCCGGCGCCACGACGTCATTGCCGTGGAGGTACTCGACCCGCGGGAGCTCGAGCTGCCCGATGTGGGGATCCTGGCGCTGGTCGACCCTGAGACCGGGCAACATCTGGAGGTCCAGACCGGTGATCGCCGCCTTCGCGCTCGGTACAGCGAAGCGGCGTCGCGCCAGCGCCAGGAGACGGCGTCGTCCGTGCGGGCGGCCGGAGCCGACCACCTGGTGCTCCGCACCGACCGGGACTGGTTGCTCGACCTGGTCGGCTTCGTCGAGCGCCGACGACGGCGGCGTCGGGCGGCTCCCGCCGCCGCCGGTCGGGTGGTCGCGGCCGCCCCATGACATTTCTGGCCGGCGACCGGCTGTTGCTTCTGCCGGTCGTCCTCTTCGTGGCCGCGGCCTATGTGGTGGTGCAGGTCCGGGGCCGTCAGCGCTACGCCGTGCGCTTCACCAACGTGGCTCTGCTCGGTTCGGTCGCGCCTAAGCGACCGGGCTGGCGGCGCCACCTTCCCGCCGCACTGTTGTTGCTCTCACTGGCCGGGATGGTGCTCTCCTTGGCTCGTCCCGCCCGGGCCGAGCTGGTTCCCCGGGAGCGGGCCACGATCGTCCTCGCCATCGATGTTTCCATCTCCATGGCCGCCACCGACGTCGAGCCCTCCCGGCTCGCTTCGGCCAAGGAGGCGGCCACGACGTTCACCGAGTTGCTGCCCGAGCCCATCAACCTGGGGCTGGTGGCCTTTGCCGGTTCGGCGCAGGTGCTGGTACCGCCCAGCACCGACCGAGAACCGGTCATCGAGGCCATCGAACACCTGGAGTTGGCCGAGTCCACCGCCATCGGCGATGCCGTGCTGACCTCACTCGATGCCATCGAGACAGCGCCCGAGGCCGTCGACGGCCCGCCCGTGCCTGCGCACATCCTGTTGCTCTCCGACGGTGAGACGCAGGTCGGGGCACCGAACGAGCTTGCCATCGAGGCCGCCCGCCAGGCGGAGGTACCGGTGACCACCATCGCGTTCGGGACGCCCGGCGGGACGATCGTCTATCAAGGCCAGACCATCCCCGTGGCTGTCGACGAGGAGGCCCTAGCCACCCTGTCCGACGGCACCGGAGGCACGTCGTTCGAAGCCGCCACCACCGAGGAGCTCACCTCCGTCTATCAGGACATCGGAAGTTCCATCGGCTATGAGAGCGAGCAGCGGGAGATCGGCAGCTGGTTCGCCGGCGCGGCCTTTCTCTTGGCTCTTCTGGCGGCAGGCACGTCCTTGGTCTGGTTCTCCCGGCTGCCCTAGGGCGCACTGCGCCCGCTACGGGAGCCGAGCCACCAGGTTGAGGCGGACGTAGTCGATCTCGGGGCCGGGGAGGCGCTCAGCCACCGCTCGGACGAAGGCGTGGCGTTCAGCTTCGGGAAGCTGCTCCAGGTGAGAGCCGAGCACCACGGCGGCCAGGTAAGGCTCGAGGTCCTGCGGCGGAATTGGTGCCGGGGCGGGAGTGAGCCAGGTCTGTATGCCGACGAAGCCGGCGGCCGAGAGGTCGGCCTCCGTTTGCTCCGGCGTGGCGAAGTGCCAGGGATCGGGCCCGGCGAAGCCGAGCTCGTCGAGGGCACGCTGTACCGAGGCCCCGTTGCCGGCACCTCCGCACTGAGCTGAGAGGCGGCCGCGGGAGCGGAGCACATCGGCCAGGTTGGTGAAGAGGGCACGGTGGTCAGGAATCCAATGGAACGTCGCCGAGGAGACGACCGCGTCGACCGGCTGGACCGGGAGGCGTTGAGCCAGGTCGGCGTGGACGAACGACACCTGGTGCACGGACGGGGCCAGGCGTCGACGAGCTTCTTGCAGCATGCCGGCCGAACCGTCCACCGCGACAACCCTCCCGCCGGGGAGCCGATTCAGAAGTTGCTCGGTCACCGTGCCGCTCCCGCAACCGGCGTCCAGCACGGTCTCGTCCCCGGACAACTCAAGGCGGTCGAGCACCACCGCCGCCCAGTCGTGGTGGGGAAGTGCCACCCGGTCGTACACGGCGGCGTCCCACTCCCGCGGGCTCGGCTGCACGGCAGCGTCCTCCGCGTCTCGTGTCTGAAACTTCCGGTTTCCGGAACTAGCGCACATGTAAGTGCGCACCGCCTGCGCAGTGGCCTGCGGAACGGCCGGAGAGCACCTACCCGAAGGGGCCCGGCGGGGCTTTCGGTGGCTCGACGCCCAGGGCGTCGAGCAGGAAAGCGTAGACCAGGGCCTCGTCACGCCACGCGTCGTAGCGGCCGGAGGGGCCCATGTGGCCCGCTCCCATCTCGGTCTTGAGCAGCAGGGTATTCGTATCCGTCTTGGTGGCCCGCAGCCTGGCCACCCACTTGGCCGGCTGCCAGTAGGGCACCCGCGGGTCGTTGATGCCGGCGGTCACCAGGAGCGGCGGGTAGTCGCGGGCGGCCACGTTGAGGTACGGGTCGTAGCCCTTCATGTAGGCGTAGACCTCGGCCGAGTCCACCGGGTTGCCCCACTCCTCCCACTCGAGCACCGTGAGCGGCAGGGAGGCGTCGAGGATCGCCTCCAACACGTCGACGAAGGGAACTTCGGCCACTGCGGCCCCGAAGGCGTCGGGCGCCAGGTGCAACACCGCCCCTACGAGCAGCCCGCCGGCGCTGCCGCCTCGGATAGCGAGTCGGGAGGGACTGGTCCACCCCTGTTCGACCAGATACCGGGCGCAGGCGATGAAGTCCTCGAAGGTGTTGCGCTTGTCGAGAAGCTTGCCTTCGGTGTACCAGCGCCGGCCCATCTCCCCGCCGCCGCGCACGTGGGCGATGGCGAACACGAACCCCCGGTCGAGCAGGCTGAGCCGGGCTGAGGAGAACCCCGGGTCCATGCTCGCTTCGTAGGACCCGTAGCCGTACAGCAGGGCCGGGGCGGTGACTTCTCGCATCCGGTCGGCGCGGCGCACCACCGAGATCGGAATGGCAGTGCCGTCGTCAGCGGTGGCCCACAACCGCTCGGTGACGTAGGCATCGGGGTTGTAGCCGCCGAGGACGGGCTGCTGTTTCAGCAACGTCCGTTCCCGGCTGTCCATGTCGTAGTCGAAGACCGACGACGGGGTGACCATCGAGGTGTAGCCGTAGCGCAGGATGGTGCTGTCGAACTCGGGATTGGCTCCGCCGCCGGCGGTCGACACCTCCTCGGGCTGCTCGATGACGTGGTCGTCACCGGCAAGGCCATCGTCCGCCAGCTGCCGGACCCGTATTCGGCGGAGCCCCTCCGATCGCTCGAAGAGCACCAGATGGCGGGCGAAGACGTCGATCCCGCTCAACATGATCTCCGGCCGGTGCCCCACGACCTCTTTCCAGTTCTGGCGACCGGGCGACTCGACCGGCGCGGACACCAGCTTGAAGTTCTCGGCCCCGTCGGCGTTGGTCACGATGAGGAATCGGCCGTTCCAGTGCTCCAAGCCGTACTCGACATCCTGACGGCGGGGTTCGACGACCCGGAACTCACCGGTGGGATCGTCGGCGCCGAGGACGCGCACCTCGCTGGTGACCTTGCTCTCCAGGCCGAGCAGCAGGAAGCGCTCGTCCTTGGTGGTGCCGACGCCCAGGAAGAAGCGATCGTCGTCTTCGGTGTAGACGAGGACGTCATCGTCCGCCGACGTGCCGAGCCGGTGACGCCAGAGCTGGTAGGGGCGCATGGCCTCGTCGGGACGGACGTAGAAGAAGGTCTGGCCGTCGGCCGCCCACGCCGTGCCGTAGTACGTGCCCTCGATGACGTCGTCGAGGTCGGCGCCGTCCGCCAGATTCCGGAAGCGCATCGTGTAGATCTCGTCGCCCTGCGTGTCGTGCGACCAGGCCAGGACACCGGCGTCGGGCGTGGTGTCGAAGGCGCCCACGGCGAAGAAC
>DASZDM010000070.1:0-16716 GCA_035942015.1 Acidimicrobiales bacterium | reverse complement strand
CCTATACCGGCCCCGGCACCACTGACCATCAGCCGGCTACGAGATGACACATGCCCGCCCTACCCGTTGGTGGTCGCTTCTAGCCGAGGCTGACGGGGGCGGCGTGGGCCTCAAGAGCGAACTCGTTGGGCAGCTCGCCGGGGTAGTGGATCCGTTACTGCGTGCCCGACCCGACCGCTGGAGAGCCCTGGAGACCTCCGAGCGTGTCGCGCTCCAGGAGCGGGCCGGATATCGCTGCGGCCTGGAAGGCATGTGGAGGGCGACCACGACGGGCGAGCCGGAGGCGATGAGGAAAGCGGCGGCCTGACCGAGCAAACCTCTCCGGATTATGACGACGCCGATGATCATCGCAAGTTGGTCTGGTCCCTACACCTTGGACCCACTACAGGCTTACGGTCGAGCATTAGACCCATCGCAGCATCGACCACCGTCCTCGTCCCACTCCTCACCTCGGCCACCCGCTTATGAGTGAAGCTGGACCTTAGACCCACTCCAAGGTTACGGAGCCGAATGAACCGACTTCTCGCCACGGCCCTCCTGCTCGCCGTCTTCGTCCTGCCAAGGACAGCGATGGCCCAGACAGAACTGGGCTGCGGCGACTTCGAGTTCCAGGAACACGCCCAGGCCTAACTCGATCGGGACCCTTCCAGCCCGTGTGGGCGCCGACCCATTGGTCGGGTGCCGTCAGCGAGGCAGACTCGGCTGGATAGACCCGGCATGGCCACGACCGAACGGGTCAGTGACAGTTTTCTCGAGTCGGGCCGCCTGGCTACCCCGCCGAGCACTCGCAACGCGTTCACGCCGTTGACGGCGAGGCGGGCAATCGCAGCCGGCGAAGGGCCCGCTCCCCATCAGCGATCGGCGTGGCGGTTGGTGCCCAACCCGAAGTAGGCCGCGGGGCGCTTCCCGCCCTTCGGCGCACTGGCGGAGGAGGTCGCGGGAGGGGATGGACCCGGGCACGCACGTATCACCGCACTCGGGCACCACTGAGGTGGCGAGCAGGCACCCGTGGAACACACCCGCTTGACCACGTTTACACCACCCGGGTGGGCACACTCCGTGGTGACGAACGCTTCAGACGTCGAGCAGGCGGCTCCCCGGACGGCGCCACTCGACCACGACGATGGTGGCGTCGTCCTGCAGCTCCCCGGCCTGGTGGTCGACGATGGCGTGCAGGAGGCGTCGCATGGTCTCGGGAGCAGGCGTTGCCGCTGCCGAGGTCCGGGCCACCATGTCGACCAGGCGCTCGACCCCGAAGAACTCTCCGTCGGCGGAGCGAGCCTCCACTACGCCGTCGGTGAAGAACAGCACCCGGTCGCCGGGCTCGAGCATCTCCTCGGCCACGACCACTGCCCCCCCGACGCCGAGCGGGGCGCGATCTCGCCCTCGAGAACCTTCACAATCCGACCGTTTCGCAGGAGCAGGGGTGGTGGATGACCTGACACCGACCATCGGAAGCGCCCACCGGCGAGGTCAATGTCGGCCAGCACCGCGGTCACGAAGCGGTCAGGACCGAACTCGGCGTCGATCGCTGCGCCGATCCTCGCGGCCGAGGCGGCAAGATCCATTCCCGCGGGGCGGCTGTTGCGGCCGGCAGCCATGGCGACGCTGGCGAGCAGTCCCGCTTCCAAGCCGTGCCCCATGGCGTCGAAGATCGAGACCCGGGCGGTGTGGGCGTCGACCGCGTAATCAAAAGAGTCCCCTCCGAGCTGGTAGACGGGAGCCAGTACGCCGCTGATGACCAGTCGGTCGGTGCCGAAGGTGAGGGGCGGCAGCAGCTTCCAAGCCAGCTCGGCGGCGAGCGACATGGTTCGGCGGCGCCGCACACGTTCGAAGAGGTCTCCGTAGGCGTGCTTGGACATCACCACCTCAGCCACCAGGCCGGCGAGGGCCGCGACCTCGTCGAAGTCCGCCTCCTGCGCCTCGAAGGCGAGATCGAGCACACCCAGGCGCTCCACGCCGTCGAGTACCGGGGCCCACACCCGCGTGCCACCGTCCTCGCCCATGGTCCGCTGGATCTGGAGGGTCCGGTAGCACCACCCGGCCAGGGTGGCATCGATCACCACCTCCTCCCGCTCCGATCCGTCGGGGCTCGGCAATGGGACGAGGATGCGTTGTTCGTAATCGACGAGGTACAGCGCGGCGTCGCTGGCGCCCACTCCTCCGGCGGCCTCCGCCACCAGCCTTGGCACGTCGTCGGGCACCACCAGGTGGGACGCCTCGGTCAGGTTTGCGAGATCTCGGCGGGTGTCCCTGTTCCGGTTGGCATGTGGTGCACAAGGTACTGGTGGCGCCTGTACTGGACCGCAGCGCTGGTCGGATCTTGGAGGGCAGCGCTGGCGAAATAGGGGTATGTCTTCGTCGTGGAGGAAACGAGGAGATTCGAGCCCGAGCTCGGGAGTGCCCGCGCCGCACGCAACTTCGTCAACGGCGTACTGGCACGTTTCGACGGATCGCTGGACGAGGAAACCCTCGCCAACGTGGCCCTCCTGACGTCGGAGCTGGCCAGCAACGCCATGATGCACTCCCGAAGTGACTTCGACGTCACGGTGAAGCTGGCCGATGGTCACGTGCGGGTGGAGGTGAAGGATCCGAACCCACGAGTGCCACAGCCCTGCATGGTCCCCGTCGACTCCACCAGCGGGCGAGGGCTCCATCTTGTCGACCTGCTCGCCAGCTCCTGGGGCGTGGAACGCTTGGTCGGCGGCAAGGCAGTCTGGTTTGAGATGACCTAGGTCCGGGGTGTTGCCGTGGCGAGGCGGGAGTTGAACTGCGGTTCGCAACGTTTTTCGGAGCGGCATTTCCTCTGATCGGAGCGCTGAGCGTCGCCCGCCGCTCGTACCCGATTGCAACCGGGGGCCGACGGATCGACACGCCGCCACGGGTGCTCGGCCCGCGGGAGGAGCGCACTCCAGCGGTAGGTGCCACCGCCCTCTCAAACGGAAGACACGGTCGGGAGGCGAGCTGCAGCGGGCGGCGCGGGCCCTGCGTCTAGAAGCGCTGCGCCGCTGATCAGGATTCCGACGGGTGGTGCAGCCTCTGAATTCTCGGAGGTCTTGAAGCCGGTGCGGGTCATCGTGGCCCAGTTGGTCCTCTTATGGAGGTACTTCTTGACGCCGCGCAAGCGCCAGTAGACCGTCTCGCAGGTCGAGTCGGGATCCTTTTCGCCTCCATCCTCGTGGCTCCCCCGCACCGACGCCCACAACGAACAGGCCCCGGTCGGTCTCGTGGCGATGACCACATCGGCCGGGTCCTCGACTGGGGGGGCACCATGTCGCGAAGCCGGCGACTCCCTCCACCCCTCGCCCAGCCGAACCCTGGCCACCAGTCGACGGCCCTCAGCGTCTTGTACGTTCACGTCGTGGTGAGCCTCGCCCCAGCCATGGGCCACGAAACACCTTCCCCATCGCAACATCCTTGGTCGTCCGTCGGTTCTTCGAGCCGGAGGTCGGAGGTAGCCACGCGGTTCGGGACCCATTTGGCGACTCGATGTCTCCGCCCAGAGTCACGGTCAGATCGGGTTGCACGACTGGAACCATCCCTACGGGCGGTTCGCCGTTCAGGCCGGCATTCCCGCCAGAGAATCTGTCGCCATCCAGCCCGACCGCGTTCCTCCCCGACGGCTCCAGCGCCACGAGCGGAAGGGGGGTGACCGCCGTGCATCAGGGGGGTTACCACCACCACCGTCCGCATGCCTGCGCCCTTGTTCGGTGTCCCAAATGCGGGCGAAAATGGGCGGAGTCAGAACGTCTTGGAAGGAAGCTCATGCACCTGACCGTCATGTTCGCCCAGCTCGCCGTCGAATAGCCGACAGGAGGCGCAGGCAAGAGCTATGGCCATCACCGTATTCCTGGCCGACGACAACCTGATCGTTCGTGAGGGAGTTCGGGCCCTGCTCAACCGCGAGGCCGACCTGGAGGTCGTTGGGGTGGCCGCCGACTTCGACACGCTCCTGGCAGGGGCCGAAGCGGCGGCACCCCAGGTGTTGGTCTCCGACATCCGCATGCCGCCCACGTTCCAGCGCGAGGGCATCGAGGCGGCCAAGGAGCTGCGCAAGCGCCACCCCGGCACCGGCGTGGTCATCCTCTCGCAGTACGACGACCCGGAGTACGCCATCTCCCTGCTGAGCGACGGCGCTGCGGGCTACGGCTATCTGCTGAAGGACCGCCTGGCCGAGGGCGACCAGCTGGTGCAGGCGATTCGGGCGGTGGCCACGGGTGGTACCGCCCTCGACCCCGCCATCGTCAACGCCCTGGTGTCCCCCATGACCACCGAAGGCGAGCTCAGCGGCACCGACGAGGAACTGCTCCGGCTGGTGGCCGAGGGCAGGCCCATCAAGGCCATAGCCGTGGCCCGCCACACCACCGCCGAGGCGGTGGCCGACGATGTCGAGAAGCTGTTCCTCAAGCTGGCCCAGGGAGCCAGCAGCGGGGGTAGCGGTTCTCTGAGGCGCCTGCGGATGCTGCACCAGGCCATCGTCGACCGGGAGGAGCAGGGGGAGACGCTGTCCCGGTTGCTCCCGGGCGGCCTGGCCGAAAAGCTCCGCCGCGACGGGCGCCATATCGGGGAGAGCGAGGCGGTGGTGGTCACCGTGCTCATGTCCGACGTGCGGGGGTACTCGGGGATCGCCGAGAAGGCCGAACCCAGCTCGCTGGCCACCCAGCTCAACGAGCACCGGGCGGAGATGAACCGGGCCATCCTCGGCCAGGGAGGCACGGTGATGCAGTTCGTGGGCGACGCGGTCATGGCCGTCTTCGGTGCCCCCTTTCCCCAGGAGGACCACGCCGACCGCGCCCTGGCCGCGGCCTGCGCCATGCACCAGGCCCAGGATTCGGTCAACACCCGGTGGGAGGCGGCTGCCCTGGCCCCGTTCGGGCTGGGCATCGGGCTGTCCACCGGCCACGCTGCGGCGGCCTTGCTGGGCTCGGAGGAACGGCTGGAGTACACGATCGTAGGCGACACGGTGAACCTCACCCAGCGCCTGCAGCAATGGGCCGAGGCGGGCGAGACCGTCCTGTCCGAGGCCACCCACACCGCCCTCACCACCCCGATCGACGCCGTCGCCCTGGCGCCGGCCCAGGTCAAGGGAAGGTCGGCCCCGGTGACCGCCTTCAAGCTCTCCCGCCCGATCCTGGGCGTTGGGACCACAGAGAGGATCCAAGCATGAGCGACAATCGCACCGTCGACATCGAGGCGAGCAGTGACATGCAGCCGGCGACCGAGCCGAACCCCGACGTGCTGACGGTGCGGGGCGTCCGCAAGACCTACGAGGCCGAGGGGGCCCCGGTGCGGGCCCTGCGGGGCGCCGACCTGACCATGCGCCGAGGCGAGTTCGTTGCCGTCATGGGCCCCTCGGGGTGCGGGAAGTCGACGCTGTTGAACCTGATCGCGGGGCTCGACAGCGCCGACGAGGGCGAGATCGTCATCGACGGTGAGATCATCACCGGCCGCAGCGAGGACGACCTGGCCCGGATGCGGCGGCGTCACATCGGCATCGTCTTCCAGTTCTTCAACCTGCTGGAGGGCATGAGTGTTCTCGAGAATGTCGCCCTGCCTGCCATCATCGCCGGGATGAAGCGCAAGGCGGCCGAGACCCGGGCCCGAGACCTCCTCGACCTGCTGGGGCTGTCGGAGAAGGCCAAAGCCGCGCCCGGGGTCCTCTCCGGAGGGCAGCGCCAGCGCCTGGCCATCGCCCGGGCGCTGGCCAACCAGCCCACGCTGGTGCTGGCCGACGAGCCCACCGGCGCCCTCGACTCCGAGGGCGGCCACGAGGTCATGGAGCTGTTCCGCCGGCTGCACGCCAATGGCCAGGCCATCCTGCTCGTCACCCACGATGCCAAGGTGGCCGCCGCCGCCGAGCGCATCGTCTACATGCGCGACGGTCGGGTGGTGGCCGACGCCGTAGACGTCTCCGCCCAGGCCCGACCTCCGGCCCCGGCGGGGGTCTGACCGGGTCCGGGCGGTGAGGTGACGACCGGCATGGTGAAGGTGGGGGCCCGGGCCGGGGGGGCTTTCCGCTGATGGCGGCCATCTGGGTGCGGGCCGGCGCCGAGTTGCGGCGCCGGTGGCGGGGTGCCGTCGTCCTCGCCGTGCTGGTCGGCATCGCCGGCGGTGCTGCCATCGCCGGGGTGGCCGGAGCCCGCCGCACCGAGAGCGCCCTCGCCCGCTTCGTCGCCTACAGCCGGCCCGTCGAGGTGTTCATCCTCAAGCCCGAGGGAGGGCTCGATGTCGACGCCGTGGCCCGTCTGCCCCAGGTGGCCGACGTCTCCCAGAGCGCGTACGCCCTGCTGACCCCCAGCACTGCCTCGGGCCGGCCCGACATCGCAGCCCTGGGCTCGATCAACCCCTTCGTGCGTACCAGCGAGCGCGGGCTGGGCACCACCACGGACATCCCCTACCTGGTCGAGGGCCGACCGGCGGATCCTGACCGAGCCCTCGAGGTGATGGTCAACGAGGAGGTGGCAGAGGAGTACGAGCTGCGTCCCGGCGACACCTTGCGCATGTGGGCCTACACCCCTGAGCAGCTCGACGCCGACCTGCTGCAGGCCACCACCGAGCCCGCCGGCCGGGCCTTCGACTTCACCGTAATCGGCGTCATCCGCCTGCCGTTCGACCTCGACCCCACGCCCCGTGACCCCGAGGTCGCCTACACCGGCCGGGGCACCGTCCTGCTCGGGCCTGCCTTCTGGGAGCACCACGGCGACGAGGTAGCCGCCTTCGGCGGCGACGACACCGGCCTCGACATCCGCCTGCACCCGGGGAGCGACGTGCAGGCGTTCGAGCGGGCGGTTCGAGCGCTGCCGGGCGGCAACGACCTCGAGATCCAAGTCGGGTCCGAGGCGGCGAGGGTGCAGAAGGAGGCGGAACAGGCGACCGACGTCGAGGCGGGCGCGTTGGTGGCCTTCGCCGCCCTGGCCGCCGTGGCCGGCCTACTGGTCGTAGGCCAGGGCCTGGCTCGCCAGATGCACTTGGAAGGCGCCGAGCACGGCACGCTGCTGGCCCTCGGCATGACCTGGGGGCAGGTGTTGGCCGCCAGCCTGCTCCGGGCCCTGGCCATCGCCGTGCCCGGGGGCCTTTTGGCCGGGGCCGTGGCCGTGGCCGCCTCGCCGCTGGCTCCCATCGGCCTGGCCCGCCGAGCCGAGATCGACCCCGGCGTCGCCGTCGACCCCCCTGTGCTGGCGGCGGGAATGGCGTTGGTGGCTGTGGCCGTCGTCGTCCGAGCGGCTCTGGCGGCGTGGCGCCCCGTGCTTCCCGCTGGGGGCCCGGCGCCCGCATCCCGGGGCCGGCCCAGCGCCCTCCAGCGCCTGGCTGGCGCGGGCGCTCCCCCAACGGCGGTGGCGGGGCTGGCCATGGCTCTCGATCGAAGGCGCGGCGCAGGCCCTTCCTTCGTCGGCACCGCCGCCATCGGCGCCCTCGTCGCCGTGGCCGTGATCACCGCCGCTCTGACCTTCGGAGCGAGCCTGCACCGGCTGGCAACCACCCCGGAGCTGCAGGGCTGGAACTGGGACGTGGTGGTCGGCAACCCCAACGCCGAGGAGGACCTGGCCAGCATCGGGCCGGCCCGCCTGGCCGCCCAGCCCTTCGTCGACGGGTTCACCGCCGTGAGCGACATCCTGGAACCCCTCACCATCGGTGGGCTTGACATCCGCGCCGCCGGGGTCGACCTGGTGACGGGCGACGTCTTCTCCCCCATGGCCGAAGGCCGCCCGCCCCGTGCTCCCGGGGAGGTGGTCCTCGGAGGACGGACCATGGAGCGCCTCGGCCTGGCCGTGGGTGGCCGGGTCGAGGGCCGCCTCGGGGGGCAGGACCTCTCCCTGCACGTCGTCGGCCGGGCCGTGCTCAACGCCGGCCTCCAGTTCTTCTTCACCATGGACGAGGGCGCGGTGCTCTCCTTCGAGGAGCTGCGCCGGCTGGGGGGCGATCTGCCCACCACCCACTTCCTCGTCCGCTACGTCGAGGGGGTGGATGAAGCCGCGGCCTTCGACGCCCTCCAAGCCGACTGGGGCAAGACCGTACTGCGGCCCCAGACCCCGGTGGAGGTGGGAAATCTGCGCCGGGTATCCGGGCTGCCCTTCGTCCTCGCCGGTGGAATCGCCGTCCTGGCCGTGGCCACCCTGGCCCACGCCACTGCGACGTCGGTGCGGCGTCGCCGAGGTGAGCTGGCCGTCCTCAAGGCTCTCGGGTTCCTGCGGCGACAGGTTGCCGCCACCGTGGGTTGGCAGGCGACCACCGTCGTGGTGGTCGCGCTGGCCTTCGGGCTGCCCCTGGGCGTGGCTGCCGGCCGGTGGGCGTGGCAGATGGTGGCCAGTGGTATGGGAGCACCCGGGGCGGTGACGCCTGTGTTGGCTGGGCTGCTGATCGTCCCTGCGGCCCTGGCCGTGGCCAACGTGGTGGCGGCCATCCCGGCGCGGGCCGCCGGCCACGTCCGCCCGGCCATCGCCTTGCGAGCCGAGTGATGGGCGCCGTCAGGGCCCGGGCCCGGTCGGAACTGCGCCGCCGGTGGCGAGCGGTGGCAGCACTGGCCGTGCTGGTCGGCATCGCCGGCGGTGTGGTGCTGGTTCGGGGTGGCCGGCTCCCGGCGAACGTTCTCGGCCCTCGACCGGTTCGTCGCCTACACCCATCGGGTTGACGCCTTCGTTTACGGCGAGGATCTCGATCTCGCCGCGGCAAAAGCCCTCCCCCAGGTGGTCGATGCCGACTCCGGCACCTACTTCCTGATGGCGCCCAGCACCCCGTCGGGTGAACCCGATCCCAGTCTCGGGATCAACCCGCTCTCCTCCTCGCAGGGACGACTGCTCCCCTTGATCGACCGTCCGATGGTGGTGGACGGACATCTCCCCGATCCCCACCAGGCGCTCGAAGTGGCCGTCAACGAGGAGCTGGCCGAAGCTCGGGGGCTGGTACCCGAAGACTCCCTGGTGATGTGGGGCTACGCCGCCGACCAGTTCTTCGAGCTTCTGGAGCACCGGGGACCATCCAACCTGAGGGTCCCCGTGTCGACCTCACCGTCACCGCCGTGATCCGTCAGCCCCGCGATGTGACCCCATTCGCCGCCGACGACGAGGTCGTGTACCTCTCCAAGCAGAACATCTTTCTGACCCCCGCGTTCCACCACCGCTACGTCGACGAGGTCGCCAACTTGGACCAGGCCACCGGCGAGATCCTGGCAATCCGTCTAGCCCGGGGCCAGGCCGATCTCGGCCCCTTCACCCAATCGCTCGGTGCCCTGCCCGGCGGCGAATCCGCCGAGATTGATTCCGACAGCAGCTCCCACCAAGCCTGGCCGCCGGCCAGCGGGCCATCGAACTTCAGGCCATTGCCCTGCTGGGATTCGCCGCCCTCCTGGCCATGGCCGCGGTGGCCGTGGTCGGCCAGAGCCTGGCCCGCCAAGTGCAGCTGGAGGCAGTCGAGCACCCTGCTCTGGGGGGACTGGGCATGAGCCGGGGCCAGCTCGGCGCCGTGCTGGTCGTGCAGGCGCTGGTCGTCGGCCTCGTCGGCGCCGCCCTGGCCTTCGCCGCCAGCCTCGACCGCTTGGTGGGCACGCCCGCCCTCCAGGGCTGGGGTGGGACGTCATGGTGGGCGACGGCAACGTTGACAACCTCGACAAGGGCCGTGAGCTTCTGCCCGCCAGCCCGTTCGTCGACGGCTTCACCGCCGTGAGCCAGCCCGCCACCGTGACCGTGGGATCGGCCCAGATCGGTGTCACCGGGCTGCTCCATGCACACCCTGCTCGGCGAGGCCGAGGGCACCACGTTCCCGGCCGACTACGCCGCTGGGGTCGACCCCGACGACGCCTCCGCTGCCCTCCAGGCCGACTGGGGCAAGACCGTCCTGCGGTGGGTGCCGCCCGACCAGGTGGAGAACCTGCGCCAGGTCGGCGGCCTGCCCCGGGTCCTCGCCGGCGTGGTCGCGATACTGGCGGTGTCCACGCTCGTCCACACGCTGGTGACCTCGGTCCGACATCGGCGCAGCGACCTGGCCGTACTGAAGGCCCTGGGCTTCTCCCGGCGTCAGGTCTGGGCAACTGTGGCCTGGCAGGCCACCACCCTGGCGGCCCTCGCCCTGCTCGCCGGCCTGCCCCTGGGCCTGGCCGGGGGCCGCTGGGCATGGCGACTGGTCGCCGAAAGCATCGGCACCCCGGCGGGAGCGGTCACGCCCATCGTCGCCGTGTTGGTCACCGTGCCCGCCGTCCTGGCCACGGCCAACCTTTTGGCCGTCCTGCCCGCCCGGGCGGCCGCTCGGGTCCGACCCGCCGTCGTGCTGAGGTCGGAGTGATGGCGGGAACGGCGCCAGCATCCCATCGGCCAACACCCCCAGATCGGAGTCACCATGGCCGTTGTTCTTGAACGTCCCGAGACCCCTGCACCCCAGTTGGTGCCGCCGGCTCCGCCCGTGGACTGGAACCCGTGGGCCGCCCTGGCTCCCGCCGCCCTGCTGGTCCTTGTGGCCGGTCTGGCGCTGGCCGGGCGCGACGGCCTCACCGCCGTCGAGGTAGTGCGGGCGGGGCTGGTGGTCAGCTGGGCCCTGGCCGGTGCCATCCTGGTCACCCGGCGCCCACTGCGCCGCCTCGGAGTGGTGGTGCTCGCCGGCGTCGCCCTGGCCTCCACCGCGTGCCTGGCCAGCGCTGCCCTGGAGCAGGGATGGAGCGGTGCTCCGACCGCGCTGGCCGAGGTCACCCTGCCTGTGTCGGTGGCCCTGCTCCCCGCCGTCGTGTTGCACCTCCTGCTGGCCCTGCCCTACGGCCGCCTCGGGTCCCGTCCCCGCAAGGTCACCGGCGTTGTGGGCTACGCCCTCGCCGCCGCCCTGGGGCTGGTCCTGTGGGTTGATGCTCCCGGCTTCCCGACGTGGCCCCTGTGGCTCACCGCGGTGCTGGCCGTCGCCGTGGGCCTGGGCCCGGCCAACCGGCGGTACACCAAGACGGCCGGGCTCGACCGCCAGCGCCTCCAGTGGCTGGGCTGTGCCCTGGCCGTGGTGACCGAGGTCGCCCTCGTCGTCGTCGCCCTGCGGGCCCTGGTGGCGTGGCCGCCCCACGGCCCTCTGGTGGCCGCCTCCTTCAGTGCCCTGATCCCCCTGGCCCTGGCTGCCGGAGCCTCGCAACGCCTGGTCACCCGGGTCGACCGCCTGCTCGTCCACACCGTGTCGGTCACCGGCCTCACCGGCGTGGTCCTGGCCGTCTACCTGGTGATCGTCGTCGGGCTCGGCCGCGTGCCCGAAGACGCCGAGCGCAGCCTCCTCGTCCTCTCGATGGTGGCCGCCGTGGTCGCCGCCGCCATCTACCTCCCCGCTCGCCAACGCCTGGCCGAGATGGCCAACCGGCTGGTGTACGGCGAACGCGAGGCGCCCGATGCCGTATTGCAGACCTTCGCCAGCCGCATGTCGAGGGCGATCCCCATGGACGAGCTCCTTCTTCAGCTGGCCGAATCGCTGCGCAAGACGATGGTCCTTGACGCCGCCGAGGTGTGGACGGGGTCGGGGGGGGCTCTGGGTCGGACCGTCTCGGTGCCCGACCGCGGGCCGGGGCGGCTCTTGCTGGGCCCGGCCGAGCTCCCGGTGGTGGCCCGTTCCGGGGTCTGCGGCCCAGCCTGGCTGGCGGTGTGGCTGCCGTCTCTGCTCGAGGGGCGCCACGGGGCCCAGCTGCGGGTGGCCCCCGTCACCCACTCGGGCCAGTTGCTGGGGCTTCTGCTGGCCGAGCGCCGGTCCGGAGCCGACGCCTTCACCGAGGAGGACGAGCGGGTGTTGACCGAGCTGGCCCGCCAGGTCGGCCTCGCCCTGCACAACGTCAATCTCGACTCAGCCCTGCAGGCCAGCCTGGACGAGGTGCGCCGGCAAGCCGAGGAGCTCCGGGCGTCGCGGGCACGCATTGTGGCCACCGCCGACGCCGAGAGGCGCAAGATCGAGCGCAATCTCCACGACGGTGCCCAGCAGCACCTGGTGGCACTGGCGGTCAACCTCCGGCTGGCCCGCGACTTCGTGGCTGACGACCCGACGACGGCGACCGCCCTCCTCGACGAGCTGGCCACCAGCATCAAGGACACCATCCAGGAGCTACGAGACCTGGCCCATGGGATCTACCCGCCCCTGCTCATGGACAGCGGGCTCGGCGAGGCCCTGCGCGCGGCCGCCGGCCGGTCGCCCCTAAAGGTGGAAGTGGTGGCCGACGCCGTGGGCCGGCATCCCACCGAGGTGGAAGCTGCCGTCTATTTCTGTTGCCTCGAGGCGCTCCAGAACGCGGCCAAGCACGCCCCGGAGGCCGCGGTGACCATCCGCGTCGGCGAGGACGCCGACCGCCTGCGCTTCGAGGTCGCCGACAACGGCCCGGGCTTCGATCCTGAGGCGGTGCGGGGCGGCCACGGCTTCATGAACATGAGCGACCGCTTGGGGGCCATCGGGGGCACGGTGTCGTGGGACTCCGCTCCCGGTGCCGGCACCCGCATCTCTGGGAGCCTGCCCGTCGCCGGCTGACAATGCCAGGCGCCGGCTACACCGTGTGGAGGGTCCCCTTGCCGCTGTGCCGGCGGTCGTCCCACAGGCGGCGAAGCACAGCGGGCGCCAGCTCCTCCTTGTTGACGTAGGCGTTGGCCCCGCTGGTGAGGGCCTCGGCCGGCAGGTCGCTCAGCTGGTAGGTCGAGCAGAGGAACACAACCGTCTCCGGCGACGCCTCAAGGATCCGTCGGGTGGCCTCGATGCCGTTGATGCCGGGCATGTTGATGTCCATCAGCACCAGGGCCGGGCGCAGCAAAGCCACCTGCTCGAGCGCCTCCTCGCCGGTCTCCGCCTCCGCCACCAGCTCGAATCCTTCGCTACGCCGGAGCACGGCTGCAGCGGCGAGACGGAACAGCCTCTGGTCGTCGACCACCAAGACGGGGACAGGGATGGGCGAGGGCATCGTGTCGCCATGGTGGCAGGTGGGGACGCTCGCTGGCGAGGGTGGGAGCAGGTGTCTCCAGGTGTGGCTAGCACCCCCACCCGCCCGGTCAGCCGGCCAGGTCGCCCAGGTAGAGCAACACGGCCTTGACCCGGCGGTTGAGATCGCGCTCCTCCGACAGCCCCAGTTTGGAGAAGATGGAGTTGGTGTGCTTCTCCACCGCCCGTTCGCTGAGGAACAGCGACGAGGCGATGGCGGCGTTGCTCTTGCCCTGGGCCATCTCGGCCAGGATCTCGCGCTCGCGGGGGGTGAGATGGTCCAGGTGGGAGCGGGCCCGGCCCGAGGTGGCGGCGACCAAGGCGTCGACCACCTTGGGGTCGACCACCGAACCGCCCCGGGCCACCTCACGAATGGCGCCGAGCAACTCCTCGACGTCGCTGACCCGCTCCTTGAGCAGGTAGGCCCGGCCCTCGGAGCCGTCGGCCAGGAGCGCCAGGGCGTACGCCGGGTTGGCGTACTGGCTGAGCACCACCACCCCGATCGACGGGTACTCGGCACGGAGCCGAGCTGCGGCCTGGATGCCCTCGTCGGTACCCGTCGGGGGCATGCGGATGTCGGTGACGACCACGTCGGGCTTCTCAGCCTCGACGGTTGCCATCAAGCTGGGGAGGTCGCCGCAGACCCCCGCCAGCTCGAGGCCATCCTGCGCCTGCACCAGGCGCGACATCCCCTCCCGCAGCAAGACGCTGTCCTCGGCCAGCACCACCCGGATCGCCACCGCTGCTCACCGTACCGCTCGAAAGGCTCTGCCCGGGGATGCCACCATGAGATGTCCCCCGGTGACACAGGCCGGGAGAGTCGTTCACTGGCACAGACCGCCGCTCACGACACCCGGTTGTTCTCCTGCTCGAAGGTGAAGGCGCCCGGGGTCCCCTTGTGGACGCGTCGTGGAACGTGGTGTCGCCGGGGTCCGCGGTGTTGTCCGAGTGGGACTGGCCGGTGCCGAAGCTGAGTCGTTGCGGTCGACGCAGGCTCCCGGCGTGTCGATGTGGTGCGCATGGGTTGCGCCTTCCCCCGGTTCCGCGACGTGATGGACCGACGGTTCAGGAGCTTGCCTTCGGCGTCCAGCTCGGGATCCCTACCTTCGACGGCGCGTCAGCTCGTAGCGCCACCAGAACCCAAGCGTCGAGGGCGGACCGTCACTCGATCCCCTCATCCCGTGGTGTGACCAGAATGTGAGGCCTTCCGCCGTTCCCGCATAGGATGAGCGGCGCAGAGGGGAACGCTTGGGACGGCTGTCCCACTGCCTGGGGGGTGCGTGGTGGAGAGTCCTGTCGTGCGAGCTGTAGCTCGCCCGTCGCCTGCGGCGCTGGAAGTTCCTGAGGGCCCTCGCCCCATCAACGGCTGGTCGGACGATCCCCGGTGGTATCAGCAGGCGGTCTTCTACGAGGTCTTCGTGTCCGGCTTCTACGACGCTAACAACGACGGCGTCGGCGACCTGAAGGGCCTGATCGCCAAGCTCGACTACCTGCAGTGGCTCGGCGTCGACTGCCTGTGGCTGTTGCCGTTCTACCAGTCCCCCCTGCGGGACGGCGGGTACGACATCTCCGACTTCTACGCCGTCCTGCCTGCCCACGGTGATCTGGACGACGCCCGTCGCCTCGTCGAGGAGGCCCATCGGCGGGGCATCCGGGTCATCGCCGACCTGGTCATGAACCACACCAGCGACGAGCATCCCTGGTTCCAGGAGTCGCGTCAGGACCGCGTCAACCCCAAGGCCGACTGGTACGTGTGGGGCGACCACGACCGGCGTTGGCCGGAGGCCCGCGTCATCTTCGTTGACACCGAGCGGTCCAATTGGGCCTGGGACAGCCAGCGCCAGCAGTACTACTGGCACCGCTTCTTCAGCTTCCAGCCCGACCTCAACTACGCCAACGTCGAGGTGCAGCAGGCCATGCTCGACGTCGTCGCCTTCTGGCTCCAGATCGGTCTCGACGGGCTCCGTCTCGACGCCGTGCCCTCCCTCTGTGCGCGCGACGGCACCACCGGCGAGAACCTCCCGGAGACCCACGCCTTCCTCAAGCGGCTCCGCGCCGAGGTCGACGCCTCCTTCCCGGGGCGCGTGTTGCTGGCCGAGGCGAACCAGTGGCCGGCCGACGTCGTCGACTACTTCGGCGACGGTGACGAGTGCCACATGTGCTTCCACTTCCCGCTCATGCCCCGCATGTTCATGGCCCTGCGGCGCAACCAGCGCTTCCCGATCTCCGAGATCCTCTCGCAGACGCCCGCCATCCCCGAGAGCTGCCAGTGGGGCGTCTTCCTCCGTAACCACGACGAGCTCACTCTCGAGATGGTGACCTCCGACGAGAGGGACTTCATGTACGCGGAGTACGCCAGTGACCCGCTGATGCGTCGCAATGTGGGAATCGGGCGCCGGCTCGCACCGCTGGTGGAGAAGAACTGGCCCGTCGCCCAACTGTTGCACGCCATGCTCCTCTCCCTCCCGGGCAGTCCCGTGCTGTACTACGGCGACGAGATCGCCATGGGCGACAACATCTACCTCGGCGACCGCGATGGCGTCCGTACGCCCATGCAATGGACTCCCGACCGCAACGCCGGCTTCAGCGGTGCCGACTTCGCCCAGCTGTACCTCCCACCGCTCGTCGACCCCGTCTACGGCTACCAGGCCGTCAACGTCGAGGCGCAACAACGCGACCCCAGCTCGTTCCTCCACTGGGTGCGGCGGATGTTGCAGGTGCGAAAGCAGCACCATGACGTGTTCGGAAGGGGTTCGTTGACGTTGCTGGAGGTCGAGAACCCAGCCGTGCTGGCCTACGTCCGCCAGCTGGGCGATGAAGTAATGCTGTGCGTGAACAATCTGAGCAGCGTGGCCCAACCGGCCGAACTCGGCCTCCAGAACTTCGTAGGGAAGGTTCCGGTCGAGCGTCTCGGCGAAACACCGTTCCCGCCCGTGCAGGACGGGCCCTATGTCGTCACCCTGCCGGCGCACGCCTTTTTCTGGTTCAGGTTGGAGAGTGCCGACGGCCAACCTGGGCAAGGTTCGAACGATGGCTGCTGAAGACCAAGGTGCCTCTCCGCCCCGATCCTCCGATCCCGAGCACGACCATCACCGCTTCCAGCCCACGTTGGGCGAGGTCGACCTGCACCTGCTGGGCGAGGGCAGGCACCGCCGGCTCTGGCGGGTGTTGGGGGCTCATCCCCGTGAGATCGAGGGCGTGGCCGGCACCTCCTTCGCTGTGTGGGCGCCCAATGCCCGCTCGGTTCGGGTGGTGGGCGACTTCAACTCCTGGGACGGACGCGTGCACCCCATGCGCTCCCTCGGGACGTCGGGCATCTGGGAGTCATTCGTCCCGGGCGTCGGCCCGGGGGCGCACTACAAGTACGAAATTCTGACTGGCGCCGGCCATCTGACCCTCAAGGCCGACCCCGTCGCCATGGCCGCATCGAAGCCTCCGGCCACCGACAGCATCGTGACCGAATCGGCCTACGAGTGGGGCGACGGAGAATGGCTGGTCCGGCGCGACAGCGAGACGACGCTCGACCAGGCCGTCTCCATCTACGAGGTCCACCTCGGGTCGTGGAAGCGCGTCCCGGAGGAGGACCAGCGGCCGCTCACCTACCGGGAGCTGGCCGAGCAGCTCCCCGCCTACGTCACCGATCTGGGCTTCACCCATGTCGAGTTGATGCCGGTCGCCGAGCACCCCTTTGCCGGGTCCTGGGGGTATCAGGTGACCTCCTACTTCGCTCCGACGGCCCGATTCGGCTCGCCCGACGACTTCCGGGCATTGGTCGACGCCCTCCATCGCCGGGGCATCGGCGTGATCTTGGAC
>DASZDM010000069.1:0-1681 GCA_035942015.1 Acidimicrobiales bacterium | reverse complement strand
CGGTAGGGGCCGTGGTCGAGGGCGCTGGTGATGGGGAGGGTCGCAGTGGCGCGGTAGGGGCCGGGGTAGGTGAAGGGCCGTTCGGGGCGGGCTGCGTCTGCGCTGGGGACGTCAGTGCCAGACGCGCCGGTGGCGATGGGGTGGTCGTGTCCCGGAGCGGGGGGACCGTGAGGGTGGTTGCCAGCCGAGATTGTCGCCACGGGGTCAGTAGCTCGGCGAGGGTGGACCAAACATGTCGAGCTGGCCGCGCTTTGCCCTGCCTCGTCGTCGGGCCGGTGGGGTGGCGTTGTGATGTGGAGTCCCGCCGTGACGCCGAAGTTCATGGGTTGCGGCCTCTCCGTCGCTGGTCGTGAGGTCCCAGTGGGAGAAATCGACGCCGGTCAGCTCCTGAAGCTTGAGGAGAGGCACCCGCAGCACGCCGTCCAGGTCGACCACCGGCAGGCCGCACTGCCCGCCGGTCTGTCGCCACTGTTTGGCCATGGCGTAGGCCTTGGTGCGCCCGATGCGCATCAGCCAAGCGGCTTCCTCCACGGTCAACATCGGCGGCAGCTTCGTCATGACACATCCTCCAGCTCATGACAGTACGCACCTACACGGCCCCGATACCGTACCACGCACTGCTTGTGTCGAACAGCTAGCACACAAGCGGCGAACCCTGCTACGTTCATGGGGTGCGTCGCCGCTCCACTCCGCCGCCCTCAGAGCCAGAACCGGTCCCCTGGCCGGAAGTCGACGTCAACCAGGTGGTGGCCTACAACGTGCGCCGGGCCCGAGAGCTTCGGGGCTGGACCCAAGAGGAGCTCGCCGGCCGCCTGGAGCCCTACCTGGGCCAGCGCCTCACCCAGGCGGCGGTGTCGTCCATCGAGCGGGCCTGGGACGGGGAGCGTCGCCGGGAGTTCGACGCCCACGAGCTGTTGATCTTCGCCCTCGTGTTTGACCTGCCCATCACCTGGTTCTTCCTGCCGCCGGCGGGCGACCGGCGGATGATGCGAGCCACCACTCGCCCCGTCGAGGAGCTCTACGCCCGGCTGCTTGGCCTACCGCATCAGCTCGAGGAGCTCCACGCCCGGCTCCGCGAGTACGGCATTGCTGATCCCACCGCCGCCGAAGAGGTGGTGGAACGCCTCACCGGGGAACCGAGCGCGTCTCGCCGCCGCAGCTACAAGCACCGGCGCAAGGAGATGATGCTGGCGCTGTTGGACCACCAGGCCGACGACTTCGATGTCGCCGTCGAGGACCTGGGCCGGCGCCTCGACCACCTGCGAGCAGTGGGCATTCGTGGCTGGGTGGCCGAGCACACCAACGACTCCGACTTCGCCAGGGCCCCAGCACCCGGCCCGGTGAGCGAGGAGTCAGGTAGGCCGGATCGGACACCAGAAGGCACATCGGACGCCGCTGCGCCCGAGAGGCGTCCGGCCAAGAAGACCTGAACCGCTGGGACACGGCCGGCTGCACGGCATGGCGGACGAGACGACATCAGCCGGCACATGGCGTCAACCGACGCAGGACGATGGGAGGCCGGAGATGAGAGGGTCGCTTCGATGATCGACAAGCGGCGCACGCGGCGTGGGGAGAGTCGCTACGAGGTCCGGCTCCGAGGCGGCGACGGCAAGGAGCGGTCACGAACCTTCCGCACCAAGAAGGAGGCGGAGCGGTACGAGCGATCGCAGCACACTGCCCT
>DASZDM010000068.1:0-2232 GCA_035942015.1 Acidimicrobiales bacterium | reverse complement strand
AGGGCTCCTCGTCGCTGGCATAGGTGGGTTCGCCGTTGGTGGGCGGCGCGTCGAGGAAGTCGACCTGGGCGGCGATGACCTCGTAGATCGAGTGGGGCACGTTGTCGGCGCTCTTCCACTCCCGGTACTCGAGGCGGCCGGCGACTCCGACCCGCCGGCCCTTGGCCATGTGGTTGGCCACGGCCTCGGCCTGGCCGCCGTAGGTCACGACGTTGATGTAGGTCGGGCGGGGGTCGGTCTCGCCCTTGCGGTAGCGGCCTGGGACGGCGAGGCGGATGGTGCAGACCGGGGTGCGGCCTCCGGTGAAGCGGAGTTCGGGGTCGGCGGTGAGTCGGCCGATGAGCTGGATGCTGTTCATGTTCGTGGTCCTCCTGTTGTGGTTGCGGTTCCTTGGCGGGAGCACGCCTCGGCGGGCAAGGCGGGGTGACAAGGGGTCGCCCGCAGGTCGCCCGAAGGGCCGGGGGAGTACCAGGACCGAGCGCAGCGAGGGAGGACACGGACCCCGCCTGCGGGCCGGGGGCGTCTGGGGCCGAGCGCAGCGAGGCAGGAGAGAGCCAGGCCCCCCGCCCCTTGCGCCCGGCCGTCGCCGAGGCAGCCTTCTGCCGGGGAAACGCACGACCACCACCAGGGGGCGCACGAGAGAAGCGGCCAGCGTCATCGGTCGGTGGCTCACCGTCGGCTGGGCATCTCGCTGGGGACGGGAGGCCGCACCCGGGCTGGTTGCGGCATCTCTCTGAAGTCGCCGGGCTGCGTGGAGCGGAGGCTCGACGGGCACGTCGGCTCGACGTCGTGGCTTGCGAACGTGGCCAGGAAGAGTGCGGTCATGCGCTCGGCCAAAGGCCGGCGGGTGGTGACGGCTGAGAGCTGTGGGGGTGGAGCCGCTCGTTACGTGCCGTGCGAGGTAGCGGTGGTGGTCGGCGCCGGGCTGGTCGTCAGGGTCGACGTGTGGTGCTCAGTTGGCGGGACCAACGCTCTCTGGTGTCGACGTGGAGCTGGGCGCCAGGTGACGGTAGATCGAGGCCCGGCTGACACGCAGTGTTTTGGCGATCTCGGCGACGGTGAGGTCACCCTGGTCGTACAGCTCACGGGCCCGGGCAATCTTCCGTGGCGTCATGACGGTGGGGCGCCCGCCGTTGCGGCCCCGGGCCCGGGCGGCAACAAGGCCTGCGTGGGTGCGCTCGCGGATGAGGTCACGCTCAAACTGGGCGAGCGCGCCAAAGAGGTGGAAGACCAGCGTTCCGCCGGGGCTGGTGGTGTCGAGCTGCTCGTGGAGGCTGCGCAGGCCGACGCCGCGGTCGTCGAGGGCCGTGACGATCTCGATGAGGTCCCGCAGGGATCGGGCCAGGCGGTCGAGTCTCCAGACGACCAGGGTGTCCCCCGGCCGAAGGCGGTCGAGGGCCTCGGCCAGCTGCGGCCGGTCGCTCTCAGCGCCGCCGGCGCGCTCGACGAAGATCCGGTGGCAGCCCGCAGCGGTGAGCTCGTCGACCTGGAGGTCGGGGTTCTGATCGACGGTCGAGGTCCGGGCATAGCCGAGGGCCTGCTTCATAGCCAGAGGCGTATCAGAACCCAACTGCGCCGTGGTGGATGAGACGGTGATTGTGGGACGGGTTGAGGACGCGTGTTTGTGGCTCTCGGCGCCGGCGGCGCCGGCGTCTCAGAAACCCTCGTTTTTGGAGCAAGCTGGTCCCGGATGAAGTTGATGGCATTCGAAGAGGTTGTGACCCTGAGCGCTAATTGGCACGATTCTCGCCGCAAGTGGCGGCTTTCACGCGGAGCTGACTACAGAGACTCCCGCGCAGTCTCCACGACCTCGACCGTGACGACGCCCTTCACACGACACACGCAATCCGCAGAAGCGCCGCCCTCGCTATCAGGAGCGGCATCAGATTCCAAAGGGGCTTGACGGAGTATGCGGCGCGCTCTCCCCTCAGGCCCCTACCGACCAGAGGACGAGCTGGCTCCGGAGACGACCTCCGTGCCTACTACCGCGCCTTCCTACCGTGGCCTCGCGAACCAGACACCCGACGCCCTGATCGGCCTACTGAATCCGTCTGCACCCGGTGCCTTGCTGCCTCCCCGCGATCGCGGGACGCGGACGAAGGCCCGAGGTGAGCGGGCCTTCTCACGCACGACAGTACGAGGCATCGGCTACACCGTTCGGGCGTGGATCGTGCCAGGATGGCGACGTGGCGGTCCAAGAGAAGCGCGAGCTGTGGCGCGAAGACGGACCAC
>DASZDM010000067.1:0-2031 GCA_035942015.1 Acidimicrobiales bacterium | reverse complement strand
TCAGGCACTGGCGATCTCCTCGTGTAGGTCCTGCAGCAGGCCGGGGGGCTGGCGGAGGGCGGCGATGGCCTTGTGAGTGAGCGACTTCACCGTGCCTTCGGCGCAGCCCATCTCGACCGCCACCTCGGCCACCGACCGTTGGGCGTAGTAGCGCAGCACCAGGGCCCGGCGCTGGCGCTCGGGCAGGGCTGCCACCGCCTGGCGCACGGCCAGGGTGGTAGCCACGTCCGGGTCGGCGGTGCTTATCACCAGGGGACCCGATCGGGTGTGAGCCCGACGCTCGGCCGCCCGCCGGCGCCACGACGAGCGGGCCAGGTTCATGGCTACCCGAGCCAGCCAGCCGCCGGGGCGCTCCATCCTTCGCACCCGGGGCCAGTGCTGGCACAAGCGGATCAGCGCCTCTTGGGCCAGCTCCTCAGCCAGGCCGAGGTCACCGACGTACAGGGCGAGCATCCCCACCAAGCGGGGTGACTCCCGGCCGACGAAGGCCTCCAACTCCGGATCGACACCGGCCACCCGCACCTCTCCCACTCGGCCGGGCACGTGCCAGCCGTCACGCAGTCAAGCGCACCAAGCCGCCGGAAGGTTCACCCGAAGAGCACGGCTTGGCAGCCTTGCCCCGCGTCAATTGCCCAAAACCCCTCTCGAGGGCTCCACGGAGCCCCCCGGGGGCGGGCGGGCTCCCGAGCTGGCGGGAAGTTGCCAGATATCGCCTCTGGCGGGTGCTGGCGTGTCCGGCAGAGAAGCACCGCGCGAGCGGACGATCGGCACGAGTAGGCCGCCGCCTTGGGCGCCGGCGTCGGCCGCTGGGGCCGGCGCAGCCGAGCGGCACCTCGGGGCGGCCTCGCCCGGGGTCGAGCGCGCATTGCATCCGTCCGTTTGGTCTCCTGCCCAGCGGTCGAATTGGAACCATCGATCTGGGCGCTGAGTTGTAGTCAGCCGTCGGTTCTGAAGCCGATGCAGGAACCTCGGGGCACTCGGGTTCCGGCTGGTGGTTCTTGCGCACGGACGATGGCGTCTTGTCCTGTGGGATCGCCTGAGGGTGTCCCTGTTCCAACAACGTTGAGCCCTGCGCGCTGCATACGGATGGCCGCCTCGGTCAACGGAAGGCCGATTCCGTCGGGTACGTCGATGGTCAAGGGACCGTCCGCGACGCAGTCCTCTCGCGCGTCTGGTGTGAACAAGGCGAACGTGCACACGCCTTGCCGGCCGCTGGGATAGACGCCTCCGGCGCCTCGACAGTCGCGTGGGGACACGACTTGGTCGGAGAAGAAGCTCCGGGCTTGAGCGCGGTCGAGCGCGATCGGAGCAAGACCGTCCCCAACGGGTAGCGAGTGGATCTCCCAGCGCTGAGCGTCCATGTCGTAGCGACCAACACGATGCGAAGACTGCTGATAGGAGTTCTCTGTGTAAAACAGCTGGCGGCCGTCGCTTGTCCATACCAGTGCCCCCGAGGGATCGAGATCAGAAGCGACAACGATCTCTTCCGACATCCCGGCGTGCGTCACTACCAGATCTGCTCCACCACCATTAGGGCGAAGCACTGCAAGCCGTGCACCATTCGCCGACAAGGCGATCTGCTGGGCGCCGGGCGCAACGTGTGGCGCGATCGGAGCGCCCGTGCGCTCGAGCTCAGCCATGTGGAACGTGGAGCAGCTCTCCTCACACCACGCCAGCGAGCGCCCGTCAGTTGTAGCGGCCGTCGCCCGCCCTGGGCCGAGCACAGCGCTGGTCGTGCCGGTGTCTGCGTACCACACCGCGACACCCTCCGGCGTGTTGACAGCAATGCCACCCGGCACGCCGATCAGCGGCTCGAGGATCGCCGGGTCGAAGGTCGTGGAGGTGAAGGCCACCGTGCCGTCGATTCGCACCCGGTGAAGCGTCGCCGGACCGGAGCCGATGCGTCCTCCCTCCCAGGTCAGCGTCCAGACCTCCCCCGACTCGGACGCTGGGATGTAGATCGTCGCGTCCGCGATCTTCTGCGACGGCTCGCCGCTGAGCGGCGCCGCGTAGATCTCGCCCCAGCCCACG
>DASZDM010000066.1:0-3890 GCA_035942015.1 Acidimicrobiales bacterium | reverse complement strand
GGTCCACCGGGCTCGGGAGCGACAGGATCGGGCGGGGGCTCAGGCGGGCAGATCCACCTTCCTACACGACCACACGTTCGGGGTGGTGGACCCCGCTATACAAGTACAGCGGGAGAACCGCAAGCTTCGCGAGATGGCCGCCGAGATCGTGGCCCGCACAACAGACGGCGGGCGAAGCACGGCCTCGACCTAAGCCTCGATCCACCGATTTCCTCCTGGCCCTGGCCAGTTGGAGACTGCGGGCTGGCGAAATCAAGCCGGGGCGATTCCCGGACTGACCGACGGCCGGCGAGACGCGTGGCATCAGGCCGGCGTGAGTGGTTGGATTCTTGGCGCTGATCTCGTGGCGGTGCGCCCGGCCGCGGTGCGGCTCGTCAGCCGGGAACCGGCTGCAGGGCACGCAGTCGCTGGTGGCGGCCGGTGAACCACGCCGCCCACGGCCAACCCAAGGGCCCTCGAAGGGTGGTGATGCCGGCACGGTTGACCAGGCGGCCGGGGACGGTGATTAGCCGGACGCGCACGGTGCGGGCAACGGTGAGTTGGTCAACGGGGCCGGGCTGACCGAGGGTTGCCGTCCAGCGGATGAGGTTGTGGGCCAGCACCGCGCACTGCAGCCAGGCGCTGTTGGCGCTGAAGTCCCCGGAGGGGACGTGCTCCATGCCGGCGCCCTCCTTGAGGTCGCGGATGGCCAGCTCGACGGTGGCATGGTCGCGGTGGAACTCATCGATGACTGCCACATCGCCGTCGAGGTCGGTGAGGAAGCCGAAGTGGCGCCAGTCGGGCCACAGGCGGCGCTGGGCCGCGCCGGTGAGGCGGGTGCGGCGGATGATCAGGCGTCGGTCCTGGTAGGTGCACTCGGCGACCTGGGCCACCCCGTCGGGCGTGTAGTCGATGTCGACCCAGGCCTTGGGGTCGATGGCGGCGATGGCGGCGGCGATGCCGGGGGTGTTGGTGCGCACCGCCATCGTGTAGCGGACGTCGAGGCGCTTCAGGGTGGCGATGGTCTCCTTGGACCAGAACCCCGAGTCGAAGCGCATGACGATCTCTCCGCTGGCCCCGGCCCGGCGCAGTCGGGGCACCAGCTCGTCGATGAAGCGCCGTGCCCCCCGGGCGGTGTTGGCCGAGCCCTTGCGCATGCGGGCGTGGCAGACCTCACCGGTGTCGGCCCGGGTGGCCAGGATGGGGTGATAGCCGAGCACCTTGGTGTAGCCGAAGGCCGCTCCCTGCTTGGCCTTCCCGGCCACCTCGCACACCGTCGAGTCGACGTCGATCACCAACCGGGCCGAGCCCGGACCTGCGCCGAGGGACCACGTCCGGCGCAGGGCCTCGCCCACGACGGCTTCGAGCTGGCGGACGTGGCCGAAGGTGAATGCGCGCAGGAACGTGCCCAACGTGGAGGGTGCCATCACCCGGAAGGGCAGGACCTTTGCCGTGCCGCCCGAACGGAGGATGTCGACATGGTCGATGTGGCTGGCGCCGGCGACCATGGCGTGTACGAGGGTCATCACCTTGCGGCCCGGGCGTGCTCCACCCACCCGCCCGGCGAGGTGCACCTTGGCGTTCACGAGGCGTTCCAGCTCGAGGCGGACGGCGACCGTGGCGACCAGTAGCAGCCCGGCGTTGGCCACCAGGTTCGGCTCGTCGAAGCTCACCCGAACGCGGTCGACGGCGTGCGATACTCGGTTCACTGAAAGTGCCTCCTGGGTTGGTGGCTACGACGACGTCAAGCACCGTCATCGTCGCTGCTCAGGAGGCACTTTCCGCGGATACCGGGCCGCGTCAGCTCAGGAAAATCGGTGGATCGAGGCTCAGTATCCGGCCGACTCCCTGGTGGATGTCTTGATAACGAACCGTCGGCCGAGTGAGCGAGGCCCTGCTCCAAGCCACAACCAGTTGGGCGAACGTGACCTGATAGGAGCTTGTCCAAGAAGCCCCGTCACTGTCCTGTCCGCCGCTCGGCTGGGCGTGCCGTCCCTTCTCAGGAAAGGAACAGCAAACACCACGATGGCAGATCCTCATGCTTCGGTCACCGGCGGCGTCGACACCCACAAGGACCTCCACGTCGCCGCCGCGCTCGACGGCGTCGATCGCCTGCTGGGCACCCAGTCGTTCCCGACCACCGCCGCCGGCTACCGGGCTCTGCTCAGCTGGCTGCGCGGCTTCGGCACCGTCGCCTGCGTCGGCGTCGAGTGAACGGGCTCCTGGGGCGCCGGCCTGGCTCGGCACCTGGTGGCGGAGGGCGTGACGGTGCTCGAGGTGAACCGGCCCAACCGTCAGGCGCGCCGGCGTCGGGGCAAGTCCGACCCCGCCGATGCCGAAGCCGCGGCTCGGGCCGTGCTGGCCCAGGAGGCCACCGGCACCCCGAAGGCCAGCAACGGCACCGTCGAGGCCGTGCGGCTGCTGCGCCTGGCCCGCCGCAGCGCCATGAAGGCCCGGACCCAGGCCGCCAACCAGATCCACAGCGTCATCGACACCGCCCCCGAGGAGCTGCGAGCCCAGCTCCTCGTCCTGCCCATGTCGGTCCGCATCCCCCGCTGCTCCCGATTCCGTCCCGGCGACGTGGCCTCGCCCGTCGGTGCCGCCAAGCTGGCTCTGGCCAGTCTCGCCCGCCGGTGGTGTGCTCTCGATGCCGAGATCGAGACGCTGTCGGGCGAGCTCGGCCGCCTCGTCGCCACCGCCGCGCCCACGCTCGTCGCGGTCAAGGGCGTGGGCACCGAGGTGGCCGGCGCGCTCCTCACCGCGGCCGGCGACAACCCCGAGCGCCTGGCCACCGAGGCCAGCTTCGCCGCACTCTGCGGTGCCTCTCCCATCGATGCCTCCTCCGGGCGCAACAAGCGCCACCGCCTCAACCGCGGCGGCGACCGCCAGGCCAACTGCGCACTCTTCACCGTCGTTCTCAACCGCCTCACCTGGGACGAACGGACCCGGGCCTACATGGCGAGGAGAACGGCGGAGGGCAAGTCGAAAAGAGAAGTCATCCGCTGTCTCAAGCGATACGTGGCCCGTGAGCTCTACCGGGAGATTCGGAAGATCTCCGTCCAGATCCAGGCCGAGTCATTGCCAGCCGAGGTTTCTCAAGATGCTGCTTGACAACCCATAGGAGCTTCGTTTCCGCGCGTACTGTCCGCGCCCACGGTCTCCAGGCGCCGAACCGCGCCTCAAGCCAGAGCAGCCGAATTGTGAGGCTTCTTCCGAGCGATGATGAACGTAAGTCCTGGCGAGAAAGCTCCGGCAGATCGCAAGCAACAACTACGACGATCGTCGTTTGGCTTGAGGACTACGTGACGAGCGGCAAGCTCTACCCGGGGACCCACCACACACTGACCGCGGCGTTGGCCATGGGGTTCACGCTGAAGGACCGGCTGGAGCAGGTTCGCCACGTTCGGCCCCAGCCTGCTCGAACACGCGGATGGCCAGCCGGGTCCCGTCAACATCATCAGCCCGGCCACATCTGTAAGAGGTGTTCTTCCATCTCCACGATGTCCTCGCCATCGTCCTTGCCTTCGCGGGCGTAGACCCGGAGACGCCAGTTGCCGGACGGAATGTTTACCCTGTGGATCGGCTCGCCACCCCATTCGGTGATGTAAACCTCGCCGGAGAGGACTTCAAAGTCGGCTTCACCGGTCCTCGTGTAGCCGGTCTGTGCTGGCGGTGGTGAGTCGTGGACTTCGACAGTCAGCTTGCTCTCGCCCCACCTTTGCTGGGGAACGATCGTGGCTTTCCACGATGCGTACTTCCCGACAAGGCCCGTGGCTCCACCAAGACTCGTCTCAGGGACAGCCCCGGGAGTGTCGAATTGGACACCCCCGGGGTCGACCACTGAGTACCAGTCCCACAGTGTTGCTTGCGTGGTAAAGGTGCTCGTCATCATGATGTTCTAGTTCTGTACC
>DASZDM010000065.1:0-5506 GCA_035942015.1 Acidimicrobiales bacterium | reverse complement strand
TCGAGGCTGTCCTCGCACGACCTTCCAGTGGTTGGGTGATCCGGTGACGCTGCGTCTGGTCCGGAGGACGGAGCCACCGGTCGTAGAGCCGGAGGAGCAGGCTGGGGGGCCGGAGCCGGTGGCTTGGTCGTCGGAGGCCCTGGCGGTTCGGTGGCAGTGGGCGCAACCTCGGGGATGGAGGTGGACTGTATGGCCGGGGGGGTCGGCGATGAGGAATCGGAACCGGCAGACTCCGAAGACCCGCCCCCGCAGCCCGCCAGCCCGACCACCAACCCAGCCACCGCCATAGCCATCTTGACGTTTCCAATCACAGTTGTCTCCATTCGCTGTCAGAAACCCGGTCCCCGCTGTGGTGCAGGTGTCCAGGTCGTTAGACGCAGGCGACGCTCGATTTGTTCCCTGGAAATCGGAGATAGTCGCGGATGGCTAAGGATCAGTTGCTCACACCGTCGTCTGTCACGTGCTGACCGGAGACGGTACATGCCACGCGGCTCGAGCAGCTGTCCGACTGGCGAACGTTGGATCAGATGGCTCGGGCGATGTAGTTGGCGAAGAAGCCGTCGGGCAGGGCGAAGCCGACCAGCACGAATGTGAGCCCGAACACGTACGCCGTCCCCAGCCCGGGAAGCCGTAGTGCTCATGGCGGATCTGGTCGCTGACGCCGACGGGAATCCCGACTGCCGTTGCCATGCGCCACAGCCCGGACGGAACCGTGGTGAGCACAGCGAGCCATGCGGACCGCCGCCCCCAACGCGGCGGCGGAACACCGCCGTGCGGAAGCCCCTCGTGGTTGCTGGCACCGATGATGGTGATGGGGTCCGCGGTTCCGATCTGCGCGTGTGCTTGCCTCGACCGTCGGCCCGAGAACGGCAGCGGCGGGGCGGACCATGACATCAGCAAGTAGTCGGACGGTGTCGCTCAATCCCTGGCGGAGTTGGCGTCGCCATGCAGAAGGGCAAGGACGGCGAGCACACGGCGGTGGTCCTCCCGCTCGGGCAGCAGCCCGAGCTTGGTGAACACGGAATGCACGTGGGACTCGACGGTTTTGGCGTTGAGGAAGAGCCGCGTCGCGATGGCATGGTTCGATCGACCTTCAGCCATCAGTCCGAGAACCTCACGTTCACGCCCGCTTAGCCGCTCCAAGGGGTTGTGGTGCCTCGCCCGCCCGAGCAGGCGCTCGACCACCTCCGGGTCCAAGGCGGAGCCGCCGGAGCCAACGCGCCGAACGGCCTCGGCGAACCCAGCCACGTCGCCCACCCGCTCCTTGAGTAGATATCCGACGCCACGACCGCTCTTGAGCAGGTCGACGGCGTAGCGGGACTCGAGGTGCTGGGACAGCACCAGCACAGCCACCTCGGGGAACCGGGAACGAATCTCGAGCGCGGCGCGAAGGCCCTCGACGGTATGGGTGGGCGGCATGCGGATGTCCACCACCACGACATCGGGCCGATGCGCCTCCACGGCATCCAGCAGCGCCTCGGCGTCGTCCAGCTGGGCCACCACCTCGAAGCCGTGGTCGGTGAGCAGGCGGGCCACCCCCTCCCTCACCAGGACCGCATCGTCTACCAGGATCACCCGCACGAGAGGTCGGCCCTGATCCGTGTTCCGGCTCCGGGCGAGCTGTGCACTTCCAGGTGCCCCTCGAGCACCGCCACTCGGTCGGCCAAGCCTTCGAGCCCCGAACCCGGCCGTATCTCGGCGCCACCGGTTCCGTCGTCGGCCACCTCCACCCGGAGTCGATCGCCACAGTGCTCGATGCGCACCTGCACCGACGACGCTCGTGCGTACTTCGCCACGTTGGTCAACGACTCGGCCACCACGTAGTAGGCGGTGGCCTCGACCGAGTCAGACAGCGGTCCGTTGGTACTGGCATGTACTTCGACGGGGACCGGCGATCGCTCGGCCACTGACTGCACCGCCGCCACCAGACCCACCTCGCTGAGCATCGCCGGGTGCAGGCCCCGAGCCAGCTCCCGAAGCTCCTTGATGGCGCAGGTCGCGTCCTGGGACGCCTGGCCCAGGAGGTCCTCGGCATCAGACATCGCACCGGTGCCGAGCTTGCTGCGGGCCATTCCGATGGCGAGCGAGAGGCTGACCAGGCGCTGTTGGGCGCCGTCATGAAGGTTGCGCTCCACCCGCTTGCGGGCGGCGTCTCCCGCTTCCACGATGCGAGCCCGCGACGCCCGGACCTCCTCCAGACGGGCCAGGACCTCGGCGTGGAGCCGCTCATTTTCCAGTGCCAGCCCGGCCGCCGCACATACTGCATCTACGTGTGCCGGATCATCGCGCAGGGCGGGATCGTGGATCAGAGCACCGACGGGCTTGCCCGAGCGCTCGATGAGCGTCACCGACCGGTGGCCGTCACCGCTCGGCAGCGACATTGCCTGGCCTTGGCCGTCGACGTAGCCGCTCCGCTCAGCCAGCCAGTAGGCCACCTCAACCGTCGGATCGCCCAGGGCCCGCGCCAGCGCCTCGCGCAACGCTCCCCCGGGCGACACATCGCCGAGCTCCACCACCAGCCGGCCCACGTGACCACGGGCCAGGCGCGCCCGCAGGAGCCCGCCGAGGAACACGACCGGTGCCAGTCCCAGAAGCACGAGGGCGACCAGAGCCCCACGGGTTCCAACGCCGGTGGGCAGGCCCAGCTCCGACAGCAGCGCGCTGACGTAGACCACGACGAAAAGGCAGGCACCAGGCACCACCGGCAGCAGCACGCGACGGGCGGCCACGCTGCCCCTCCTCCAGCGCCGGACGAGCACGGTCAGGAAGGAGAGAGCGGTGCCGGTGGCTGCCAGCATGACGGTGGCGTACCAGATGCGGCCGAAACCCCGGTCGGTGTCGATCCCGAACACGTTGCGGGCGCAGTCGGTGCAGTCGCCGAGGTCCAACACCGGGATCGCCACCACCACCAGCGCATACGGGACCGCCACGATGACCCGCTCCGCCCGGGAGGCGAGGCCGTTGGGGAAGGCCAGCGACAGATGGGCGAGAAAGGCGAGGCTCAGCGGGAGCAGGGCCAGCGCGACCGTGGCGGCCAGCGCATTCGGGATGACGAGCAGTGTCTGCGCCCCCAGCCAGGCCAGGCCGGTGGCAGAGAGCAGCCGTCCGCTGACACTCTCGGGCCGACGGCCAGCGGCGACCAGGCCAGCGATCACGAACAAGGCGCCGGCCGAGAACAACGGCACCAGCTGAAGCACCGAGTCGCCGCGGACGGACGCGCCGACGACTCCGACCCCCATGATGGCGACCGCCAGCCCTGCCATGGCGGACCGCTGCCGCCCGCTCATTGCGTTCCTGCCGCCAGTTCGGCGAGCGTGGCACCCGACAACTCCGCCTTGGCAATGAACCGGCGGATCGGGGTTGCGGCCACACGGGCCTGTCCGTAATCGTCGGCATTGCGGACCGAAGTCAAGACGACCACTGCCCCTGGGCTGGTTCGGGAGAGGTCGGCGGCGACGGTGAACCCATCGATGTCCGGCAACTGGACGTCGAGCAGGACCAGGTCGGGTTGCAGCGCCGCCACCTTCTCCACTGCGCCGGCTCCGTCGAAGGCCTCGCCGACCACCTCGAACCCGGCGTCCTCCAGCATCTGGCAAGCCATGGCTCGAAAGCCGCCGTGGTCATCAACGATGACCGCCGTCAGTGTCACGGAGTAGATGGTCGCGCCGACACGGCATCCTCGCTACCGGGCAGACCCTGATCCGAAATCGGGGTGGGCCCCGATGCGGCGAGTTGGCCCTATCCGTACGTTGAAGACATGACCCGAGCGTGGAGGAACAAGTGATGAGCTCAACGACGAGGAGACATCTTGCCTCAGCAAAGACGAGAACGGTGGCGGAGGATGAGTTCGCGCGGAAGGCGGCGCTGGCGGTGGCCGGCTTCATGACTGGCTTTTTGGCGCTCAACACCTTTTGGGGGCTCGGCGGAACCGCCGGTGTGGCGTGGGTGCTCGGATGTGACTTCACCGTGCCGCTGGCGGCAGTGTGGGTCCAGGAGGTCGCCATCATGGCTGGAATCGGCATCGTCCTCGGTCGGGCGGGAATCTGGCGCAACGCTCTGCCGCATTGGATCTTCGGCGTCGGCATCTGGGCCATGACGGCCACCTTCGCCGCCGTCGCACTGCTGAACCTGTTGGGCGACAACACGGCCCAGGCGCGGCTCCTGTTTGCTCCTACGGGGCTCACGTTGAGCGTGCTGTGCGCCGTCGTGGCCGGGGCGCGGAGAACTCGGCCTGACCGACGGCGATGACCGGAACTGGCGCTCGGCAGCGGGGCGACGAGTCCGGATCTGCCATTCGGAGGGCGGAGGTCCCTCCAAGATGACCCCGAAGCCCAACAAGAGAATGGATCGATACGACGGATACCCGATTTCGTAAGCTGGTTAGCGCGTCCCTCTTGGAGCGTCGAGGCGACTCGCCGCAGGTGTCAGGACGATGTCGGGAAGGGCTGCATCGCTCGTGATCAGGTGTCCGCTCGGCGACCCGGCGTGATCGCTGGAGGGCGAGACCGCTCGGCGAACGCGTGCGGATACAGAACGAGCAGTCGGTTGTAGGCCGCGGGGTGGCGAGCCGCCCATCGGTCGATGGTCGTCCGCCTCCCCGAGCTGCACCGATCGCCGTTGAGCCCCGCGGACCACTGTCGCGAGTCCGGGGAGCTCGGTGTCGCAAACGCGCTCCCCAGAGCGGTGAGCCGGCCCCGCTCGTCGTCACCGGCTTCGCCGTCGACCTCGGCTACAAGCCGTCAGCCAACAGTCTCTTGACGGCCCGCGTGCTGTCGCCCGCTGGTCCGATGGGACGGGTTTCCGCCAGGGACATGGGACCGGGCCCCGCCCTTGTCGGCTCCCAGTAGCGTGCTGCCGTGGCCGGCGAGGTGCCTCTGGCCGGTGGCTCTTTCAACAAGCCGGTGCGGGTTGGCAACCTTGTCCTCCGACGGAAGCGCCGGTGAACCGTCGCGGTGCATTCCCTCCTTCGCCACCTGGAGGAGGCGGGCTTCGCATGCCCGACACGATCTTGGCCTCGCTCCCATCGACGAGGCGCACGCCGCCCAGGACAACCATCTGCCACAGCTCCATCGAGCGGCTGCGCTCCCAACGCTTGTAGTCGCTGCGCTTGCGCTTGCGGGCCTGGGGGGTGACCAGACCCTGGCGGATCAGACAGCGCTCGATCGACGTGCGGCCAGGCAACGGCTCGATGCCCTGGCGCTCGAGCCAGAACAAGATGGTGCGCGGCCCCCAGCCCGGATGGGCTCGGCGCATCTCCACAACCCGCGCCTCGACCGCCGGGTTCATCTGATGCGGGCACGACAACGGCTGCGCACTGCGATCGGCCAACCCTCGCAGCCCCTCGGCCGCGTACTTGCGCAGCCAGTCATGCACCGTCTGGCGTGCCACCCCGTAACGGCGCGCCACATCCGTCACCGGCGCACCATCGACGAGAACCTCCAGCACCGCCTGATAGCGCTGTTCCACCAGGCCCAACTCCACGAGCATCGACGGCCTCCTCCGGATC
>DASZDM010000064.1:0-1513 GCA_035942015.1 Acidimicrobiales bacterium | reverse complement strand
CAGCGCCACCTGATGTGAGCGATCCGAGTGCCGGGTCGCCGGCGGGGCAAGCCAGCGCGAAGAACCCTTTGGTGCTCCTCACCCTCGACGACGAGCCGTCGCCCGCCACCACTCGCCGGTCCGCGCCAGCGGCACCTCGGCGCGCTCCTGATCGTGAGTCACAGGTGCGCACGCTTCCGTTCCCTGGTGCACACGCCACTGTGACAGAGGACCAAGGTTCGGCGTGGGCGACGTCATCGACGTGGGCGAGGCCAACGGCGTTGTCGAGGGCGTGAGCCTGCGCACCACCCGGTTGCGGGCGGTGGAGGGCACGGTGTGGCACGTGCCCAACGGCGAGATCCGGCGCGTGGGCAACAAGTCCCAGCAGTGGTCTCGGGCGCTGATCGACTTCGACGTGGCCTACAAGACCGACCTGGCCCAGGCCAAGACCACCATCAAGCGGGTGGCCGACAGCGTGTGGACCGACGAGAAGCTCGGCCGCAGCGTCCTCGAGGAGCCCGAGGTGTGGGGCGTGGAGGCCTTCGGTCCCGACGGGGTGGCCATCCGTCTGGTGATCAAGACCCGCCCGGCCGACCAGTGGAAGGTCATGCGCGAGTTGCGTCAGCGCATGAAGGAGGCCTTCGACGAGGAGGGCATCGAGATCCCCTTCCCGCAGCGCAGCTTGTGGGTTCGCGCCGACGGCGACACCCCGTCCGCCGCCGAAGGGGAGGACAGCGGCGGGAACGAGGAGCGGGTCAGCGCCGACCACTACTAGTCGATGCGCCCAACGTGACCAAAGTTACGGTCATGCTGGACCAGACCCGTTTGTCATTCGGCCCAAAGGGGCACGGCCGACCCGGTGCCCAGGAGCGAAGCCCGTAGGTCTACAGCGACAGCAAGGGCAGCAGCGCTTGGGGTGGCGCTCATCCTCGCCGGGTGCTCCGCCCCCTCGGAGGGCGACGCCAGCTCCACCCCGGCGAACCCTCCCACCACCACCACCTCCAGGCCTACGACTACGACCACGGCACCGCCACCGCCAGCGCCTCCCATCGGCGCGGTGCCTGCTGCGGGGCTGGGCGAGGGTGATCGCGGCCCGCAAGTCGCTGCGCTCGAGCAGTGGCTGACCGCGCTTCACTACGACGTCGCTGTCGTCGACGACCTCTTCGATGCCGACACCGGCTTTGCCGTCGTCGCTTTCCAAAAGGTGGCGAACCTGCCCCGGACGGGACGAGCCACCCAAGACGTGGTCGACGCCTTGACCACGGCGACGCCACCGCCGCCGTTGGTGCCCGACGGTGGTGGAAATCGGATCGAGGTCGACCTGCCTCGCCAGGTCCTGTTCCTCTACGAAGGCGACGCCTTGGCTCGTATCCTTCCCGTCTCCACCGGCAGCGGTGAGCGGTTCTGCTCCGACGGCGATTGCCGCAAGGCCGTGACTCCCGTTGGTGCCTACCGGGTGGGCGGGCGCATCCCCGGTTGGCGTGAGAGCGACCTCGGCCGGCTGTACAACCCGGTCTACATCGACTTCAAGAAC
>DASZDM010000063.1:0-18939 GCA_035942015.1 Acidimicrobiales bacterium | reverse complement strand
GCCAACACGACGGGTGCGCTCAGGGCGGCCAACCACAGGGTGATCAGCACCGTCGTCGCCAGCCCGACCGCCCCGGCGGCGACGGCGAAGTTCTTGGTAAAGCCCTCGACGAGCTGGGCGAGGCCGAGCGGGTACATCCGGAAACTGATCGTGCCCTTGCCCTCGTGGATGGTGACGGGCAAGGCCGCGCCCCGGTAGCGATCGGCCAGGGCGAGGTCGTCGAGCACGCTGCTCGCCACCGACTCGTGGCCGCCGGCCCGCCGGTAGTCAGCCATCGAGGTGACGAGGCAGGGGCCGAAGGCGCCCACCGCCGCTCGCCCGTCTCGCCCCGGGGTGAAGGCGGTCGTGCCCATCATGGCCACCACGTTGAACACCGCAGCCAGCCGCTCGTGAGGTCGGTGCACCTCGTGCCAGGGCTGGACCGAGTACAGGCCGCCGGCCGCCGCCAGCCCGGCCGTGAGACGTCCCAGGCCGCCCGGCTCCAGGCGGGTGTCGGCGTCGAGGAAGATCAACGTGGCTCGGGTGGCCCTGGCCGCGCCGCTGTGGCAGGCCCAGGCCTTGCCCGTCCACCCGGCCGGAAGCGCAGGGGCGCGCACCACCGTCGCTCCTCCTGCCCGGGCCGACACGGCCGTGGCGTCGGCGGAGTGGTCATCGACCACGATGAGCTCGTCGTCGGCGCCCAGCTCGGGGGCCAGCGAGGCGAGCAGGACTGGTAGGACCGCCTCCTCATCGCGGGCGGGCACGATGACCGACACCGGCGTGCGGCCCAGCGCAGCGTCGGGGTGGGCCTCGGGAGGCAGCGGAACCCGCCACAGCAGCCACCAACCGGCGCCCCAACCAACGAGGAACAGGATCAGATCGACGACCATTGTGCGGCGTGGTCGTCAGACGGCCAGGTGGGCGGACGCTCTCGTGTCACCGCCGGCGGTGATCCACACACGCAACCCTGACGTGTCGGGCGCGGCCACCAGCACCACCTCGTCGTCGGCCTCGACGGGATGTCGGAACTCCAGCTCAGCGAAGCGTGGGACCACCTGTCGTCGAGCCAGCTCGTCCTCGACCGGCATCCACAGCGCGGTGTTGTTGACGTGACCGAACACGTCCAGATCGCTGGAGCGAAGCGGCCAAGGCCGGCGGGTGGCGGCCTCGGTCGCAACGGCCGGTCCGGTGGCACGGACGGGATGATGCAGGCGGCTCGAGGTCCGCCGGCCGCCGGTCGAGGAGCTGTAGACGTCCAGGAAGGGGTCGGTGAGGGGCGATGGCCGCCCCTCCTCGTCGAGGTGGATCCACACCGCCGTCACCTCCACCACGGCGCTGGGGGATGCCACGGTGGTGCGCCGCTCCCCCCAACGGGACCCGAGTCCGGCGCAGAAGGTGGTGATCGTGAGGGGCTCACCGAGCGCCGGCCAGCTCGCCGGCACCCACACCGAGGTGCGCCGCACCACCCACGGCGACGCAGGGTCGAGCCCGGCATCGGCCAGATCGTCGTTTCCTGCGTCCTGGACCAGGCGAGCCAATGCGTCCAGGCGTAGCCGGCGGTGGGGATCTGTGTCGCCGAAGCGGACCCTGGCCCTGCTGGTGAATCGACGCCCGGCGCCGGGAAAGTCAACGAACTCCACTGGAGGTATCTCCCTGGCGATTCCCACAACCCAACTCTGTCCCATCGAGGGCCCGGGTGCGGAACCGACGTCCTCACCCGGGTCGCGACCACGGCCTACGGTGACCCGCCAATGAACCACCTGAAGCATGCAGGTGCCGACCGCCGGCGATTTCGACGATCCTCGTCGTTGGCCGGCGTCGGAGACGGTCTCGTCGCCGTGGCCCTGCCCCTGCTCGCTGCCGGGTTGACCCGCAATCCCCTGGCCGTGGCGTCGGTCGTCGCCGCCGAACACCTCCCGTGGGCGGTCCTGGCGACGGTGAGACGGCTGCGGGTGGCTGCTGATGATCAGCGCACGGTGCTGAGCGGCGGAACCACCATGCGCGCCGCCGCCGTGGTCGTGGTCGGGCTCCTCACCCTGGTAGGGGCCGAGACGATCGTGGTGCTGGTGATGGCCGCCCTCCTCATCGGAGGAGGCGCGGCCCTGGCCGATCAGGCCGACGAGGAGGTTGTCCGCTTGCTGGACGAGGGGTCGGTGGGGACCGAGCGCCTCGGTGCCGATCTGCGACGCCGGGCGATGATCGGCATGGCCGTGATCGGTCTGCCACTGGGAGGGCTGATCTACGAGGTGGCCGCGGCGCTGCCCTTCCTGGTTGACGTGGGCGTGTACGGGGCGGCCGCACTCAGTGCGCTCTCGATCCGCCGCCCGCTCCGGGACCCCGGTCCTGCCCTCCCGGGAGACGAGGGCGGGTGGACCATCTCTGTGCCGGCATTGGCGCCGCGAACCGGAGCGGTGACCCTGGCGGCGACAGGCGCCATGGCCGCGAGCAGCGCGGTACTCGGTGTGCTCGTACTCTTCGCCGTTGAAGACCTGGGCCTCGGCGCCCCGGCGTTCGGATTCCTTCTGGCCGCCCTGGCCGCCGCCGCCACGGTCGGGGCGGTGCTGGCCCCGACGGTCGGCGCAGTGATGGGCCTGCGTGCGGGCGCCGGCACCGCCCTGGTGGTATCCGGCGCGGCGTACGCCGCCGCCGGGGTCCTGGCCGACCCGGCCATCCCCTACGTCGGTGCTCTGGCGCTGGGCGTGGGCGTCGGCGCGGGCATGGTGGCCACGGTGTTGTTGCGGGCGCTGCTCCACGCGGGCAGCGGGCGGGTGGTGGAGGGCGACGCCCTGGCCGCCTTCCACGCCCGGGTGTGGGCCGGCGTTCCATCGGGCGCGCTGGCCGGAGGTGTGGCCGCCTCGGCGGTCGGCGTGACTGAAGCGGTGATCGGCGCCGGCCTCCTGGTCATCCTCTCGGCTGTTCCGGCGAGCAAGAAATAGGTTGACGAGCCATTTCCGACGTGGTCGGATGCAGGCAGCCTTCGAAGGAGTCGGGGGCGCGAATGCGCGAGGAGGTGCGATGACGCAGCTACGAGAGGGATTCGACGTGGGCATTTCGAGCCTGCGGACGACCGGCACCTCCTCCCACACGTGTGTCTCGGCTGGGGTTCGTCCCGCCTTCGCGGCACCGTCGTGGCCCGTACACCTCGCCCCCACGATGCCGTCCCTCGACGAGGGTCACGGAGAGGGCCACAAGGCCATTCTCGCCAACGGCACCCGCCGGCTGAAGGAGCCTTCGACCTAGCGCCACCGCAGCGTCGAAGTGACTCAAAGGCCGTCGGGAAACCCCGACGGCCTTTCTGATTTTTCGGCGCCTGCCACCACCCCCGGGAAGGAATTGCAATGGCAACCCAACTGCTACTTCACGAAGACGACGATTTTGCCGAGATCGGGACGGCCGCGGCGGCGTGCAACGACGGCACCGGTGGCCTGATCGACCTGTTCTTCTCAGAGGACCTCCACGACATCGCTCGGGCCAAGCACCTCTGCGGCGGGTGCCCGGTCCGACGGGCCTGTCTGCAGGGGGCCATGGACCGCCAGGAGCCCTGCGGGGTGTGGGGTGGCGAGCTCTTCGTCAACGGCCGGGTCCTGGCCCACAAGCGCCGGAGGGGCCGGCCTCCCAAGCACCGGGCGGCCGAGGTCATCGTGATCGACGGCGTCGACGTGGTCGTCGTGCCCGAGATTCGCTCGGCCTGAGCTCCGGCCGATGGTGTGGCCGGCGGCTGTGATCGGGGTTGGGGGAGCGGTACCTTTGGGTCATCGAGTCTCCATCCCCCACCCCGCCGGCGCCACGTCGTCTCCATCCCTTCGTCATCGGCACCTTGGCCGCCGTGGCCGCGCTGGTGGCGGCGGTGGTGACGGCCGTCGTGTTCGCCGCGCTCACCGAGGAACCGACCCGGCCCACTCCGGAGATCGAACTGCGGTTCTCCGCCGGCGACCAGGATCCGACGTCGGGGCTCGCTGGTGACGTCGCCACCGGCGACCCCCTTCCCGCTGAACGCTTCAGCATGCTGGCCGGCGGCCTCGGGTCCTTCGCCGACTATCGGGGCAAGCCCCTGGTCGTCAATTTCTTCGCCTCGAACTGTGCTCCATGTGTCGAGGAGATGCCTGCGTTCGAAGCGGTGCACCAGGAGGTGGCCGGCGAGGTGGCCTTTCTCGGCATGAACTTCCAGGACCAGGTCAGCGCGGCCACCCAGCTCGTAGAGAGGACAGGGGTCAGCTATGACATTGCCCGCGACCCCGGCGGCGAGGTCGCTCGCAGCCTCGGGATGGTCGTCATGCCGTCGACCTACTTCATCTCGGCCGAAGGAAGGGTGGTCGACGCGAAGGCCGGGGCGATGGACGCGGACGAGCTCCGCCGGCGCATCGAGGAGCTGCGGACGTGATTGATGTCCCGCTGGCCTACGCCTTCACCGCTGGCTTGGTGGCCACGGTGAACCCGTGTGGGTTCCCGATGCTGCCCGCGTACCTGTCGTACTTCATCGGCCTCGACGACGTCTCCGCCGACGGCGACAGCCGGGTGCCACGTGCCCTGGTGGCCGCCGGGGCGGTCTCGCTCGGATTTCTCACCGTGTTCGCCGGCCTCGGCGTTCCCATCAGTGCCGGAGTGAGCTGGATCTACGGGGCCATGCCGTGGTTGACCCTCGTGGTGGGCGCGGCACTGCTGGCTCTGGGCACGGCCATGCTGAGAGGCCGAAAGCTCACCCTGTCCCTGCCCAGGCTGCACCGGGGAGGTGAGACCCGTCGCTTCGGCTCCATGGTGCTCTTCGGCGCCTCCTACGCCGTGGCCTCCCTCTCGTGCACCCTGCCCATCTTCCTCGTCGTGGTGGCGGGGACCACGGAGCGGGTCAACTTCGCTTCGGGCCTCCTGGCCTTCGTGGCCTATGGCGTGGGCATGAGCCTGGTCCTCATGGTGCTGTCGCTGGCCCTGGCGCTCGCCCGAGAGTCGATGGTGCGCCGCTTGCGCCACGCCCTGCGCTATGCCGACCGGGCCGCCGGGGTGCTCCTCGTGGCCGTGGGCGCCTACCTGCTCTACTACGCGATCTACGCCATGGACCCGGCCAACCCGGCGGCCATCAGTCCGGTCGGGGTGGTCGGAGACTGGTCCTCCGCCGCCGCCACCTGGCTGGCCGAGGGCGGAACCCGTCTCGGCCTGGCCTTGGCCGCCATCGTCGGTGTCGGGGCGGGCTGGGCCGCCTGGAACCGTCGGCACCGGTGCCCGGCCGCTGCCGGCCAGCCCGTCTCAGCAGGCGACCGCGGTGGCGGCTGAGGTCCGTCCCGAGGTCACGAAGGCACTGGCCCGGTACCAGTCCGGAAAGGCCAGCGACGCCGAGATGGCCTCGTTGATGCAACAGCTCATCAACACCGGGAGCATCCAGGCACTCCAGGGATCGGCCATCGCCGAGGAGGAGCCTCCTCAGGTCTGGGCCACGATCATCCCGGTGGGTCGCCGGCTCGACATCTGGATCGACGGCCAGCGGAGGGGGTCGGCCAGCAACGCCACGCTGGCTCGCTACCGGGTGGTTGCTGCCGCTCGCCCCGCTCGCGTCACCTGGACCGATCCCTTCACCGCCCGCTGGCAGCGTCCGGCTTCTTAGGCGTGACCCTTCACGGGGACAGGCGCTCGATCTCCCAGTCCCCGGGCGGGTCGGTCCGCGAATAGCGGAGGCGGTCGTGGAGGCGGTCGGGCCGGCCCTCCCAGAACTCGATGCTGTCGGGCGCCACGACATAGCCGCCCCAGAACGGAGGCAGGGGAATTTCCTCGCCGATCGGGAAGCGGGCCTCCACCTCGGCCAGGCGGTTCTCGAGCACCTGTCGATCGGCGATGACCTCGCTCTGCCGGGAGGCCCAGGCCCCCAACTGGCTGCCTCGGGCCCGGGTGGCGAAGTAGGCGGCCGATTCCTGCCTGGAGACGCGCGCTGCTCGCCCTCTCACCCGGACCTGGCGGACCAGGGCCGGCCAGACGAAGGCCAGCGCACAGTTGGGGTTGACCAGGAGGTCGGAGGCCTTGGCGCTGCCGTAGTTGGTGAAGAAGCGGAAGCCCCGCTCGTCGACGCCCTTCAGGAGTACGGCCCGCGTTGCCGGACGCCCGGTGCCGTCGGCGGTGGCCAGGACCATGGCGCCGGGCTCCGCCACACCGGCGGCCACGACGGCGTCGAACCACGTCTGGAACAGGGCGATGGGATCGGACCCAGAAGCGACCACCATGTCAGTCAAGCTGACACGAAAGGTCGAGCTCTCTCGCCGTCGGTCTACCGGCCGGCGTGGTTGGCGCCGTGGGCTCGCACGAAGTCGTTCACCTGGTAGTAGGCGTCGATCGACTCCCCGGCGTCGCCCCAGAATCCGTCGAGGACGTCCAGCTCCATCGTGCCCTGGTCGACGTACCAGTTGTTGACGTCGGTGATCTCCAGCTCGCCCCGCCCCGACGGGCTGAGTGTCGGGATGATGTCGAAGACGCTGGCGTCGTAGAGGTAGAAGCCGGTGACGGCAAACCCGCTCGGGGGGTCCTCGGGCTTCTCCAGGATGTGTACGACTCGGCCGTCGTCGTCCAACTCGGGAACGCCGAGGTTCCGGAGATGGGCCGGATCGTCGACGGGCGACAGGAGGATACGGGCGCCGTGGTCCTGGGTACGGAAGGCATCCACCGCCGGCTTGATGGAACGCTCGACGATGTTGTCGGCCAGCATGACCAGGATCTTGTCGCCTCGAGCGAAGCGTTCCGTGAGGCCGAGGGCTTCGGCGATACCGCCCGGGCGCTCCTGGTAGGCGTAGAGCAACCGGTCGACGCCGTATTCGTGACCATTGCCGAGCAGGCGGAAGAACTCCCCGGCGTGGGTCCCTCCGGTGACGATCATGATCTCGTCGATCCCTGCTCCGACGATGGCCTCCACTGCATAGGTGACCATGGGGCGGTCGTAGATGGGCAGCAGGTGCTTGTTGGTGATACGGGTCAAGGGGTGGAGGCGACTTCCTGTTCCTCCGGCGAGGATGACCCCCTTGATGTCTCCCATGGCCAGCGCCGGTCAGCCGGGCGGGGCCACGTCGAGCTGCGGGAGCTCGACGGAGCGGCAGGTCGTCGCCATGGTGTCGCCGCCGGCCAGGGCAATCATGCGGGCAGCCGCCTCGTCGAGGCGAGCCTCGGGCAACTCGCCTGAACGGACGGCCTCCACGAGGGCATCGCGCATGGCCCGGGCCTGGCTGCCGTCGGTGGTGAGGACGGCGTCGGCGCCGGCGCTCACCGACAGCACCGCGGCCTCAGGGAACGACCACATCAGGTTCACCGCTCCCATGCCCACCGAGTCCGTCATGGCCACGCCCTCGAAGCCCATCTCTCGCAGGAACTCGTAGGCCTTGGGTGACAGGCTGGCAGGCAGATCAGGGTCGAAGATGCTGTAGGCGATGTGGTCGAGCATCACCACGGGCACGCCAGCGTCGATGAGTTCGGCGAAGGGCACCAAATCGCTTTCCCGAAGCTCCTCCAGGGAGGCATCGACCGTCGGCAGCTCGACATGGCTGTCCCCGGTCACCCTGCCGTGGCCCGGGAAGTGCTTGGCCGTCGGATGGACGCCTGCCGCCGCCAGCCCCTGGGCCCAGGCGAGTCCGTAGGCCGAGGCGGCCGAGGGATCGGCCGAGAAGGAGCGGTCGCCGATGATCCCGCCGGCGGGTCCGCCGTCGAGGTCGACCACAGGAGCCAGGTCGAGGTCGATACCGAGGGCAGCCAGGCCGGAACCGACCTCCTCGGCGATGTCTCGCACCTCCTCGGGAGAACGGCTGGCGGCGAGGCTGCGAGCCGATGGGGGTGACCCCAGCACGTCCCGGAAGGTCGCCACACGGCCGGACTCCTCGCCGGCGGTCATGACGATCGGGCGACCGGCGAGAGCCCGTACGTCGCTCACCAACTGGCCGATCTGAGCGCTGGACTTGACATTGGGCGTGGTGATCAGCACACCTCCGACGCCGACATCGAGAATCTCCTTCACCATCGGGTCGGACGAGACGGTGGCACCGGGCAGCCCCACCACCAAAACTTGGGCCGCCCGCTGCTCGAGAGGAGCGGGGACGCACTGGTCGTCGTCGCCGGGGCCAGCCGACGTTGGGTCCCCGGGGACTGCGGCGTTCTGAGGAGCCGACGGGGGAGACGATGAATCGCCGCAACCGAGCATGAACAGCCCGAGGGCGAGCGTGGTCACCAGCCGAGTCACCCTTCGATGCACCCCGGCACGCTACCCGGAAGCGTGGCCATCGGGCAGCGGCCCACGTTTCGCCGCAATGGGACCGGCCTCAGCGGTGCATCTCCGCTCGGACTGCTCTCGAGGAAGGGCCGTTCCCGTGGGGATCGAGCCATCGCAGCACCAGACTCCTGGTGACCTCGGCGAGAGCCATGGCTACCAGATGCATCCCGATCCACAGGCCCAGCACTGGCCATCCTCGGTTGACGAGGACAGCGTGCTGAGGGGCGAAACCTCCAAGTACCACCAAGAGGAGCATCGTGGTGGCGAGCGCGACGACGACGGTCGCGTTCAGTGTGGCGATGAGGACGTCGGCCGTGTCCGCGTAACGGAGGAGCTGGCGTCGCAGCCGGATCCAGACGAGGGCTGCGTGCGACGATCCGAGCACCGAGCTGGCCACTACGAGATCAAGGCCGTGGGCGCCGACGAGGCCGCCCTTCTGGGCGGCACCGGCCAGTACGAGACTCGGTGCGACGATGATGGCAAGGTCGAGGAGAGCGAAAGCGGCGAGCGCGGGGCCGAGGAGCCTGCGGGAGATCACCGTCGACCTTCGCGGGCCCGTAGCTCGAATCGGTCGACCAGCCTTCCGGTCGGACCGATCGAGCGGCCGGTGAGGCGGTCGCCGTCGATATCGATGTGCATGAACTGCAGCGCTGATTCGGCAACAGCCGTATAGGGCTGGGGTGTCACAGGTGTGGTCTTGCAACCCCCGCCGCTGACAACGTACGTGACGCCGTCGACCGGCACGGTGCGCTCGTAGTGATGATCGTGGCCAGCGAGGACGAGGTCGACCCGATGTCGCTGCAGGATGGGCTCCACCAGTCCGTCGAGGTGAGGCGTGGGTCCGTGTGAGCCCGAGGAGTAGATGGGATGGTGGAGAGCGACGATCCGCCATTGGCTGGTGGCACTGCCCAATGTGTCGTCGAGCCACTCGAGCTGCAACGCCCCGTCAGGACCGAGGATCGCCGGTTTGCTGGAGTCCAGATAGAAGAAGTCGGCCGGGCCGTGGGTCGACGTGAAGTACCGTCCGGGCGTTCCCAGCAACTCCAGAGTGTCTTCGATCTCGGCGAGGGCAAGATCGTCGAAGAACAGGCCCCCATCGTGGTTGCCGATGGCCAGCTCGAAGTCGACGCCTGCGTTGATCAGTGGTGACATCGGTCGGGCGAAGGCATCGTCGAAGCGACGCCGGATGGGGCCGTAATAGCAGATGTCTCCGAGTAGGGACACAAGGCCGAACGGTCGTCGTCGATACGACAACGCGCGCTGTTCCGCGACCGCCATGGCTTGGCGGCCGCCGCTACCACTGTCCCCGATGGCGGCCACGGTGAGCCGGTCGGGTTCGGTCTGCCACCGATGCGGCTCGAGCTGCAACGTGGGCGCCGCGCCGGGGATGAGGTCCTCACGCGACAACAGCCACCATGCTCGGTTGAGAGCAGCGCCCGTGACCGCGGTGCCGGTCAGTCCAAGCCCAGCAGCCAGCAGCTGGCGCCGGGAAAGTCGGAGGCCGGCTTCCTGGCGTGTCACAACCCCTTCAACGGTAGCGAAGGTCGGCTGCGAGGGGGGGAGGGAGATTGCCGTATTGAGCTACGAACAGCGACAAGCCTGACTAATTGCCGTTGACACTCCAGTGCCAGGGCTCGGCCGGGAGGTTGTAGAAGCCGAACCGGCTGGCGTTGGCGGCGAGCCAGACGAACCCCGGGTTGCTGCGAGAGGTGATGAGCGAGCCGTTGTAGGTGAAGTCCACGGCCAGACCCTGTTCGTGCATGGACGCGCCGGGGCGCGCCGTGGGCGGCGAACACTGCGAGGCCGGCATGGAATAGACGGCGTAGTCGCTGGAGCCACAGTTCGAGCGGCGCAGTGCGACCTGCGACGAAGGATCCCGGTAGCCGCCACCTGCGAAGGCGTGCCCGTCGGCGCCGGCGGCGTCGAGCAGGGCTCGGAGCTGGTCGGCGATCTGACTGCTCACCCGGATCCCGTTGACCGACACGATCGACCCACTGCCCACGATGCTGGCCGGCGCCCGGCTCGATCGTCCGCTCGACGACCCTCCGCTCGACGGGCTTCCGCTCGACGGGCTTCCGCTCGACGGGGTTCCGCCGGTTGAGCCACCTCCTCGCGAGCCGACGGCCTCAGGGGCAGGGCCGGGCCGGGACGCCGCCCGAGCCCGCAGGGCGGCAGCGATCTGAGCCTCCTCGGCGGCTATTCGACCCGCCAGCTCGGCGTCGAGGTCGGCCAGTGCTGCCGCCTCGGAGAGGGTGGCGTCGAGGCGCTGCTCGACCGAGGCAGCGAACTCGGCCTGTTGATCCCGCGCCTGTTCCACCTGTTCCACTCGGCCGGCCACCTCACCACGTTGCTGCTCGGCTCGGGTGGCGGCCCGCTCGGCCTCTTGGCGACGGAGCTCGACGTCCTCGCGTGCGGCTTGAAGCTGGTCGAGGATGTCGGCATCGCGTTGGGTCCGAATGTCGAGCAGGGCGCTGCGCCGTGATGCGTCAGCCACGGTTTCTGACGAGAGGACCACCATCGGGTCGACGGTGGTGGGTCGCATGTACTCCTGGATGGCGATCTCACGGACCATCGACTCCAGCTCGACGATCTCTGCTCGAGCCCGTTCTTCCTCTTGCTGAGCGGTGGCCAGGCTGGCGGCCGCCTGGTCGGCGGCGCGACGGGCGTCGGCGAGCAACGCCTGCTGGTCGGCCACATTGGCGTCGAGGTCCTCCAACGCCCTGCCCACCTCCTCGTTGGTGGCTTCGAGCGCGTCCACCTCACCGGCCACCGCTGCCTGCTCGGAGCGGACCCGCTCGCGCTCCTTCTTGGGGTTGGACGCTTCGGATGCATCGGCACCACTTGCCGGCGCGATCGTGGCGAGCATCGTGGCGACGAGCATCAGGCGCCGCCAATGCCCTCTGATGAGTACCGGAGTCAACACACGTCTCCTCGGGAGCGATGGTTCATCGGCGTCCTCACCGATTTCCCGAGTCGGCTCGAAATCCAACAGTCACAGTGTTGCAGATCGATGAACGGAACGGCGACATGCTACCGACCTGCTGGTTCGAGGGGAAGGCCAGGCTGGAGGCCGCTCGAGATCACCCGGTGGTACCTCCGCCTCACCAGGCTGTGTCAATGCCGGTCAGGTGAGGCGGCGAGGAGCGTCGTCACCATCTGGCCGGCGCGGAAAATCGTGATGTCGCCATCCACAGAAACCTTGAGGACGACGTCGGCGGTGTTGGAGAGGGTCTTGGCCGCCGCCGTGCGTGCCCCTTCATGCTCGCTGTCGGCACTGGCCACGATGGCGCCGTAGGCGACGAGGCGACCTCGGCGGTCGAGCACCGTGGCGCCGTCGAGCGTGGCCAGGCGCACCAGGATCTGTTCGTCGAGGTTTTCGGCATCGATGAGGTGGTGCAGCCGTGTCTCCGGCCGCATGGCGGCGCGGTCGACGTCATTGCGCAGGTCATAGCGATCCTTCAGGGACACGACGCCATCGAGCAGGGCGGCGTCGTCGACGATGGCCAGGATGGCGCCGCCCGGCTGCGCGGAGATCATGAAGGCTGCCTGTGCCACCAGGGCGGCCACGGGAGTGCAGCCGATCATGCTTTCGATGGACGCCGTGAGCTCGAGTGGGAACGCCGTCCAGTGCTCGCCACGGCGCACGAGGAGTGGATGGCCGTCCACGAAGGTCCAGATGCTGCGGTCGGCCCTGAGAAAGAACCCGATCCCGCCGAGGAGACGGGTCGCTTCGGCGACCAACGAGCCGCTTTCGATCGAGTCGTCGTCGTTGAGCACCGGCTCCGGACCATCGGCCAGTCGCTCGAGGCGGTGACGCTGCACCTCCGTGCGAGCTCGCCCCTCGGGATCGACGACCAGTACCGATCGCTGGCCGTCGAACAGCAACGGAGCCCGCTTGGCGGCGCGGATGTCGTCCGGGTAGGCGAACCGCAGCCGTGGGGGTTCTCCCGGGACGTCGGCGACGATCACGCCGTGGGTGAGGTCGTGGGATTCGACCCTGGTCCCGCTGAGTTCGATGAGGAACTCGATCGTCGCCGCCATCAGCTCGGACAGGACGTCGTCGCGCAACCTGGTCGTCATGTATTGAGCCAGGATCTCGGCTGCCACCATGTCGCGGATGGCCCGACGCAGGGCCGAGCCGACGGCGGGAGAGTCGCTGCCGGCGTCGTCACCGCGGAGTTGGGCCGCGGCGTGGACCGCAGCGCTCGGTAGGGCGTGGAGGAGCTCTTTGAGCGATGACCGATCCTCTGACGAGATCAGACGGGACAGTCGGTCGTCGAGACGAACGATGTAACTCACCTGCCAGCCGTGAGGCCCCGGGCCGGTGGCCAACGCAATGTCAGCGGCCGGGCCGACGTGAGGCGCCACCGTGCCGGCCGGGGCATAGGCCAACTCGACCGATGAGGTGAGGACGTCGGTGAGCCCGTCGGCGATGGCCTCGCCGACCGGGTCGATGGGGAGTTCTTCGACCGTCGACGTCCGCTGCCGGGTCATGGCGAACCAGTGTGACCGATCAGCGCAGGAGCGCGGCTTTGTGTTCGAAATGATGGACTGAGAACCAAGAACGCACACAAAGCAGCCTCCGGCGGGATTGCCTCTGGGTACCTTGTCGTGACACGAGGAGGTCGCCATGTCGCTGCCGGCACTGTACGTAGAGGGGCTCATGCAGCGCTCCGCGCACGGGAGCACCGAGCTGAACGCCTACAAGCTGGGGCTGATCGAGGCACTGTTGAAGGAGACCCTCCGCGGCAGCGTCACGACCTGCGGTGAGGCCGTGCAGGCCGGCCTCCGGACCGCGCTCGAGGTGGCTCGCTGGGAGCCGCCGAGCGGCCGACGGGCTGCCGGACCTCGGGCGACCGCCGATCCGCAGAGGTAAGGAAGATGGCCGGTGCACTGCCCGAGGAGCGAGTCCGCTGGCCCTCGGTCGCCCAGTCATGGCGCCACGTCAGCTTCCTGCACTGGTCATACTCCCCCGACGTGGTGGCCGCGCTCCTTCCCGCCGGTTTGGAGCCCGATCAGTGGGAAGGCCGGGCCTGGGTGGGGCTGACCCCTTTCCTGGTGGAGGGTTTCCGCCTCCCTCCCTTGCCGTCCCTGCCCTACTTCTCTCGGTTCCCCGAGACGAACCTTCGCACCTACGTGCGTGGCCCGGGAGGGGTGGACGGAATCTGGTTCTTCTCGCTCGACGCCGACAGCGCCGTCACCGTCGTCACGGCGCTGGCCGGCACCGGCGTGCCGTATCGGTGGTCGGCCATGGGTCTGGAGTCGGGACACACGGTCACCTACACCGCCCGCCGGCGCCAACCCCATGGGCCGGCACGGCACCGAATCGTGGTCCGACCCGGCCCCCCACGCTCCGTCGCCGAGGTCTCGGATCGCGACCACTTCCTCACCGGACGGTGGCGGGCATACACGACCTTCGCCGGCGTGTTGGCGACGGTGCCCGTCGAGCACCAGCGGTGGCAGCTGCATGACGCCGACGTGGTGGCGCTCGACGAGGATGTGTTGGCCGCCGCTGGTCTTCCTACGCCGTCCGGTCCGCCGCTGGTGAGCTACTCGCCGGGCGTCGATGCCCGCCTCGGCCCGGTTCGCCCGGTACGGCGTCACGCCCCTCGAGGCGACCGGTGAACAGGCCCCGGCCGCCCGACTTCACCTGTGAGCTCGAGGGCATCATCGCCAGCGCCGGGTTCTCCTCTGGCCACCGCTTCGTGGTCGGCCACTGGGACGAGTCGCCGATCGGGCCCTTTGACGACGTCATGTGGGCCCGGCCGGATGGTACGCGCCTGCTCTTGGTCGCCCGCTCGGAGGCGGCTGAGTTCATCACTGCGGTGTACCGCTTCGACACCGTGGACGCCATGGCGCTGGAGTGCCGAATGGACGGTGCCCTGCTGCGGGTCAGCGCCGGCGACCTTCGTCTCACCATGCAGGGTGGCCGGCCGTGGCGCATTCCTCTGTCCCGGTTGCGAAGCCGGGCCCAGGTCCGGCCGTTCGAGGGGTTGGTCGCCCGAGCGTTGTTCGGCGTACGAACGTGGGGTGTGAGCCCAACCGGCGTGTCGGAGTGGTACCGCGCCGATGAGTATCGCCCAGTCGTGTCCGCCGACGCCTGCCTGGGGAACCAGGAGCTGGGCACCGTCCGCCCCTTCCACGAGCCGGCCGGGTTCGGATTCAGCGAGCCACCGCGGCGACCGTCGATGGTCACAGTGCGGCCGCTGCTGCACGACCCTTCCGGCCGTCTGGCTGAGGTAGCCGGAGACCGGCACGGAGGTCGTTTCTCCTCGGGATCCGGGGGGTAACCCGCCGTGACACCATTGCCCCAGGGAGGCGCGACATGACCGACGCCACGACCGGCGCAACGCCGGACGCAATTGAACTCCTCATCAACGATCACCGGGAGGTCGAGCAACTCTTCAAGATGATGGAGGCGGCTCGTACGACGGGCAACATCGACGAGCAGCGCTACGTGGCAGAGCATGTCGTGGAGGACCTCTCCGTGCACGCCGTCATCGAGGAGGAGATCCTCTACCCCGTCATGCGCGACGCGCTCCCCGACGGAGAGCAGTTGGTCGAAGAGGCGCTGGAGGAGCACCAGGAGGCGAAGGAGCTCCTCACCCGCATCGACGGCAAGGACCCAGCATCGGACGACGCTCGCCAGGCCTTCGATGAGCTCGTCGGCAGCATTCGCCACCACGTGCAGGAAGAGGAATCCGAGTTGCTCCCGCGCCTGCGCGAGGCGATCGGCCAAGAGCGCCTGCAGCAGATGGGCCATCAGTTGGAAATGGCCAGCAAGGCGGCGCCTACCCATCCCCATCCTCACGCACCGAACACGCCCCCGGGCAATGTCGCGGCTGGGGCGTTCGCCACGGTGGTCGACAAGGTCCGCGACGCCCTCAGGAGCCGATAGGGAGCGTCCTCGCCGGCCGGCAGAGCCCTTGGGCGTAGGGCGAGGCAATCGGCCTCGGAATTGAACCGGAGAGGAATCGACCGCTAGGTCGTGCCTCGGCTGGATGCAGGTGTGATGAGCTGCCAAGCCTTGTGCTCGACCGTCCAGGCAGCGTCACCACGGAGGGTGACGGCATTCCCGGTTTCATGACGGCACCGAGAGAAGGTCAAGAACCTCCGTGCGAGCCCCCGATGTCTTCACCTTCCGGACTGGCCTCCCCAGCGGGGCGGCGAACGTCGACTAGGCCGTCGAGCGCCTCCACCAGGGAGGCGAGGTGGGTCTCCAGGGCGCAGACCCGGGCCTCGAGGTCGTCCATGCGATCCGCTTTCGGCACCGTGGTCCCCGGGGCGCCCGGGATGACGGTCGCCGCCCTCTCTTCGGCGTCGACCTCAAGCAGCTGGATCCACCGGTCCTCCTTCTGCCCCGGCCGACGGGCGATCCTGGCCGCCAGCGGGGGATCGCGCCGGGCTAGCGCCTGGAGCCCGGCCTCGACCTCGCCAGCCGACGCGAATGCGTGCAGCCGTTCGCTGCGAGCTTTCAGCTCGGGGGCCGTCTGGGCACCACGCAGCAGCAGGGTGCACACGAGGGCCCGGTCGGCGGGCGCCAGGCCGAAGGCCTCATCGACGACCTGGCGGTACCTCGTGGACCGTTCGCCCGAGCCCGGGTGCACCACTCGGGCCAGACCCTTGGCCTTGAGGGCCAGCACCGTGTTCTCCACCTCGTAGGTCTCGTAGACGACGACCGGTGACCGGTTCGAGCTCTGGTTGCAGGCGGCGATCAGCGCCTTAAAAGCGGCGAGCTCGGTGGCTGTGGGCTGTCGCGCCGACGCAGAGAGTCCAAGTGAGCGCGTAGCCGAGGAGGTGCAGGAGCTGACGGCGGTGGCCGATGCTGTCGGCTCGGCGTAGCCACATGGGCTTCTCGAGTGAGGGGTCGATGGACTCGGCGTCCGATGGCCCCGCCACGGGCGTAGAGGTTGATCTGGCGCTCTGCGCCATTAGGTCCTCGCGCCGACCGAGCCTCGGCGAACACCGTCTTCTCGACCTGCTTGTCGGCGTCATCCCGCCGGGCCCGCGACCCCGGAGGTAAAGGTAGTGATGTCGGCGGATGGGCTGGCGGGACAGGCGAACCCCAACCGTTTTGCGGGCGAGTCGCCGTTCCACCGACACATCGTCGGGTAAGCGAGCTCGGCTTCCACTAGGCGGGCGGACCCGGAGACGCCGCGGCCTGCACGTGACTACCTGGGCCCTCCTGTCGCAGCTCCTGCCCTGGTGAGGGCCTCGCGCGACGCAGGCCACCTCGGCGTCGACATGGAGACCTCGGCGGTGTTTAAGCGCCGCCCGCTTCTTCAGCATGCAGCCCGTGTAGCTGCTGTTCCTGGGGGACGACGTGCTCGGCGGCCGCAGCTGGCTTGATCCGTTCGAATCCCAGGAAGTGGCGGCCCAGCAGCAGGCCAACGCCGCCCTCATGGAGCTCGCCCCCGAGCTGTCCGCGGGCGACGTCGGAAATCTTCGTCCTGACGTCGACCTGAGTGGCGTGAAACGACGTTCGACCTTCCCCACTCTCGCCGCCTACGGGTTTGAGCGAGCGCTAGGCGACCTGCTTCGCCGAGTTGTCCAAGCGTCGCCGGCCGGAGGTGCCCAGCACGACGTACACAGTCACCATCGCCGCTCGGCACGTATGCACCCGCCGGGCCACGTGCTACCGTCCTTCGCCGCTCCGAGACGTGGCAATGCCGGTGTGGGAACTCGTGGGATGGCTGGGTGCCACCGACGTACGGCCGTGCGGGAGTCGAGATGGGCAGCACGTGGGTCACGAAGAACCGTCCGACGGCGGCAGCGCTGGCGCTCGGCGTCGGGCTCACCCTGTTCGTGACGCTCCTGCCGTCGGTGCACTTGGCCTATGAGAATCCCCAGCTGCACCTCGCCCTCGAAACGGCCGAGGGGATCATCGCCGCCCACCTCGCCTACCTCATCGTCGGGCGCTTCCGCACCACCGGGCAGCTGCGCCACCTTGCCCTCGCTTGGGCGTTTGCCATGATGGGAACGGCCAACCTCCTTTTCGGGGCCCTCCCCATCGTGACGCTCGGCAGCCGCCCGGCGGGGATCGTCACCTGGGCGGCGGCGGGCTTACGGCTCGTCGCCATCGCCATGCTCTGCCTCGCCGGCTTCGCCGGCACCCGGCTGGCGCCACAGGGACGAGCCATCGTCGTGTTCGTCGCCAGTACCACGCTGGGCGTGCTGGCCACAGTGGGCCTGTTGGCCGCGGCAGCAGACGCATTCCTGGCCCGGCCTGTCGACCCCTCCATCGCGCCAACCTCGTCGGGCTGGGCTGGCATCGTCGGTCACCCGGTGGTGCTGGGTGTTCAGTTGGTGGCCCTCCTGCTCTTCGCCATCGCCGCGGTGAAGTTCACGAGAGAGGCGCAACGGACACCCGACCACCTCCTGCGCTGGCTCGGAGCGGGGGCGGTGCTCGGTGCCTTCGCGAGGCTCAACTACTTCCTCTTTCCCTCGCTGTACTCCAACTGGGTGTACACAGGCGACCTGTTGCGGCTCGGCTCCTATCTGTTCTTCGTGGTCGGGGCGGCCCGGGAGATCGACGCCTACTGGCGCGACCACGCCACGCTGGCCGTCTTCGAGGAACGCCGAAGGGTTGCCAGGGAGCTCCATGACGGCTTGGCCCAGGAGCTGGCGTTCATCCGCTCGCAAACGGCTGCCATGGCCGCCGGCATGCCTCTGCAGGACATGGTGGGGCACGTGGCGACCGCTGCCGAGCGGGCCCTGGAAGAGTCACGCCGGGCGATCGCCACCCTCGCGGACCATGGGCCGGCTCCACTTCGCGAGGCGCTACGGGTTGCCGCTGAGGAGGTGGCGGCCCGGGAGGGGACTCAGGTGGACATCGACGTAGACACGATGTCGATGGCGCCAGCGGTGACCGAGGCACTGGTACGAGTGGTACGAGAGGCAGTGGGCAACGCTGCCCGTCACGGCGCAGCTCAACAGGTGCGGGTGCGTATGGCATGCGACGACCTCACGCTGCGGCTGGAGGTCGTCGACGATGGGCAAGGCTTCGTTCCCGGCGAGGTGCACCGGGGCTTCGGGTTGACGAGCATGCGAGAGCGTGTTGAAGCCCTTGGAGGCGAGCTGCGCATCCGCTCCGTGGTCGGCGCGGGAACGACCGTTGAGGCAATGGTCCCGACGTCGCCCTTCGCCGGATCGGCGGTCCGACGATGGCGTCGGACCGCGGAGGCGACGACTGGGCGTTGACAGGCAGCCCGCCTGCAGGCGTAAGGCGACGTTGGCGGTGGCGAGACCTAGCAGGGTGCTGAAGAACCCCCCGTAGGTGCTCGCGTTTTCCGAGCGTGGTCGTCATGCTGTCCCCAGGCGTTCGATCCGGGGAGGCATTTGCGCGGAAAGCCCGAACAGCAGTTGGTGATGCTCACGTCGTTGAGCACTGAGGACCTGATCCGGACCGATCACCCGATCCGGCGGATCCGCACGGTCATCGACGATGTCCTGGCCGACCTCGATGGGGAGCTCGACGCCATGTACTCCCGGATCGGAAGGCCGAGCGTGCCGCCCGAGCAGCTCTTGAAGGCCACGGTGGTCATGGCCCTGTACTCGGTGCGCAGCGAGCGGGCGTTCTGCGAGCGCTTGAACTACGACCTGTTGTTCAAGTGGTTCCTCGACCTGCCCATCGACGCCAAGGCCTTCGACGCCACGACCTTCACCAAGAACCGCGACCGGCTCTTGGACCACGAGATCGCCGACCGGTTCTTCGCCGCGGTGGTGCGCCAGGC
>DASZDM010000062.1:0-2220 GCA_035942015.1 Acidimicrobiales bacterium | reverse complement strand
ATGATCCGAGCGCCGGGGCTGGCCATGCTCGCCAAGGCCTGCAGCAGTGCTGGCGCCTGGTTTGCTCCATCCAGCAGGCCAAGGTTGTTCCCAAGCATGAGGAAGGTGTCGAAGGGCCCTGGACGGGTGGCGGCCAGATCGGCGACGGTTCCCGTGAAGACCTGCCGGACGCCCCGCTCCCGGCACACGGCCGTAGCTCCCTGTGAGATGTCCAGCGCCACCACGTCGTATCCAGCGTCTTGGAGTGCGAGGCTGACGCGCCCTGCCCCTGCCCCCACGTCGAGGATGCGACCGCCGGCCTGTTCGCAGGCGAACTGGCTTGTCCCGCTCCATTTGTCCGGGCCCACGAAGTACCTTGCCGCGTCTGCTGCGCCGAGGTGTCCGTCCGAGCGCTCGATGAGTTCGAAGGCGACACCGAAGGCGCCGTCCGAGGCATGGCAGCTCCTGAGGACATGCCCGAAGGCATCCCCCATCTCCAGGCGCTCATCCTGAAGGCGTTCATCGCGCACCCGTGGACCATGCCGCCGACGATCCTGATCAGCAAGCGAATTCCGGTGGCCGGCTCCGTAGTCGTCCCCTGCGCCTGCCCAGGGAAACCACATGCCTGCGGGGAGAACGCGTACGCGCCGATCGGTCCGGCTTCGGACTCTCGGGCCACCGCGATATCGAGCGGCTGATATGGCGTGTCCCTGATCCGCGGTCATCATGTCCATCTCGTTCTCGACTTCTTGCCGCAACTCGACGAGGGATGTCGGGCACGTTCTCCATCATGTGTCCCGCCAGAGGTGTCATGCAGGCGCGCTGCTCCCGCTGCCGAACCCACGTGATCGCGACCGATCGACGGCTCTGCGTGCTCCTCCCTAACTCGACCTGCAACAGAACGCGCGCCCAATAATCTCGGAGCGGCCTCCCGACTTCCGGGCGCCTAACGGCGCGTCGCGCGTGCGCAGATCTCATGGCGACGAGGCCCAAGGTCAGCAGCGCGAACGGCAGCAGGGGAGGGCCAGCGTATTCGCCGCCGCCTGGCCTCGTTCGGGGACGAGTGCCTCGATGTCCCCGCTACCTGGACGCCGCGGCCGACCCTCGCTGCAGCGGCGGTGCCCGAGCGTCAAGCGGTGTGCCCGGCGCAGCGCCGCCGAGGGACAGAGGGCAGGTGCCGAGGCGCTGCCGATTCCTCGCCGTACCGACGACTGAAGCCCGTGACCGTCCGATCTGGCAGAATCTGGTTCGTGCCTGCGGAGGATCCCGGTTGGGCCGTCTCCTGGCGCACGCTCCTGTGGCTCTTTATCCCGGGCCTGGGTATCCATCGTCAGCGCCAGCGAGCGAACGACGAGGACGTCGATGGCCTCCTGCTGCTGCGCCAGCTGTTCGTCAGCTTCTGCCTGGCGATCGTTGCCTTCGGCATCGTGCTTGCGGTCCTCTATCCCGGCTCGACGCCGCCCAACGACCCACCTACTGCGGTAGTGGTCGCTCTTCTCGTAGCGGGCGCCGTCTCAATGGTTGCTGGGCAGAAGCTCGAGAGGCCGCTCAGCTGCGAGAACGACGCCAAGCTGGCAGAGAGCTACCGCAAGCGCTTCTTTCTTCGGCTGGCGTTTTCCGAAGTTGCCGCCCTGGCCGGCTTCGTGGGCTTCTTCCTCACCTACGCCTGGTGGCCGTACCCGATAGGAGCTGCGATCACCGCCATGGGCTTCCGACGTGCGGCACCGACTTCCACTCGGCTCGCCCGGGATCAGGAAGAGCTCACCGCCCAAGGTTGTCAACGGTCGTTGATCGCCGCGCTACGCCACATGCCATCCGCCAGCAAGTCGTGAGAGTGAAGAGCGAGATCCTCCGTGCCCCTGACACTTCCTGTCGGGGTCAGCGTCGGCCGAATGCAAGTGGCCAAGGGATCCGACCTCGTGTCTAGGCCCTTCAAGGCCGTGCGGGCCATTGGCTGGATGCGCTGGCGGCGCACTAGCCCTTCAGGTCTCTGCGGTACCGGTGGCGTCGCTCGCTCCGCCCTTTCAAAGCTCGAAGCACCCCCTGGCCGGGCAGGCGGCCCCCGGCGCCGTGGTGGCAAACTTGACCGGTGTCGTCCCTTCGAGCACGAGCAGGCCACCGGGGTGAACCTTGCTAGCTAGTGCTAGGAGCGCCGACGTCCCCGAGGAGACGTCGGTAGGGCGCTCCGCTCCCTAAGGCGGGCTCGTCCTTCCGACCGGTCAGGAATCGAGGACCGCAAGC
>DASZDM010000061.1:0-12889 GCA_035942015.1 Acidimicrobiales bacterium | reverse complement strand
AGCATTGGTGACGGCCGTCTCAGGTAGGGCCACGCCCCAACCGGTCACCGCCGCACCAGTCATGGCCACACCCGAGGAAGGATCGGTCACGCAGTCCTCAACCAGGCGATGGGCTGGCTGGCCACGAGCTGCTCACCGTCGTGGGCGATGATGCCCATCACCACACCCGAGAACCGCGAGCGGATCTCCTCGCTTCCCACCGTGCCCAGCACCTCACCGACTTCCACCCGACTGCCGGTCAGGTTCTCGCGCCAGCGTTCGGCAGGGCAGAAGACCCCGGCGGCGGGGCTGACGACCAGGCGCTCAGCCATGTGCAGATGCTCGCCGTCGGCAGAGGCGGACGGACGAGGCGGTGATTGAGTGGCCACCTCGGCCAGCCGCTCCACGTCCTCGGGCACCGACACCGACACGGTTCCGGCGTCGGTGACGATCCGTCGGGCCATGGCCGACAACACCTTGCCGGCACCCACCTCGACGAGGGTGGTGGCGCCATCGTCGACGAGGCGCTCCACGCTCTGGCGCCACTGCACCGGGCGGCAGAGCTGCTGGAGGAGCACCGCCGCCCATTCGCCGCCCTGGCGGTGGACATCGGCGTCGACGTTGGCAACCACCGGGACACGTGGAGGGCGAAAGGTCGCCCGCTCGAGGGCGACCGCGAGGGCACCGGATGCGGGAGCCATGTATGGCGTATGGAACGCACCTCCCACGGCGAGGCTGAGGACGCGCCGAGCTCCGAGCGCCTTGGCCGTCTTGTGCAGGGCAACCACGGCCTCCTCGGCTCCGGAGACCACCACCTGGCCAGGTGCATTGTGGTTGGCTACCCACACGTCGCCGCCGGCTCGCCGGCAGGCTTCCTCCACGGTGTCGTCGTCGAGACCGATGACCGCCGCCATCGTTCCCGGTCGGGCACCGGCGGCGGACGCCATCGCGTCCCCCCGGGCCTGCACCAGACGCAGCCCGTCGGTGAAGGACAGGGCGCCCGCGGCAGTCAGGGCGCTGTACTCGCCGAGGCTGTGGCCGGCACAGGCGGCAGGGGCCACGCCAGCCCGCCGCAGGGCATCGAGGATCACCAAACTCGTGACATAGGTCGCGATCTGGGCGTTGGCGGTGGCCACCAGCTCGTCGGCGTCGGCGTCGAGCAGCAGGTGGGCCAGATCGCGGCCGAGCACCTCGGATGCCTCGTCAACCACCGACCACGAGCTGTGGTCAGCCCAGGGACGCCCCATTCCGGGGTGTTGGGATCCCTGACCTGGAAACAGAAACGCGAGCACGTTCGCCCCTCTCCGCGGGTGTAGGTAGATCTGACCCCGGACACCACCGGGAGGTTTCATTCGGGCCAACACCAGACGCCGACCGCGTGCCCGGGGCGGGATTCGAACCCGCACGCCCTTTCGAGCAGTGGCTTTTGAGGCCACCATGTCTGCCATTCCATCACCCGGGCGACCACCTGATGGTACTTCGCGGCGTTCCGCTACGGCGCCAGACGAAGTGTCCTCAGCAGGCGAGCAACGTACAGACCTCACCGACGGGGATGGCCAGGCCGATGGCCTGCGTCACCTCGTCACCCACCTTCAACACGGCCACACCGATGACCTTGCCGTCGGCGTCCACCACGGGCCCGCCGCTGTTCCCGGGGTTCAGCGGGGCGGAGATCTGGATGTGTTCGTCCCGGAAGGCCGAGACGATGCCGGTGACCACAGATTGCTCCAGGCCCAACGGCGAACCGACCACGAGGACCGGCTCACCGACCCGTGGGCCATCGTCGGCCATGTCGAGGGGGGGAAGAACCTCGTCGACCGCGACTACGGCCAGGTCCCGACCTTCGTCGACGCGCAGCACCTCGCCCTCCACCCGCAACTCCTCACGTACGACCGTCACCACCGACCCCGGCCGGGCCTGCTGGCCCACCACGTGGTTGTTGGTCACCAACAAAGATCGCCCCTCTTCGACTCCCGCCACCCAGGCCGAACCGCGCCCGGTGCTGCCGATGATCGTGAACACCGACTCCTTCACCCGCTCGGCGGTGGCCACGGGGTCGGGTGCGGCTGCGGCGGCCGCTTCGAGCTGGGCGACCCTGGCCTCCAGCGCGTCCGCCTGTTGGCGAGACGCCTCCAACTCCAGGGCCATGGCCTCGCCTCTCCGCAGGGCGGTGTCGGTGCGCTGCAGCGACCACACGGCAAGGGCTGCGGCCAGCACGGCTAGCACCAGGGCCAGGCCGATACCTCGCGACCGAGAACGCAGGTGCGACGGCATCGGCCGGGCCGCCCGACGGCGGGTGGTCACCGGCACCGGTGGCGATGCGACATCTGCACCGTGTCGCTCCAGGACCATCAGAGGTGACGCTACCTCCCCTCGGCCAGCACCTCGGCCACAGCCGCCACCTGGGGATCGACCTCCACCTCCTCCAGCGGGGCAGGAAGAGCGAGCGACCAGTTCGGCCATTGGTCGGTGGTGCCCGGCATGTTGGGACGCTCACGCACGCCCAGGGCGTCGTCGAGGGTCGCCACCACCACGCGGGAGGGGGCCCGAGCCAGGGCGGAGTAGGCCCCGCTGGTGATCTCGTCCACCGCGGCGCCGTCGCCGACACCGGCCACCTTGGCCAGACGGGAACGAAGCTGCTCCTGGCCGCTCTCATTGGGCGCCAGCCCGATCCGTTGTTGGTCGGCCAGGTCCGCGCCGGTCCACATCCCGGCGATGGTGGGCAAGTCATGCGTGGTCACGGCGGCCAGCGCCTGATGGGGAAACTGCTCGGGCGGCCCGTCTTCGAACCACAAGAGGCGATAGGACAGCACGGCACGCTCGGCCAGCTCTTCCCGCACCGAGTTCTCCACCGTGCCGAGATCCTCACCCACTACGAACGCTCCGGCCCGATGGCTCTCCAGAGCGAGGATGTCGAGCAACTCGGCTGCGGGATACCGGACGTAGGTCCCATCAGATGGACCGCCCTCGAGCGGTATCCAAAAGAGCCGGAACAGCCCCATCACGTGATCCACTCGCAACCCGCCGGCATGGCGGAGCGAGGCCCGGATGGTATCGATGAACGGCTGGTACCCACACGCCCGCAGTTTCCAGGGGACGAAGGGAGGCAGGCCCCAGTCCTGGCCCTGGCCATTGAACTCGTCGGGTGGCGCCCCGACGCGCATGTCGAGGGCCAGGAGCTCCTGCCACGCCCAGGCATCTGCACCACCAGGGTCGAATCCCACGGCGAGATCCTCGACCAGCGGGAGAGTGGCGGCAGCGGCCAACTGGCGGTCGAACAACCATTGGAGCCAGGCGTGGAAGCGGACGCGATCGGCCCGCTCGGTGGCAAAAGCGCTCACGGCGCCACTGTCAGGCCGCTGCAGCTCGGTGGGCCAAGTCCGCCACCCGTTCCCGTGAACCTCGGCGATGGCGCAGTACGTGGCGAAGGCCGTCAGAGAGACACCCTCGCGGGTCACGAAGTCGTCGAAACAGGGGTCACCGGTGAACAAGGCGAAGCAGCGCGACAGGGCGTCGGCCTTGAGCTCCCACACCCGGTCGCGTTCGATCCGTCGGTCATCGTTGAGGGCCCGGCCTGCCGCCGCCATTCGCTCCAGCTCGGGCCCCAGGCGACTTGCACCGGGAACGTCTTCGATTCGAAGGTAGAGCGGGTTGCGGTAGCGTCGACTGGAGGGGTAGTAGGGGCTGGCCGCCTGCGGGAGTGCGGGGCCGGGCGCGTGGAGCGGGTTGATCACAACCAGCCCGGCGCCCTGGCCTCGGCTCCAGCGGCACAGCCGAGCGAGATCACCCAGGTCGCCGATACCCCAGCTCGCCCGCGAGCGGGCGGCATACAGCTGGACGGCCCATCCCCAGGTGCGAAGGTCGTCAGGGAGATGGCAGCGCTTCGGGCTCACCACCAGGCGTGTGCTGGGTCCTCCGTCGACCGGACGCAACTGGTGGTAGCCGAGCGGCAGATCTGACGGGAGGATGTCCAGCGGGCCGAGATCGGTGCCGTCCTCGAGCAGCAGTTCGCATCGGTTGTGAAGCTGTTCCGGGCGGCCGGGCGCCACGAACCACAGCGGCGCCGTCTCCTCGGGTGGTACCGGCTGGTCGGGCGCCGCTCCCATGGCCTCGGCCACGGCGGCGATCGACGCCTCGGCCGTCTCCTGCCAATGCCCGGCGGCATTCCAGTACCCGGCGTCGATGCCCCATGCTTGCGGGTCGATGTGCACCGGCCCACCGTAGCCAGGCCGGCTCAGCTCGACGCGGCCTCGCCGCCGTCAGGGCCTCGGCCGAGGTGCTCCTCGACGAACTGGCGCAAGGCCGCCACATCGACCTCGTCGCAGGTCCGTTTGGCCAACCAGGCGGTGGCCACCACCGGGCTCGGAAGTTCGGGGTTGGGCGCCACCACGACCTGGTCGCCGGCCAGCTCGCCCAGGCGGGCAGCGTCGGCGCCGTCCAGGCCCCGGTGTTGGATCAACACCCCGCCCTCCTCCAATACGAGCACCTGGGTCGGTCGGTCGAGGGGCTCGGCGCTGATGCCCGAAGGTGGCCGTCCGCTCAGATGCGGGCCGGACGTGGGTGGGTCGGACAAGTAGTCCGGTTCTGGTGCGCCGGGCAACAGGTGGACGGGCGAGCTCGGGTCGAGGCGCTCCCGGGTAACGGGACCGCAAGCGACCGACGCTTCGTTCCCCGAGCCGCCTCCGACGCCACACGCCGTCAACACGACGGCGAGGGCACCCACAAGGAGGCCTCCCTGTCTCATGCAGCGAGTCTGACACGGACACTTCAGATTCATGCTGCGGTCGCCCGATCGCCCACGCCCAGAGGCGTACACTCACGGCCCGTGTCCAGAACGCTGCTCGAACGCAAGCTCTCGGTGACCGCCTCCCGGCTCAAAGCGCTGCGCGAGGAGCTGGCCCTGGTGGACGAGCAACTGGCGTGCCTGGTCGACATGGCCGATGAGACCCGACTGCGGGCACTGGTCTCGGAGACTCCGGTTGCCGGCCGGGAGCACCAGGAGGCCCAGCGCCATGCCGATGCCATGGCCCGCCACCGGGTCGACCTCATCGCCCGCCTCCAGCGCCTCGAACGGTCGCAGGACGAGCTGCTGGACCGCCTCGTGGCCGGGATGACCTGAGATGGCCGTGCGCGTGGTCATCGCCGAGGATGAGGCCATCATTCGCCTCGACCTGCGGGAGACCCTCGAAGAACAGGGATACGAGGTGGTCGGTGAGACGGGCAGAGGCGACGAGGCGGTCGCGCTGGTCAAGGAGCACGAGCCCGACATCGCCATCCTCGACATCAAGATGCCCGGCCTCGACGGGCTGTCAGCGGCGCGGGAGATCACGGGCGAACGCCGGGCTGCGGTCCTCATCCTCACCGCCTTCTCTCAGCGAGACCTGGTGGAACGGGCCCGAGACGCGGGAGCGCTCGCTTACCTGGTCAAGCCGTTCCAACGCTCGGAGCTGATACCGGCGGTCGAGGTGGCCATCGGCCGCTTCAAGGAGATGCGAGCGTTGGAGGCGGAGATCCGCGGCCTGGAAGACGAACTGGCGAGCCGCCGGGTGGTCGATCGGGCCAAGGGGATGCTCACCGACGACCATGGGATGTCAGAGGCCAACGCCTTCGCCTTCATACAGCGCCAGGCCATGGCCGAGCGCTCCACCATGAAGGCCACCGCCCAACGCGTGATCGACGGCCAACTCTCACCCTGAGGGCCCGACACCGGGCCCACCGGCGCCCGGCCGTGACGCGGCCCACGCCGGGCCCACCGGGGCTGAGCCGTAGCATCGACGGGTGGCCAAGCTTCTTCTGCTCGACGGGCACTCGCTGACCTACCGCGCCTTCTTCGCCCTACCCACTGACATGGCCACAGCGTCGGGGCAGGTCACCAACGCGGTGTTCGGGTTCACGTCGATGCTCATCAACCTGCTGCGCGACCACCAGCCCGACACCATCGCCGTGGCCTTCGACCGGCCGGAGCCGACCTTCCGCCACGAGGTGGTGCCCACCTACAAGGCCCAGCGGGAGGAGGCACCCGACATCCTGCGCCAGCAGCTCGGATTGGTGCGCCGGGTCCTGGAGTCCCTCGGCATCCCCATGGTCGACCGTGCCGGGTTCGAGGCCGACGACGTCATCGCCACCCTGGCCACCGAGGCCCGTGACCGCGGTGACGAGGTCATCGTCGTCACCGGCGATCGGGACACCTACCAGCTCGTGGAGGACCCACTCGTGAAGGTGCTCTACAACCGCCGAGGCGTGTCCGACTACGTCCTCTACGACGAGGCCGGCATCCGTACCCGCACCGGGGTCTCACCTGCGCAGTACCCGCAGTACGCCGCCATGCGCGGGGATCCCTCTGACAACCTGCCTGGGGTACCCGGCGTGGGGGAGAAGACGGCGGCCCGTCTCATCACCACCCATGGGGACCTCGACGGCATCTTCGCCCACCTCGGCGAGCTGACCCCAAAGTTGCGCGAGAACCTGGCCGCCCACGAGGAGGCCGTACGTCGCAACGCCGAGGTCATGGTGTTGGTCCGCGACGTCCCCCTCGACCTCGAGCCCGATGCCCTGGCCCGACGGCCCTTCGACCCCGACGGGGTGCGTGAGCTGTTCAACTTCCTCGAGTTCCGGACTCTCCACCAGCGCCTGGTGGAGGCCGACGCCGACGCCGGCCTGCCGTCGGTCGACGATGTCACCACCCTGGAGTGCGGTGTCCGTGAGGTGGCGTCGGCCCACGACGCCGCCGCCCTGTTCGAGGGCTTGGCCGACAAGGTGGACGGGCGCCTGTCGCTCCTCGCCCGCTACGAGGGGGATCCCGGCCGCTCGCCACTGGTCGGCCTGGCCGTGGTCACCTCGGTTGACCCGGGGGAGGGGGCGTGGGTGGGCGCCGGCATCCTGGCCGATGGAAACGTGCGGGCGGCCCTGACCCGCCTTCTCGGCCCCGGTGGCCCACCGCTGGCCACGCACGGCGCCAAGGCCCTGATGCGGGGGCTGGACCCACTCAGCGTCGACGTGCGTACCCTCGATCTCGACACCGAGGTGGCCGGCTATCTGCTGGACCCGGCCGGGTCGGCGTACGTGCTGGCCGACCTGTTGGTGCGCTACGTCGGCCTCGGCCTGGATGACTCGGCGTCCCCGGCGGCTGAGGGCCGCCTCGACCTCGACGGGGCAGGGAACTCCTTGCCCTCCGACGCCGCCCACTCGGCGGTGGCGGTGGCCCGCCTGGCCCCGGCGGTGGGAAAGGCACTGGCCGATCAGGGCCTGCGCGCGCTCTACGACGAGATCGAGCGGCCCCTCGTGCGGGTGCTGGCGCGCATGGAGACGATCGGGGTGGGCGTCGACGTGGAGTACCTGCGCCAGCTCAACGCCGGCCTGGTGGCCGACGCCGCCCGCCTGGAGGCGGAGATCCACGAGGCCGCCGGCGGCCCATTCCTGATCAACTCCACCCCGCAACTGCGCGCGGTGTTGTTCGACAAGCTCGGCCTCGCTCCGGGGAAGCGGACGAAGACCGGCTTCTCGACCGACGCCTCGTCGCTCGAGAAGTTGCGGGGACAACATCCCATCATCGAGTTGCTCCTGCGCTACCGGGAGGTGGAAAAGCTGCGCTCCACCTACGGCGAGGGCCTCATCGCCGAAGTGGCCGACGACGGGCGCATCCACGCCACCTTCCACCAGACCGTGGCCCGGACCGGCCGACTCAGCTCCGACCGCCCCAACCTCCACAACATCCCGGTGCGCACCGAGGAGGGCCGGCGATTCCGGCGGGCCTTCGTCCCGACTCCGGGTTGGGAACTGCTGGTGGCCGACTACAACCAGATCGAGCTGCGGGTCATCGCCCATCTGGCATCCGACCCCGGGCTCATCGAAGCCTTCGAGGCCCGGCGCGACATCCACACGACCACCGCCGCCCGGGTCTTCGGCGTCGAGGACACCGAGGTCACCTCGGCCCAGCGGGCCAAGGCCAAGATGGTGTCCTACGGGCTCGCCTACGGCATGGAATCCTACGGGCTGGCCCAGCGCCTGGGCATCCCCGTGCGGGAAGCCCAGGAGATCCTCGACGCCTACTTCGTGGCCTTCCCGAACGTGCGGGCCTACATGGAGGCCACGGTGGCCGAGGCCCGCCAGCGAGGCTACACCGAGACACTCATGGGCCGGCGCCGGCCGATTCCCGAGTTGTCGTCTCTCAATCCCCGCATCCGCCAGGCGGGAGAGCGCCAGGCCATGAACGCGGGCATCCAAGGCCTGGCCGCCGACATCTTCAAAGTGGCCCTGGTTGCCCTCGACGGACGGCTCGAGGCCGAGGGTGCCCGCAGCCGCCTGGTGCTCCAGGTCCACGACGAGGTCATCCTCGAGGTCCCTCCCGACGAGCACGACGCCATGGCCGAGCTGGTCAGCGAGACCATGGCGGGGGCCTGCGACCTCTCGGTGCCGATGGAGGTCAACCTCTCGTTCGGCACCAGCTGGGCCGACGCCAAGGGTTGAGCTCTACCTCACCAGCACCATGTCGTTTACCACCACCGGCACGGCGTCGAAGGGGTTGAGGACCAGGTTCACCGTCGCCCCGCCGGTGACGGTCATCCTTCGAGTGATGAACTGGGCGCTCAACGAGACGTTGGCCCCGGAGTTCCCGGTGAGGGTGAAGGCGTCAGCGTTGCCCAGGAAGAACACCCCGGTCATGTGGCTGCTGCCCCCTCCGGACATGCTCTGGGCCCCGCCGGCTTCGGTCCACAGGCCCAGGTCCTCGTAGGGGCTGACCGGTGCAGGAATGCTGGTGAGCAGGACCTCCTCGGCGGTAGGCCTGCGCCCGGTGATCTTGTTCGGCGAGGTCCAGTCCACGACGGCCCCGCTCCCGACGCTCAACTTGCCCACGTAGGTGCTGCACGGCGTGCTGCACGGGAGCGTGCCGTCAGTGGGTGGGATCTTCCCGTAGCCGCTGGCGAGAAGCACGAAGGTCTGGCACAGGTGGACGGTGCCGCCCGAGCCCATCTTGAACGAGCCGTCCCCCACGACCATCCGGGTGGGCTTGACCAGCACCGGAACCACACAGTCGGCCCCCGGCACCGGGTTGTTCACATTGAAGTTGCCGCCGTTGCCGATGTTGAGCCCGATCCCCGAGCTGGAAGCCATTCCGATGAAGACGGTACGGGGGTCGCTGATGGCGAAGGTGCTGTTCACCGACAGCGTTCCGGTCACCACCACGTAGGAGTCGGCGCCCGACAGCACGAGCGGCAGCAACGTGTTCTTGACCGTCAGGTTGCAGTTGAACCAGATGTGCTTGGCCAGCTTGCGGTCGGGGACCACCGGGATCAAGGGAGTGAAGAAGTTGGTCAGGCTCTCGGTGGCCAGGGTGTCACAGTTGCTCTGAGAGAGCACCAGCCACGTCCGCCCGTTTCCGGTACAGGCGTTGTTCACCACCGAGGCGCAGCCCGGCGGCAAGCCGCCATTTCCGGTGAGCACGGCCTTGGCTTCGGTCTCGAGCGCCATCACGTTGGTGCGGTAGATCTTGTCCAGCGGGTCACGCCCGGACTGGGCCGATCGCACGGCTCGCGTATCCCCGTAGGTCGTCGTGGCCCACGACTCAGTATATGCCGTGGTGAGGTTGGCACCCGGGGGTTGGAAGTTCAGGCCGTACAGCCCGATGCGGCCTGGCTTGTCAGCGAGGGCCACGTTGCAGCCCGGGCTGGGATTGAGCAGCTTGGCACTGCAGGCAATGATCTGCGGTCCGCCGCTGGTGGTACCACCGGTGAGTACGGCTTGATTGGAGGCGCATCCGCTGCGGTTGGCACTGTCGATCTGGATGACCCCGGGGTAGGCGAGGTAGGGCTGGGCGATGACCCTCGAATTGGCACCTGAGACGGTCAGGACAGAACACCCTTCTCGCTCGAGCAGCAACAGCGCCGGGCTGTACTCCTCGCTTCTCAGGTTGCTGACCCTTCCGACGGAACGGATGGTGGTGGTCTTGTCACCGCCTCCCAACACCCCGGCGAAGAAGGGTGTCCGCCGCTCTTTGATGATCACCACCAGGTTGTCGCATGCACCCTTGAGCGGGTCACCCGTGTCGGCCGCGGCCGCGATGTCCTCGGGGAAGCGGGCGTCGGGCATGGTGTAGCCGCTCTGGATCTCGATGGTGAAGCGGCCTCCGCCGGCCGTGGCGTTGAGCTTGCCCCACGTGCCGGTGTTGGGTACGCCGAGGGCGCCGGGGAGGCACAGCTGGGCCGCCGTGGGATTGAGACAGGGGCTGGTGGTCAACTGGTTCAGTGGGGAAGAGAGTTGCAGCCACTTCTCGCTGCCCGGGTCGAACGTCGAGAATCCCGGTGCGTTGGCCCGGATGTAGTCCTTGGCCCGGCACACCCCCGACCATGGGCCGAGATTGAGCACACCCAACCCGGCCCGCACCGACATGTCGGCCACGCTCTTGTTCACCCTCCGGTCGGTGCGTATCTGGGAGAGATCCACCACCAATGCGACCACGCCCAGCAACAGCGTCATGGCCACGGCCATGAGGATGAGCACGACGCCTCGTTCGTCATCGCCGGTACGCCGCAGGAGCCTCATACCAGGTCCCGCTCGTAGCGGGCCACGACCTTGGCGCTGAGGGTGGGGTTCGACGTGAAGAAGATGGTCTCGATGGTGGCCACCTTGGTGGCCGACACCTTGACCAGGCGGGCCGGGGCCAGGAGGGTGGGGTCGCTGGCGGAGCCGGGCGGGTCGCCCACCCCGCACTGAAGATTGGCGCCGGTTGGCGTCACCAGTTGAACGCACACGTTGGCGGCGCTGAGCTGGCCACCGGAGAGCTGGACGACCCGCTCCTTCACGTTGGCCTCCCAGGTGGCGAGACCTCCGGAGGCGGCGTCGTATTTGAGGCTGGCGCCGTAACGGGCGCCTTCACGGGCGGCGTCGACGATGCTGATCTTCTGGAAGTAGGCGTGGCCTCCGGTGACGATGCCGAGCAGTAGGGACATGACCAGGGGGAGGAGCAGGGCGAACTCGACCATCGCCGCACCCCGTTCGCCCGCTTTCCGGTGCTGCCGATCATCCATAGGTCATTCTCCGCTCGGGCCGTCGTGTACCCAGGCATCGGCACCGCCGGAGGAAAGCTTGACCTTCAGCTTCGGGGCCCATGTGCCGACACTTGAGTAGTTGCTCGGTACGGATGGCGAGCGGCGGGCGTCCACAAAGGAGCAACAGGTGGGAACACGACGAACCTCGATGGTGATCGCCGCCGTCGTCCTGGGCGCCATCGCCTCGTTCACCCTGTATCGACACCTGCAGGGTGTCGAGGACCAGGTCTACGGTGACGCCCGCCAGGTGGAGGTGGTGGTGGCGTCCGTCGACGTGCCCAAGGGCACCAGTGGCGACCAGGCCATCGCCAGCGGGCTGATCACCAAGATGATGCCGGCGGAGTTCCGTCCGGCCACCGCCATCACGACGGTCGACTCGATCCGGGGCAAGGTGGCCAATCTCAACCTCCCCACCGGCACGGTAGTGGTCGAGAACATGTTCGTCGATACCGCGGCGGCCGTGGTCGACACCAACGCCCAGCTCATCCCCGAGGGGATGGTGGCGGTCAGCATCTCCGTCGACCAGGTCCGGGGCGTGGCCGGCCTGATTCGACCCGGCGACAAGGTCAACATGATCGTCGACGACCCCAGTGTTCCCGAGACCCCCACCAAGCGGGTGCTCTTCCAGAACGTCGAGGTGCTGTTCGTCGGCCAAACCCCGGTACCTCAGGCGGATGCAGACCCGGCGGCCGCGGCTCCCGTCGTCGATCCGACGGGCGAAGGACTGTTGACCCTCGCCGTGCCGCCCCTGGCTGCGTCCAAGATCGCCCTGGTGAGCGACACCGGCATCTTCCTCGCCCTGGTGCCGCCCGGCAATGCCCCCGTCGACGTGCCACCGGTCAACGGCGACAGCCTCCTGACCGGTGAGCTCACACCCAGTGGCCCAGCCAATGTCTGACCAAGTGAGCGTCGACGGACAGCAGCTGACCTTCGGGGTGGCCCTCGTCGAGACCGACGCCCAGCGTCTTCAGGAGATCGCCAGGCAGCTCGGAGAGCCGCTCGAGGCTGAGTGCTTCGCCTCGCTGGGTGCTTTGCAGCTCGAGCTCGCCCCCGGCGCACCGGTGGTGGTGGTGCTGGGCCCGTCGTACGGCAACTCCGCGGAGTTGGAGCGAGTCGAGTGGCTGACCCGGACGTGGCCCGACCTGGGTCTGATCCTGGTGGTGGACGAGCTCTCGACCACGGTGCTCCAACTGGCGTTACGGGCCGGGGTCAAGGATGTGCTCGCCCGGCCCGATCGCGCCCAGCTGATGTGGGCCGTCGAGCGGGTGGCCGACACCCTCAAGGTGACAATCGCCCCGTCCCTCGTCCCCGCGCCCCCACTGAGCGATACACCAGGCAAGGTCACCACCGTGTTCTCGGCCAAGGGCGGCTCCGGCACGTCGGTGATCGCCGCCAACCTGGCGGTCACGCTGGCGCGACGTTCGCCGGGCACGGTTGCCCTGGTCGATGCCGACCTTCAGTTCGGCGACGTGGCGGTGATGCTCAAGGCCAATCTGGAGCACAGCATCGCTGACGCCGCCGTCGCCGGTGCGCGTCTCGATCCTCAGCTGCTGCAGAGCCTGATGGTGCGCCATGACGCTTCCGGGCTGATGGTGCTGCCTGCACCCACCGAACCGGCTCTGGCCGAGAAGATCGCCGCCGACGACATCCGGCGCATCCTCGAGGTGTTGCGGAGTTTCTGCCGGCACATCGTGATCGACACCCCGGCACACTTCGACGACGTCGTACTGGCGTTGCTCGATGAGAGCGACGAGATCGTCCTGGTCTCGGCCATGGAGGTCCCGGGAGTCAAGAACCTCAAGCTGGCCGTGCAGACCCTTCGCCAGCTCGACATGCCCGTCTCCAAGCTGAAGCTGGTGCTCGTG
>DASZDM010000060.1:0-8179 GCA_035942015.1 Acidimicrobiales bacterium | reverse complement strand
GGGCACAGCCGAACTGGTGGAGGGTGACAGCCGTCTCCAGCGCCGCATCATCGTTCGCACCACAGGCAAAGCAGCGACACCGACACGGCGAGAATATTTGTGGTAATCCGGAGACCCGGTACGGCGCACACGGGAAGGGCCACGCAATTTACGGTCTCGGGCTGCCGCCCGACAGCATTACCCTCGTCCGACTTATCTCGTCCTGGGGCCCAGGAAGGGTCTGTGGTTCGACGCGGTCATTACACCGGTGGCCATCAGAGTGAGTATGTCAAGCTGAATTGGCTCACCATCCCCATCTGATCTGGCCCCCACTGACTGAACCTTTTAGGACTCTTAAGGCGGCCTTATAACAGTCTCAGGGGTATCCCTTATGAGTATCTCCGGGTACCTTTACACATGGCGCGCTGGCGATTCCTAACCAATCACGCCAGGGCCCTCCTCTACATTGCGCAGGACCCCGAGACTCGCCTGCGTGATCTCGCCGCCGCACTCGACATCACCGAACGCACCGCATACGGGATCGTGGCCGATCTGACTGAAGCCGGCTACGTCGTGAAGGAGCAGGTTGGTCGTCGTAACCGCTACCGGATTGAGAACCATCTTCCGCCCGAGCGACACCCGCTGCCGCTACCCGAGGGAAAACAGCGTAAAGAGGAGTCGCGGAGCAGCGACGCGACGATCGGAGAGCTTCTCGATTTGCTCACCCACGCCAAGCGGCCACCGAATCGTCGCCCAAAGGGTCGTTGAAGACCGCTCCTGGGGACCCGTGGCGGGCCGACGTTGGGGACGAGGTGATCCGCACCGTGGTTGACGTGGCCGAGAGCGGATCGCCGACGGTTCGCTGCCTGGCTTCTCGGACCCCCGTGGGTTTCTTCAATATCTCCGGGAGCCGCGCCGTCGGTCGGCGTGAGCTGGCGGGTCTCTGCCACAGACGCATCTTTGTCAAGACTTCGAAGCTCGGGCGGAGCCTCGCCCCGGGTGGAGAAGGACAGCGCAATGTCCCGTGCGGGGGTACCCCGGCATCCCGAGCGGACGCTGAGGACGCCGAAGCGAACGAGATGCGAAACCGAATCTACGGAGCGTCCCCCAAGGCTCGGCCCAGGAATGGTCAACACGACCGTGAGCTCAGTCCGACCAGACTTCACCCGTGGATCACTCTGACAGACATAGATCACCCAGCGATGTCATGCGGGCAATGGTCGCCGCCTTCGACACGGGCGAGGTCAGAGACCTGGAGGATTTCGTCGATGCGGGCTATCTCGATCACCAAGGGCTGGCGCACATTCGGCCCATAGAGGGCGTCGACGGCTTTCGGCTCGTCGTCGAGCTAGCCCGAAGCGGCTATCAAGAGCTCTCAGTCGAGATCGCTGACTTGATAGAAGGATTCGATCGCAGCGCTGCTCGGCTCGTCTGGGTGGGTGTTCGTCCGTCTGGAGAACATGACGAGCGCGAGACCCTGGAGATCGTTCGAGTGGAGTCCGGGCGCGCGGTGGAGCATTGGGGCGGGTGCTCGTAGCCGCCCACAACTGCCCTCACGACCTGTTGGGGGCCCTTGGTCGATGACCCGGCGGATGTGGTCATCGCCACCGAGACGACCGGGGCCTGTTCGTGGGGGCCTGGTGGCGGCCGGCTACCGGGTGCTGGCGGTCAACCCGATGTCGACGTCTCGCTACCGGGAACGCCACTCCACCTCCGGGGCCAAGTCGACCCCGGTGATGCTCGGGCGCTAACCGAGCCGGCCCGCACCGACGCCTCAATGTCCAGATCGCCGGACTCCGAGGAGAGCCCGGTCGAGCGGTTTGAGCAATACCCGGACGCGGGATGTCTAGCCGTCCTCGTCGTCTGTCTCTCGGTCAAGGTCCTGGTGTCGGGCTTCAGCAGCAGTATCCGCGACGTCGGCGGACCGGGCGCTGCCGTAGGCAGCCTTCTGCCCGCTGTTCTTGCCGCTGCCTTGCTTCTCGGTGTGCCCCTTGTCACTGCGGGTCGGCATCGCTGTTCCTCTCTCTGTTCGCGTCACTAAGGCCTACCCGCCGCTCCCGTGCCCTAACGGGCGCACCACGGGACAGGCGTGAAAGCGGTCGGCGATCGGGTACGGGACCGCCACGAACAAGAGGAATGACCTGACAGCTGAAAGGAGGACAAGGCGTGGGCAAGCAAATGGAAGGTGACAACCGATAGCGCAGGGAACGGGCCAAGAATGCAAGGACGAAGGGCATCTCGCCAGTTCCGAGGCGTGACCACCGGGGCGTCAGGGCAACGGCGCCACCTCGGCAGCGACGGTGACCATGAGGAGAGGATCGCCGGGCCCGGGTGGGGAAAGCAGCAGCCTGACCGGGTGGCAGCCGACCCGCGTCCGGGCAGCATCGACAATCGCGGTGGCATGGCCACGACGCCGCCGCCGACCTCGTACCCGCGAGGCGGGACACGGGACGAGCCGGGCGACCTCGACGACGTCGAGGAGCGGGTGTTCGAGACGATCGTGCGCCTCGAGCTGCAGCACGGTGCGTCACCGTTGGGCCGGATCGCCGAGGAGGCGGGAATGGCACAGGAAAAGGTCGAGCCCGTGGTACGCCGTCTGGTAAACCACCACGACGTCGTGCAACAACTGCCCGGCGATGCGGGATACTCGGACTTCGGCGCCCGCTACGGCACCAAGGCACGGGTGTGAGCGAAACGGACTATGGACGTGACCCCGCGCTGACGACGTCGACCCTTCTTGCGGGGACGAGGCGAGATGGATGGTGAGCAGTTCAGGCACTGCAGCAACCGCTCCGGGCCGCTACCGCATCGAACCATCCGCACCGGCCGTGACCTTGTCGGCCGCTGCGTCAGTCGGTGAGGGGATCACGTGCAACGTGGAGACCGGGAGGCAACTTGCCCGCAGCGGGGCTCCACCAAGCGACCGGCGGGGATGGGAGCGCGCTGTGCTCAGAGGACATGCTCCTGCAAACGCCTGGGCGGCCCGTGAGCTCATCGCCGAGAAGTTCTCCGCCGGCCATGTCGAAAATTGGATGTCCGCTCCGTCCCATGGTGAATGTGGCCAGCGGGGCCGCCGTCACACCAAGGAGAACAGCATGGCCAAGTACCTGTTGCTCAAGCACTACCGAGGCGCCCCGGCGCCCGTGAACGACATGCCGATGGACCAGTGGTCGCCGGACGAGGTGGAGGCGCACATCCAGTTCATGCGCGACTTCGCCACCCGGCTCGAGGGCACCGGAGAATTCGTCGACGGGCAAGCGCTGTCGCCCGAGGGTGTCTGGGTCCGATACGACGGTGAGGGACGGCCGCCAGTGACCGACGGCCCGTTCGCCGAGACGAAGGACCTGATCGCCGGCTGGATGGTGATCGACGTCGACAGCCACGAGCGAGCGGTCGAGCTCGCTGGCGAGCTGTCAGCAGCGCCCGGCGCCGGCGGCGCGCCGATCCACGAATGGCTGGAGGTTCGACCGTTCCTGGCTGTGCCACCGACCGTCACCGAGTGACCATGGACGTCGAGCTTCGAGAGCTCGTCCCCCAGATCTTGAGCGTCCTCGTCCGTCGCGGTGCCGACTTCGCGACGGCCGAGGACGCGGTGCAGGAAGCGCTTATCCGAGCAGTGTCGGCATGGGCGGAAGAGCTGCCCTCCGATCGTAAGGGCTGGCTGATCACAGTCGCCTGGCGAGCATTCGTCGATCTGGCCCGGTCGGACACGGCGCGTCGGGATCGAGAGGTCCAATTCGATACCGAGCCGCCGACTGGTGTGGTACCAAGCGCCGATGACACGCTGCACCTCTACTTCCTGTGCGCGCACCCCGAACTGACCCCGTCATCAGCGGTGGCTCTGACCCTCCGGGCCGTCGGCGGCCTCACCACCCGTCAGATCGCGCAGGCCTACCTCGTGCCGGAGAGCACCATGGCGCAGCGCATCAGTCGCGCGAAGCGCACGGTCGGGCGGTCTGGTCTCGATCGCCCTGGCAGCGTGCGAACGGTGATGCGCGTGCTGTACCTCATCTTCAACCAGGGCTACTCGGGCGACGTCGACCTCGCGGCCGAGGCGATCCAACTCACCCGGCAGCTGGCGTCGGCGGTCAACCACCCCGAGGTCCATGGGCTGCTCGCCCTGATGTTGCTGCACCACGCGCGCCGGCACAGCCGCACCCGACCAGACGGACGGATTGTGCCGCTCGCGGACCAGGACCGGAGCCTGTGGGAGAACGAACTCATCGCCGAGGGGATCGTCATCGTGCACGCCGCGCTGGCACGCGACCGGCTGGGCGAATACCAGACGCAGGCGGCGATCGCCGCCCTCCACGCCGATGCGGCGCGTGTCGAGGACACCGACTGGGTCCAGATCGCGGAGTGGTACGACCAGCTGTTGCAGTTCGCCGACACTCCAATCGTCCGGCTCAACCGTGCCGTCGCGGTCGGCGAAGCGGAGGGTGCTCCCGCGGGATTGGCTGCCCTCGCTGAGGTCGACGCGCACATCCCGCGGCGCGATGCGGTCGCCGCATATCTCCACGAGAAGAACGGAGATCTCGAACTCGCGGCTCGCCTCTATGCCGACGCAGCCCACAACGCACCCAACCTCGCCGAGCGCGACCATCAGATGCGCCAAGCGGCGCGGCTCAACCACATGCTGCGACAATGACCGCGGCGGTCCCAGGGACCCGGCCAGGTGCGCAATCACGATGCAGCCGGAGTGACCACGACCCAAGGTCCGTTCATGTCCTCAGGGCTGCTGGTGGCCGGCTTTTCCGTCATCGAGGCAGGGACGCTGGATGAGGCCATTGAGATGGTGTCTGGCACTCCCTGCGCCGTGGCACACGGCATCGTCGAAATCTGGCCTTTCGAGCAGTAGCCCAGCGCTGCTCAAGGTGGACGTGGTCAACCGCTGACACCGGGTCCGGGAGGACACTCAGGAACGACTACGACGTCCAGCGTGGCCGGCCCTGCATCCTCCGGTCGATTCCACCGCGAGGAGCCGGTGTGCCACCCTGGCCGACATGCCCGAAGCTGCCGGGACATTGGGCCTGACCGCCATAGAGGCTCGGGTGGTTGGCGCCCTGCTCGAGAAGGAGCTGACCACGCCGGATGCCTATCCGCTGACCCTCAAGGCGCTGATCGCCGCGTGCAACCAGAGCTCGAACCGCGCACCGGTCGTCTCCTACGGGAACCATGAGGTGGAGAACACGGTGCTGGCCCTCAAGGCAAAGGGTCTGGCCCGGGTGGTGCACCCGGGCTCGGGCGAACGAGCCACGAGGTACCGCCAGGTCGTCGATGAGGCCTTCGGTCTGGCCGCCGCCGACCGGGCCCTCATGTGCAGCCTGTTGTTGCGTGGCGCCCAGACGGCTCGCGAACTGAAGGCTCGCAGTGAACGGCTGCACGCGTTTGCGTCGACTGACGAGGTCGAGGCCGGGCTCCAGGCCCTGGCCCGGCGCGATCCGCCGCTGGTGGCCAGGATCAACCGTCGGCCGGGGCAGAAGGAGGACCGGTGGATCCAACTCCTGGAGGTCGGCGCCGAAGAGAGGGCGGCGGCCGTCACCCCGGCCGCCGTGGGGACCACGGCGCCGACGGCGGGCCGTATGGAGGAGCTCGAGGCCCGGGTCGCCGCCCTGGAGACCCGCCTGGCCTCCCTCGTGGAGGCGCTCGACGGCCTGGTCGCCGTTCGCCGCCCCACTGAGGGGGCCAGTCCGGAGGGCGAAGAGATCGGGAGCTCGCACGGTTGGCAGTGAGGCCAAGGTCGGTTTCGGCCTACTTGAGTCGAAGAACATGGCTCCGAAGCACCACTCGCCACGGTCACGCCCGTTCCGGACTGCCGCCCCTACGTGCCGCTCGGTCGCGGGCCCGGCTACGGCGGCGACTGGCGTCCAGGAGGGCCGGCCTCCGGACCGATCACTCCTTCGCGCTGGTCTCGGCCGTGACGACCGGCAATCTCCGGCGCCGGTCGCCAGCGCGCTCTTCCTCCGCAGTTGCTTTTTGTATTACGATGTGACCGTGTGGAGATACATCGGTCGGCGAGGCGCCACGGGGTCTCCGACGGCGACCTCCTCCATGCGGCCGACCATGCCCTCGTTGTCATCGACCTGGACCGTGACGCCGACCCTCCGAAGGTGCTCGTCATCGGTCCGAACTCCGCCGGAAACCTCCTTGAGGTGATCGTCCTCGAGTTGTCCGACGAACGGCTCCTGGCGATCCACGCCATGCCGCTCCGTCCCGCTTTCCGGGACCTCCTTCCAAGACCAGAGGATCGCGATGACTGACCGTCCCAAGCCCTACACCACCAAGACCGGCCGGGTCCTATCTGACGCGGATATCGAAGCTCTCGCCGACGAGGCGGAACGCGGTTACGACGTAGAGGACCTCAAGCGCCGTCGCCGAGGACGACCGATGCTGGGCAGCGCTCCCGCTGAAGTCGTGCCCGTCCGTCTCGATCCCGATCTGAAGCGGGCCGTCGAGACACGAGCGAAGGACGCCGAGACGACGGTGAGCGAGATCATCCGCGAAGCCCTGCGTCGCTTTCTTGAAGTCGCGTAGCCCGCCGACGCCGGCGCCACATACCCTCACGGGATCCCGCGATGTAGGTCCGGCCAGCCCACGGAGACCCGGTGGCACGCGTGGCACGTGCGGCCGCACCGACGTGCCGTTCCTCAGCGGTCCCGCCTGCCCGACCAGCTCGGACGTTTGCCGCCCGCGATTTCCGGATCTCCGGTCGCGCTTTCGAGCGGCTCCCCGGGTGCGAGTGGAGTCGACTTTGCTGCAGCCAGGCGTGGACCTGCTCGAACCCGGCCGTCTGCAGCCGCCGGGTCGTTCTCGGCTGGTGTGGCGAAGTAGACACCGTCGGTGCGAGGACCAAGCGCCCGGAGCACAGACCCTCCAGCGTCGAGCACGAGCAGGCCCCGGGGTGAACCTTGCTTGCTAGTGCTAGAGAGCCACGTGTCCGAGGGGGCGTCGGTAGCCTTCTGCCCCAGATCGGAAGGGACTCCTGGCGGCGCTGCAGGCGGGTGACGGTGTCCATGACAACGCAAGCCGAGCTTCCCCGGCCTAGTCACTGCCCGGGATGGACCCTGGGCACGGCGCCGCGGACGCGACAACCCTGGACGTCGCTGTTTGATGCTGGGCCGAGCAGCTTCCGCAACTACTCCTTCGAACGCTCGAAGGTGACAAGGACGCCCCCGACACCGCCGGGGCCCATCCGACCCTTAACCTCGACAGCCGTAACCGACTTCAGCTGCCAACCCTGGCGGCCGTGTTCGTTGAGCACCTTCTCGAGCTTGTCGCCCGACATCTTCCCACCGATCATTCCCTCACGCAGCTCGACGACCTTGTACTCGAACGTTTTTGCCATGGCTCGAGGCTAGGGGTCCCCGTGGCGGGCGGGGACCATCCAGTACCCGGCGGCATGCGCTGGAGCGGCGCCCGATAGCAGACGCTCAGTAATCCGTTCCTGACTCTCTGCCTAGCGCGCCGAACGTTGCCTCCGCCGAGCTCGGTGCGGCGTGGCGGTGCGCCTTCGTCGGATTCGGGCGCTGATAGGTGCGCACATCCACGGGCCCGGCATTGCCTGGTGCTGCGCACATGCTGCCGGTCGACTAGGAGTCCCCCGTCGTCGGTCTGGACGGGAAGCACCCACCGGCCTGCGACGGACCATCAACAGTTCGACTTGGCGGGAACCATTAGGTGAAAGCGTGCGGCGCTGCTTACGTCGCGGCGAGCAGTCCGGACACAGTTAGCTCTGGGCACCGATTAGTCGTTCCCGAACGGCTTCGAAGGCCGTCGTCCATGGCGTCGGTCATCATCGACGTCCATCTCCGCGCCGACATCATCCTCGTTGAGCAACCGTGCCCGGATGCTAAACGCCTCGGCATCCTAGGTGCATTCGCCACCTATCGCAGACGGAATGTGCGTATGTCACACTCCGACAAGACGGCGTCACAAGGGCGTGTACGGGGAAACGGGGTGCATGGTGGGGGCAACATCACTTCGGCTTGACACGAGAGGGGCCGTCGTGGACGCCTCCGGACTGTCCCCACGCCGACGTCGCTCAGCGCCGTACCGATCGGGGCTTTCGCGGGCACGGGCGGTTGGTGTTGTGGTGGCGATGGTCGCCACGCTGCTTGCGACGACGGCCGCGGCCACGCCGGCCGGCGCAGCCGGGTTCGAGATCATCCGCACCGTGGCCGGCGGCGGAACGCCGGAGGAC
>DASZDM010000059.1:0-3791 GCA_035942015.1 Acidimicrobiales bacterium | reverse complement strand
GCGTGGCCGAGCGACGGGTCACCTCCAGCTCCGAGAGCGTCAAGGCCGAGCTGGGCCGAGCCGGCTTCGGGACGGAGTTGGCCAAGGCCACCGTGGCCAAGACCCTCAAGCTGGTGCGTCGCCTCGAGGTCAAGCGCTCCGGCACGACCTGGTCCGACTACCGCGACACCTGCTCCTACACCGATGACGACACCGCTGTGAAGCGCGCCTTCGTGGAAGCGGCGCTGTCGGCCCGGCCGTCACGGTGCGTCCTCGACCTCGGCGCCAACGACGGAGCCTATTCGATGCTCGCCGCCGGTTACGCCCAGCAGGTGGTGGCGGTCGACGGCGACGAGGCCGTGATCGACGGTCTGTACCGACGGCTGCGTCGCGACGACGTCGCCAACGTGCTCCCGTTGGTGATGGACCTGTCCGACCCGTCGCCGGGGCTCGGGTGGCGAAACCGGGAACGGGCCCCCTTCGCGGCGCGGGTGCGACCCGACGTGGTGCTGAGCCTCGCCCTGGTCCATCACCTCGCCATCACCGCCAACGTGCCCCTGCCCGAGGTCGTCGACTGGCTGCACGAGTTCGGAGCCCGCTTGGTGGTCGAGTTCGTGGACCGCCTCGATCCCATGACCCGTCGGCTGCTGTCCAACAAGCCGGCCGGGCTGTTCGACGACTACCGCATCGACCACTTCGAAGAGCTCCTGGCCGACCGATTCCACATCGCAGAGCGCCAGGTGGTGCCGAGCGGGACACGGACCCTGTACCTGTGCGAGCCCTAGGCCAAGGGGTGGCACCGAGGGATAGAGCCCGCGAGATGGCTTCCTCGGACGATGGGGGCGCCTGGTCGACCCGACACCACCTTCCCCGCTAGATGTTCACGGTCATCGTCGTCCTCGCCATCGTCGCCGTTTCCGTAGCAGTCGTCGTCGGCGTCGTGGTCCTCGACGACCCCGGGCCTGCAACACCACCACTGCGGCCGCCCCAGCGACAGGCGTCGACGAACCGTTCACCGGGCCCGCCTGACCGGCCGTGGTGGCGGCGCGAAGGGCGCTACTTCTTCGAGATCCTGGCGGTGAGCGGGTTCGCCGTGGCGCAGCCCGTGCTGGGGTCCTTCGGAGACTCACCGGAGACCTTCGTTGCCGCCCACGCCTCCCTGCGCACCATCGTGATGTTCGGCGTCGGCGTTGCGGTGCTGCCGGCGCTGGCAGTGTGGGCGCTCGCGGCGGCAGCCGGTCTGGTCGGTGGTCGGCCGCGGCGAGTGAGCCAATCCGCAGCTGTCGGTCTCTTTCTGGGCCTGTTCATGTCGTGGTTCGCCCGCCCCCTGCTGCAGGGACCGGCGTGGGTGCTCCTAGCGGCGGTTGCTGCCGGGCTCGCCGCCGCCTTGCTCTACGAACGGTTCGAGGCGGCCCGGCTGTACCTGGTGTTCTTGTCGGCCGCACCGGCTGCGTTCCTCGTGGGCTTCCTGTCGTTCTCACCGGTCGCCAACCTGATCTTCACGCCCTCACCGGCATCGGCGGTGGCGCCGGCGCCGCCGGAGGCGGCGGCGGGCCAGCCGTCGGTCGTGGTGCTGGTGCTCGACGAGTTGCCCACCATGTCGCTGCTCGACGGCGACGGCCGAATCGACGCCGAGCTTTTCCCCAACCTCGCCCGGTTCGCCGACGACGCCACGTTCTACCGGAACACCACGACGGTGGCCACCTTCACCGACCTCGCAGTCCCCTCGCTCCTGACCGGGCGCCTCCATACCGAGGCCAAGGCGGTGCGAGATGACTACGTCGAGAACCTCTTCACCCTCCTCGGCGACACCCATGAGCTCAACGTTCACGAGGCGATCACGTCGCTGTGCCCACCGTCGCGGTGTGACCAGGCCTCCGATCCCACGGCCATCGGACGCCTCCTGTCCCTGGCCTGGGATATATGGACAGGAATCTTGACCTCCCCGGCTCAGACGGCCTTGGGCGACGGGGTCGGGGAAACCTCCTTTGAGGCGCTTCTGGGGCTGCTCGCCGGCCGGTTCCAGCATCTCGAGGATTTCCTCGAATCACTCGAGCCCGAGAACGGCCGGCCCCGGTTGGACTTCGCCCACCTGCTCCTGCCCCACGTGCCCTGGCAGCTCCTTCCTGACGGTCACAGTTACCCCGGTGACCCACATCCGCTCGGACTCCTGGGCCCACGCTGGACCACCGAGACTGCGGGCCAGCTCGGCCGACAGCGGCACCTGCTGCAGCTGCAGTACACCGATAGGCAGGTAGGGAGGATGCTCGACCGCTTGACCGAACTGGATCGCTACGACGACTCCTATGTCATCGTCGTCGCTGACCATGGCCTGTCGTTCCAGGGGGAGACGTTCTGGAGAGGTGTCTCTCCTGGCAACGCCCACGAGCTCCTGTGGGTGCCGCTTCTGATCAAGGCGCCAGGCCAGGTCCGAGGCCGGGTGACAGACGTCAACGCCGAGATCGTCGACCTGGTCCCGACCATCGCCGACGTCACTGGCATCGGGATGGGCTGGGAAATCGACGGTCGTTCTCTGCTGGACCCCGCGCTTCGACAGCGTGGCGACAAGCGGTTCGTCCCAAGCGAGGACAGCACCACCGAGCCGGACGACGGCAAGGCGTACGCGACCATCGACGCGGTCGAGGGGCTCGCCAACATGCTCGGAGCGCAACCGGCGTCAGCGGTCCCTAGCGACGATCCCCTTGCCCTGTACCGCCTGCCGCCGCACGTTGAGCTCACCGGCACACCGGTCGCCGAACTTCCCCAGGGTTTACCGAGCGACTGGAAGGCTCGCCTCGTCGACCCGGAGCAGTACGACGACGTGGATCTCCAAGCGCCTATCCTGCCCGTCTACGTGTCCGGGGAGGTGGAAGAAGTCGACACGGAGCTGCGCCGAGTCGTGGTGGCGGTCAATGGCGTGATCGGCGGCTGGGGTCATCTTGAGGCACACTTGACCGTCTGGTCGACCCGATTCGCAGTGCTGGTGCCCGAGTCACTACTCCGCCCGGGCGCCAACACCATCGAGGTGTTCGCCGTGGAGGGCCCCCCCGGGGAGGTCACGCTGCGTCCCGTCGAGCTCGTTCGGTAGCGGTGGACCACGTCCGTCAGCGCCACTGGGTGGACCCGGCGGTCGGAGTCGACGCGCGGTCGCCCGGCTCAGCGGCCGGCGGCGAACCACCGCAGGACGGCCTCCGCTCCCTCTTCCATGCTGGTCCAGGGCGCCCACCCGAGCTGCAGGCGGGCACGGGTGGGGTCGAGGGCGGAACGTGCCAGCTCCCCGGGCCGGGCCGCGGCGAACGAGACCGCCGCCCGGGGCACCCCGGCAGCGCCGGCCATGAGTTGGTGCAGGCGCAGCACCGACGTCTCGGCGCCCGTCCCGATGTTGCACACCAGCCCGCTGCCCCGATCGGCGGCCCGGACGAAGGCGTCGACCACGTCGTCGACGTAGACGAAGTCGCGCGTCTGGAGGCCGTCGCCGAAGACGGTGCAGACCTCGCCGGCCAGCAACTTGCCGGCGAAGATGGCGACCACCCCCGCCTCGCCGTGAGGGTCTTGGCGGGGGCCGTACACGTTGGCCAGGGCGAGAACGACGAACTCCAGCCCGTGCAGCGCCCGGTACGCGTACAAGTAGTCCCCCACCGCCTTCTTGGCCACCCCGTAGGGGGACAGCGGCTGCTGGGGATGCGACTCGGTCACCGGCAGGTCGGCCGGGTCGGGATCGCCGTAGATGGTGCCGCCACTGGAGGCGAACACCACCTTGGGGCAACCGGCCGCCCGAGCCCCCTCCATCACGTTGAGGCTCCCCACCACAT
>DASZDM010000058.1:0-2353 GCA_035942015.1 Acidimicrobiales bacterium | reverse complement strand
AACACGTCCTGGCCACCCAGACGCTCACCCAGAGCCGACCCGACACGATGGCGATCACCGTCGAAGGGAATCTGCCCCTCGGCGTGACGGCCAAGGACCTCATCCTCGGCATCATCGCCCGCATCGGCACGGCCGGCGGCGCGGGGTCGGTCTTGGAATACCGGGGACAGGCCGTTCGCTCCTTGTCGATCGAGGGACGACTGACCGTCTGCAACATGTCGATCGAGGCCGGTGCCCGGGCCGGCATGGTCGCCCCCGACGACACGACCTTCGCCTACCTCGAAGGTCGTCCCGACGCCCCTACGGGTGCCGCCTGGGAGCGGGCTCTGGACGACTGGCGCGCACTCGTCACCGACGACGGCGCGGTGTTCGACAAGGAGGTGGTGATCGACGCCACCCGCCTGGCCCCGCACGTGTCATGGGGAACCAATCCGGCCCAGGTCGTACCGATCGACGCCGCCGTGCCCGATCCCGACACCTTCGGTGACCCGGCGGCGCGGGAGGGGGCGCACCGGGCACTGATCTACATGGACCTGACCTCCAACACCCCGATACGGGCCATCCCCGTCGACACCGTCTTCCTGGGATCCTGCACCAACGGCCGCATCGAGGACCTCCGGGCGGCGGCCGCCGTGCTCGACGGCCGCCGGGTGGCCTCGGGGATGCGGGCGCTGGTGGTGCCGGGCTCGTTCCGGGTCAAGACGCAGGCCGAGGCCGAAGGGCTCGATCACATCTTCACCGCAGCCGGGTTCGAATGGCGTGAGCCCGGGTGCTCGATGTGCCTCGGAATGAACCCCGACATTCTGTCACCAGGCGAGCGCTGCGCCTCCACCAGCAACCGGAATTTCGAGGGCCGCCAGGGCAAGGGAGGGCGCACCCACCTGGTGTCGCCCGCCGTTGCCGCCGCCACGGCCGTGGCCGGGCATTTCGCCTCACCCGCCGACCTGGACGAGGTGGCCTGATGGAACCACGCCGGATCGTCTCGGGCACCGCCCTGCCGTTGGACCGCAGCGACGTCGACACCGACCAGATCATTCCGGCCGTGTGGCTCAAGCGGGTGGAGCGCACCGGCTTCGGCGCCGGCCTCTTCGCCGCCTGGCGTGACGACCCGTCGTTCGTCCTGCACCAGCCGCAGTTCCGGGGCGCCCGCATCCTGGTGGCCGGCCCCAACTTCGGCACGGGCTCGTCCCGGGAGCACGCCGTGTGGGCCCTGGAGGACTACGGATTCGAGGCAGTGGTCTCCCCTCGCTTCGCCGACATCTTCCGCAACAACTGCACCAAGGTGGGGCTCGTTCCGGTGGAGGTCGACGAGGAGATCGGTACCCGCCTGCTGGCGGCGGTGGCGGCCGACCCGGCGCTGGTCGTGACCGTGGATGTCGCCGCCCGCACGCTCTCCGCTCCGACGGCCGGCATCGAGACCGAGTTCCCCCTCGACGACTTCACCCGCCACCGCCTGCTGGAGGGCCTCGACGACGTCGACCTCACTCTGCGCCATGCCGACGCCATCACCACCTATGAGGCCAGCCGGCCGAAGTGGCTCCCGACCACCGCACCCGCCGGCTGACTGCCCACCTGTCCGCCTTCAGCTGTCCTTGACGGCCTCGTCGACCACGTCGCATCCGGGCCCTGGCTCGTCGGCGTGGGCCGAGTTGGCGTGGGCGGCCACCTGGGCCATCAGCTCTTCTTGGGTTTCGGCCTCGAACGTGGCCGGACAGCCAGGGATCACATCGCCACAAGCCATGGTGAAGCTCATCGTCACCGCTCCTTACCTCTGTGGGACAGGACCGCCAGTGTGCCCGGTCGGCACTCTCGTCTGCCTGAGTTCCAAAAGATGGAACTCACGCCCACGAGACGTCGCCGATCACGGGGTGACCTCCGGTCGGCGGACGTTCTCTTGGCGCTGACGGACGCGGACCACCTTGTTGACCGCGCTGAGGAACGCCCGGGCCGACGCCTCCACCACGTCGGTCGACAGGCCCCGGCCCGACACCTTGATGCCCCCGGCGTCGAACTGGACGATGACGTCGCCGAGGGCGTCGACCCCGCCGGTCACCGATGAAACGTTGAAGTCCGTGAGGGAACCGTCGATCCCCGTCGCCGCCTTGATGGCGCTGCAGGCCGCGTCGATCATCCCGTCGCCCTCGGCGCTGGCCTCGAGCTTCTCGCCGTCGTGGACCAGAACCACCGAGGCCACCGGCGTGCCCACGGTTCCGCCTCGTACCTCGAGCGACTCGAGCTCGAACCCGTTGTCGACATGGCCGCCCAACTCCTCGGCCACGATGGCCTCGAGGTCGGCGTCGGTGAGGGTCACCTTGCGGTCGGCCAGCTCCTTGAACCGCTGGAAGGCGGCGTT
>DASZDM010000057.1:0-1819 GCA_035942015.1 Acidimicrobiales bacterium | reverse complement strand
GACGGCTGAAGACAACCCGACCCCGATAGAAGGCAGTCAGGGCGCACGCGTCGACGGCCGGTGCTTCAGTGTGCTCGACGGAGGCCCTCCTTCTCCTTGTGAGTTCGAGAGGGACGCTGACCAAGAGGATGACAGGGGAGGGCCGACTCGGGATGGCAGGGGACGACCAACTCGGTAACCCGTGTGCTTGAACCCCCTCAGTGGTGAGGGTGCCGAAGGGCGGCTGTCCCGGCCGCCCTTCGGCAGCGGGGGCGGGGGGCAGAGCATCTACCGCTGGGTCGCTGCCCGGGATCGAGCGGATCTCGTTGACCAGCTCGGCCTCGGCCCGCTCGGCGGCGCTGGGCCCGGCTGCCACCTTGGCCTTCCAGTCACGAAACGCCTGGCGGCTGACTTCGGCGGGCTCGCAGGCGGCGGTGATCGGGAACCCCTTGGCCTTCCGGGCAGCGGCCCAGCGATAGCGGGTCACTGTCCCGACTCCTTCACCCAGAAGACCGTCGCTCGTTCGAGCAGTCTCGTTCCATCCTCAGGCGAGCGTTCTCCCGACGCAGCTCGGCCAGCTCGCCTCGCTCCGACGTGGTCATCACGGCGGTACCCCGGAATTTCCCTGCATCGCTCCCGACAGCGCCGCGCTCGGAGACGCTATACACGGCGAATGGTCGCTAGCGGCTGAGCCGCCGGAACCATGCCGACGCGTCTCGGTGCGCTCAGATTGGAGTACGGTGCGGCTGGCGCAGGTGGTCGCCTGGTGATATCGTCTTGGGACACGTAGTCTCGGATCACGGCGACGCACGCCGCTCGTCGAGCGAGACGACCACTCCCTTGGATAACGTCGGCAGCATCAGCGTTGAGGCACCGTGCGCGTGTCCATAGTGCGGGCTCGTCAACACTGCCGTCTGAGGCGTCCTCAACGGCTCGCCGGAATCGCAGCGCGCACCGCGTAGGCAGATGACCTGGGTCAGGGAGCACCGGCCGCTCGTGGCGGCGTTCGCCGTCGGAACGACACTCACGGTCTTCGTCACGTTTCTGCCCTTCGTCAACCTCGCCTACAACAATCCTCAACTTCATCTTGCCTTCGAGGTGGGAGAGGGCGTTATCGCCGGGCACCTCGCGTTCCTGCTCCTCGAGCGCTTCCGTACCACCCGTCGGCTGCAACAGCTCCTGCTGGCTTGGTCGTTCTCGGTCCTGGCGGCGGTCAACCTCCTGTTGTCGGCCCTGCCGATCGTCACCCTGGGGGCCCGGCCCACCGGCGCGACCACTTGGGCTGCGGCGGCACTGCGGGTGGTGGCGGCAGGCACGATCTGCACGGCCGCTTGGGTCGGGCCCCGCGCGGGCCCTCGCAGGCCCGTGACCGCGCCGTTGCTGGCCGGCACCCTGGCCGTGCTGGTGCTGGCCGGGCTCCTGGCCGCCGCTGCCGACGCATGGCTGGCCGATCCCCTCGACCCTTCTCTCTCGCCCAGATCGTTCGGATCGCCTCAGATCGAAGGCCACCCGGTGGTGCTCGGCAAACAGCTCGTCGCCCTCGGGCTCTACGCGATCGCCGCCATCGGCTTCAGCAGGCAGGCGCGGCGTGAGCCCGACGAGCTGATCCGATGGGTGGGGGCGGGCGCCATGCTCAGTGCCTTCGCCCGGCTCAACTACTTCTTCTTCCCGTCGCTGTACTCCAACTGGGTCTCCACCGGTGATCTTCTCCGCCTGGCGTCGTACCTCTTCTTCGTCGTCGGCGCCGCCCGGGAGATCGACGCCTACTGGCGCAACCAGTCCCGCATGGCGGCGAGCGAGGAACGCCGCCGACTGGCCCGGGAGCTGCACGACGGCCTGA
>DASZDM010000056.1:0-2271 GCA_035942015.1 Acidimicrobiales bacterium | reverse complement strand
GGCCGGGGTCGGCCATGTGCATCCTCACCGGCTGCGTCACACCGTTGCCACGCAGGCCATCAACCGGGGCATGCGCCTCGAGGCTGTTGCCGCCCTGCTCGGCCACAAGAACCTGGAGATGACCCTCATCTACGCCCGCATTGCGGATCGCACCGTGGCTGAGGAGTACTTCGACGTCTCCACCCGCGTCGACCACCTCTACAGCAGTCGCCTTCCGGCCGACGCCGAGGGACCCAACATGCGCCGGCTCCGCCAGCAGCACCACCGCCTGCTCGGCAACGGCTGGTGCGAGCGCCCGGCGCAGATGGACTGCCATTACGAGACCATCTGCGAGACCTCACCTACTACGCCACCGATCCCAGCCACACGCCGGTGCTGCTCCGCCAACGCGACCACGCCCGGGACCACCACCAAGCCGGCCGCGCCCAGCTCTACCAACAGCTCATCGACAGCACCCCGAAGGGAGACTGACCATGGCGAATCCCGGCTCAGCCCTTGACGGGATTACCGGCATAATGCCGGATCTCTTCACGGTGCTCTGCGTCGCGACGTGTCCACCGGCGATCTGACGGCAGTCCCAAACTGGGAATCGCGAGCGGCGTCGCCGTTCGTACCGGGGGCGTACGGCGCCCAACAGCCCACGTTCGGAAGGATCTCCGGGTACCAACACCCCCGGCGTCCTCTCTGAGGGCCTCTACAGCGATCCTGTGCGGTGCGATTCGTCCGGAAGCGGGAGATTCCAGCGCCAAGTGGCGTGAAAGGCCGACGACGGCCCCCCGCGGCTACGCACGGCGGTTCGCTTCCGTAGCCTCATGGCATGCCGAAGCAGAAGCGCCCCTTCCAGGTTGAGATCGAAGCGAAGGTGACCGTGCTCGCCTTCGAAGAAGAGTCCGCGCGCAAGAAGGTCGAGCGTGCCCTGGCCGCTGGCCGCAACGTGGGCACCGACGTGGAAGCAACCGGCGTGGTCTGGACTTACGCAGCAACGCCAGAGGCAGCCGGTGATGTCTAAGCCTTCGATCAGCGTGGCGCTCCTCGGCGTCAGCGGCCGCCCGCTGGCCCATGCCCCCGTCCGGCGAGGCGGCGCGGGAGCAGCCGGGCGGTGGTGGCCTCGATCGGCTGTGCGTTTCCCCTTGCCGATGACCAGACCCGCTTGTCGTTGTTCCCACACGCCCAAGTTCCCGACATCGAGCACGTCAATCTCCAGCGAGGTGGGTCCGAGCTCGCCGTACGCGAGCTTCGATCTCCCCAAGGTCGCTATCTACGGCCTCCAGCTGCTCTCGGAGTCGCTGGATCTCGGTCAGCAGTCTCTCGGCCGTTGGCCCGGGCAGCGTTGGCGACATGACCAGTGACCTGCGAATGATCTCGATTTCGGTCGGCGACAGCCACTCCGTCATGTGTGGATGGTATCCCGGAGCACGAACGCACGTTCGCCGCCACTCTACGGTGGCGTTCCTAACGTCGTCGCCCAGTCCGTCGGAGGGGTTACGAAAGCTGGAGTTGGCTGAAGTGATACGGCAAACTCATGGCCGCGCCCGCATGCTGCAAGCCGTATCAAAACAACGACTCGGGGTTCTGCTCGTGTTTCAGCCAACTGACCAATGAGGCGGGTCCGACCGCTGCTCGCTAGTGCCGTACTTCTCACGCTTCTCGGTGCCTGTCAGCCGTCCCAGGAACAGGATTCCACTGGGTCAGCCGACTGCGAGGGCTATCGGCGTTCTTGGGAAACCGCCTACCAACGATGGCAAGAGGCTGACCAGAAGGCGCCAGGCCTCTCTGGCAGTCCTGAGACGCGTCGCTGGAACGACATGATGGAGCAAACCCGTGAGGACGCCGAAGCTCACGGCTGCACCGTGCCATGACTCTGCAGGACGGGGCTTCGCTGCCGGCCCCCGGCGAACGCCGCGATTTCTGAGGTCCACGGGCCCCTTGTTCTGACGCGCGATAATGGTGGGATATCGCACGTCAGAAGCCCGGATGACGGCCCCGCTGGCGTCACGCAGTGCGGAACTGCGCCCACAGCGGACGGTGGTCGGAGAGGTGGTAGCGGACGTAGGCCTCGAAGTCGGCCCGGCTCCGCCTCGGGTTTTGCCACAGGTCGGCGAAGACCGCCCCATCGAAGTCGAACACCCCGGAGGTGACGAACTCCTGGCCGGTCTCGCCCGGGAAGAAGGCCAGCTGGTCGTAGTGCGACTCGGTGTCGATGGAGGAGGCGATCTGGGTGGAGTGGGGAGGAAGGTGCAACCCCTGGGAGGTCAGCGCTTCGAACACCGG
>DASZDM010000055.1:0-3900 GCA_035942015.1 Acidimicrobiales bacterium | reverse complement strand
GCGTAGGCACGTGACATCGACGACGCCCGACGGTCGAGCCGCTCGTCGAGCCAGTGGACGCCGACCGGATCGACATTGCCCTCGCAGCGGAAGAGCAGCGAGTCCCAGTCGGCCGAGTCGATGAAGGGGAACCAGCAGTACCCGTCCATCGGCACACCGGCGGCGGCGGCGAGTTCGCATTGTTCGACGGTGTACTTGAGCCAGCTGGCCCGGTCGGAGGCGAACCCGCGGATGTTTGTCTCTGAGAGCATGCACGGGAGGCCGTAGCGGTCCCAGTATTCCACGATCTGCGCAGCCAGGGGAATGGGCGTCGAGGCGGGGACGACCCCTGCCTCGCCGTGGCCGACGAACTCCCACTGGCAGTGCGGGTAGTAGTCGAGCCCGAGGACGTCGATGTGACCGGCGTCGATGTCGAGCAGCCCCTCCCCCCCTGCCTCGAGGACGAGGGGCAGGAAACGGCTGTCGGCGTGCGTCGACCCGAGGAAGAGGTCGAGGACGAAGAAGCGGCGGTCGTTGGCCATCTCGGTGTAACCGATGGCGGCGGCCTCACCGGCGTAGTGGTGCTCGCAGGTGTCGACGTACACGTGGCGTGCCTCGGGCAACAGGTCCTTGTACATCCGACTGGCCTCGGTGACCGCCGGCACGACGTTGCCGATGAGGTCGACGAAGCCCTCGACCCCGCGCCGGTAGGGCGGCCAGATGGCCTCGTGACCGGCCAGAAAGAGCGTCGAGAACGGTTCGTTGAACAAGGTGTACTCGCCCACCCACGGGTAACGCCGGGCGAAGGCCTCGGCGAAGCGCAGGTACGCACAGCTGAAGCGATCGTCGGCGAACCCACCCTGCAGCCAGCGCGGATAGCTCGTGTGGTGGACGAGGTCGACGATGGGCCGCAGACCGTGGTCGTGGAGATGCCCGAGCACGTCGTCGGTCGCCCGCCAGTCGTACTCGCCGGCACGAGACTCGATCCGGTGCCATCGGACGGGATAGCGCAGTCGGCTGACCCCCATGTCCTGCAACAGGGCCACGTCGTCGCGCCAGCGGATGTCGTGCTCGGTGGTTTCCGCCACGTCGCGGTCGTGGCGGGGGAGGTACGTGCTCTCGAATCCCCCGATGAGCTCGAGAGGCTGCGGCTGGGTCACGCCACCATCCCCAGAACGGTCAGCTCGTCCTCGTCGAGCGACAGCTCGGCTGCACTGGCGCTGTCGGTGATGGTGGCCGGGCGGCTTGCGCCGGGAATGGGAATGACGACTTCGCCCTGGGCGAGCGACCACGCCAGTGCGACCTGCTGGGGAGAGACCCCGTGACGCTGCGCCACCTCGGCGAAGGCCCGGTGGGTCGAGCCGAGGGTGGCGGCCGGCCCCGTGCCGCCGAGCGGGGCCCACGCCAAGAAGGCGATACCGAGCTCCTGGCAGTGGGCAAGCTCACGGCCCGACGACCGGAACGCCGGCGACAGCTCGTTCTGCACACTGGCCACGGGCAGGATGGTGTTCGCCACGTCGATCTGTTCGATCGTCACGTTGGACAAGCCCACCAGGCGTACCTTGCCCTCGGCGCGTAGGTCGGCCAAGGCGCCCACGGAGTCGGCGAAGGTGACGGCCGGGTCGGGGCGGTGCAGTTGGTACAGGTCGATCACGTCCACGTCGAGGGCCCTGAGCGAGGCTTCGCAGGCGGCCCGGAGATGCTCCGGGCGGGCGTCGACGATCCAGGATCCGTCATCCGGGCGGACATGGCCGCCCTTGGTCGCCACCAGGACCTCCTCGTGGTCGGCGCCCCGCAACCGCAGGGCCTCGGCCACCAGTCGCTCGTTGTGGCCGGTGTCGGCACGGCTGGTGCAGTAGGCATCGGCGGTGTCGATGAAGGTGACGCCGGCATCGAGCGCGGCATGGATGGTGGCGATGGCCCGGGAGCGCGCGGGGCGGCCTTGGAGCGACATTGGCATGGCGCCGAGTCCAATGGCGCCGACCGGCCATCCTCCGATCGTCCGCTGCTTCACTGCGCCGCTTGTCCCTTCGGATCGAGGCCTACGCCTCAGCGGCGCTTCGCCTGCACCAGTACCCCGGATCGGGGAATCGAACACGGTCGGGTCAGCCCTCTTCCAGGAGGAAGTCGAGGACGTAGTCCTGCACGACGGGGCTGAGCCGGTCCGACACGGTGCAGCGGCGCAGGTGGGCCTCGAGCCCGTCCGGGAGACGGTCGTAGTAGTCCCTGGTCATGGCGAAGTCGTGGGCCGCGAACGTCTCGTACTCGCCTCCCATGACACCCAGGATCATGACCGGCCTCTGGCGGGCGGAGGTGTTCCGGGTGCCACGATGGATGGTCAGGCCGGTGCGCACGGAGACGTCCCCCCGACTCGCCATGCGCGGCTCGACGCGGTCGAGGTACCGCCCGTAGATGGCCCGCGGGACTCGCATTCCCTGCTCGAACTCGCGGTCGTCGTCGAAGTGCGAGCCGGGGACGATCTCCAAGGGACCCATCTCGGGCGTCACGTCGACGCAGGTGGCGTTGACTGCGAGAGAGCTCAGCCGTCCGGTGGCCTTGGTCTCCGAGGGAACCGGGAAGTCGCGGTGCAGCGGCTGGGTGACGGCGCCGGGCAGGGCCACGTCGAAGCCGACCTCGACGAACTGGTAGTCGTCACCCAACACGTTGCGGCACAGTGCGTCCAGGACCGGGTGCGTCACCAGATCCAAGAACCCGGACAGGCGCTCGGGATGGACGGCGAAGTAGTAGCGCTTCGGCTCCTCGCCCGGCCCGCGTGGAACACGACCTCGGCGGCCGCTCTGGCCCGACAAGAGATCCTGTTGCTCGGCCTCGGCGTAGAGCACTCGGAAGTCGGCGAACGTCCGGTCGGCCCATTCGGGAGGCAGGGCGCGCTTCAGCGAGACCAACCCGTCACGGTAGAGCGCGTCGCTCAGCGGGTCGGGGTCGGGAACCGGCGGAGCACCCGGGTTGGTCGTTGGTCCGGACGTAGGCCGTCGATCGTACCGGCTCGCGAGCCGGTCAGAGCCGACCGTCGATCCTGACCGGCTTCTCGACCAGACGGGGTGGGCTGGGAGTTCCGACCGGGGCGAACCAGGGAGCCTGGGCAGGATCGTCGGGACACAGTTGCCAGCTGCGGGCCACCCGGTCCACCGCGATGGCGTACACCGTGAGGGCGCCATCGGCTCCGATGTGCAGACGGAGAAAGTGCTTGAGGTCCTCGTGGTGCAGGGGGGCGTACCCCTCGTTCCCGTGAAAGCCGAGACAGTTCGTGGCCCACAGGTATCCCGACATCCCCACGGTTCCGCCGATGCCCCCGAGGAGTCCCACCAGGACGAGGAATGCCACCAGCGACCACGTGCCGTGCAGCCCCAGGGCAGACGACAGCCACGAGGCGGCGATCATGACGCCGGCCACGCTCGCCAGTTGCAGCGTCGAATGGACCAACCCGAGCAGGAACCGGCTGAGGCCCCGAGCGTCGTGGGCGAAGCGCACCATCCCGGCCAGTGACACGATCATCAACAGGATGAGGAGGAAGGCCGTCGGGCTCTCCCACAGATGGCGACGCAGGTCGCCGAAACCGAGCGAGACGTGGCGCTCGTCCAGGTGGAGTCCCATCATGAACGCCAACAGGATCTGGGCCACGCCGAACACCCCGGCAAGTGGAAGGTTGTAGGGAGGAAGCAGCCAGATCCGCTTGCGAAGTCCCTTCGAGACGGTGGGTGAGGGATACGTGCCGGTCCGGCGGTAGACGGCGGCACCGTCGGCGCCGGGCAGGATCACTCGATCCGGAAGGTTGTGGGTCGGGTGCAGGAACGCCCCGCCGCCACCCGACGTGATGTGGTGGCGGACGCCGTCGACCTCCTGGTAACGGGCGTAGTGGTGCTTCCCGCTCTTCAGGTGCAGCACCACCCGGGCCCCGCT
>DASZDM010000054.1:0-3249 GCA_035942015.1 Acidimicrobiales bacterium | reverse complement strand
GCCGCTCTACACCCCGACATCGCGGGCATGTTTCGACCTCACCGTGTTCCTGGACCCGCCCGAAGAGATACGCATCGCGTGGAAACTTCGCCGGGACACCGCGAAACGCGGTTACACGGAGGACGAAGTTCGCGCCGACCTCGAGAAGCGAGAGCCGGAGTCCGCCGAGTTCATCCGCCCACAGCGGGCCTCGGCCGACATCGTGATCAGGTTCGCGCCTATCAAAGACCGTGGCGAGACGGCTGACGACCCGCTCAGCGCCACCCTGCTCCTCCGGCCGACGGTCAGCCACCCCGACCTGCCGGCGATCATCGGCGAGGATACGAGCGAGGCCATACACGTCGAGCTCATCCGGGACGAGGACGGCAAGCCCGTCGATGCCATGCACATCCACTCCTATGCCGACCCGAAGGTGAGCAAGAAGGTGGAGGAGGCCATCTGGAGCGAGCTCGGCGTCGACTCGCCGGTGCCCGAGACGCTCGGCATGCTCGACGGGAAGAAGCGCGACGAGCCTCTGGCGCTGACGCAGCTCATTCTGCTCTACCACCTCGTCCAAGCTCGGGAGCGCCTGGCCGAGGGGGTCTCAGACTCCAGCTAGGCCATCGCCGAAGCTCGGCATGGTCGAGACGAGGTCGGAGGTTCGCCTCGGCGAGCTCACTTTTCCGGTGCGCACGGCCGGGCCCGACGACGGAGAGCCGGTCATCCTCCTGCACGGATTTCCCCAGACATCGCAGATGTGGTCGCCGTATCTCCCCCGCCTGGCAGCCGCCGGCTTCCGAGCCATTGCACCGGCCCAGCGGGGATATGCGGCGACAGCCCGACCACCTGACATCGATGACTACGCCATCCATCTCCTCGTCGCCGACGTCCTGGCTGTGGCCGACGGGCTGGGCGTCGACCGGTTCCACCTAGTCGGTCACGACTGGGGAGGCGTCGTCGGGTGGGCACTCGCCGCCGTCTCGCCCGACCGCCTGTGCAGCCTGACATCGGTGTCGACTCCCCACCCTCGTGCCCTGGCGTCGTCGCTTTGGCGCAGCCTCCAGCTGGGAAGGTCCTGGTACGTCGGGCTGCTCCAGCTCCCCGCACTCCCCGAGCGCCTCCTGACCGCCCGCAACGGAACTCTCCTTCGGCGCCTGCTTCGGGATTCCGGACTCCCCGACGCCATGGTCGACTCCTACGCCGATGCCATGCTCGAACCGGGTGCGATGACGGCAGCGATCAATTACTACCGAGCCCTGCGCCTCAGCCGCACCGACGCTGTCGGTCGGGTAACCGTGCCGACGCTGTACGTGTGGAGCACTCATGACACGGCTCTCGGCCCGGTCGCCGCTCGGGCTACGGAGCGCCAGGTGGATGGGCCCTACCGCTTCGTCGTACTGGACGGGGTGAGCCACTGGATTCCCGAAACACGCGTCGAGGAGCTGACTACGCCGCTCCTGGCCCACGTCCGCACGCACAGTTGTTGACGCCGCCCCTGGCCATGGACTTCACCCCATGGTCGACGCACCGGTAGCGTGCACTCCCCATGTCGGTCCGAGAGAAGGGCGTCCGCGACCTCACGGATCTATTGAGGGCGTCGCACCTGGTGGTGCCCGATGACGTGCCGACACTGCTGGTCGAACATGCGAAGGGCATCGGTGCGCACGACGCCGCCCTGTACCTCGTCGACTACGACCAGCGGGTGCTGGCGCCGGTGCCGAGGCCGGGAGGACGGGTGCGGGAGCAGGTGCCGATCGACTCGACCATGGCCGGCCGGTGCTACCGCACCGTGGAGACCCAGCAGATCACCGGTCAGGATGGCCGTACACGGGTGTGGTCGCCGGTGCTCGACGGAGCGGAGCGACTCGGCGTCCTCGAGATGGCCTTCGGGGTAGAGCAGCCGAACCTCGACGAGGTGCGGACGTTCGCTGGGCTGGTCGCCGAACTGGTGATGACCAAGCACGCGTATGGCGACCTCTTCGAGCAGGTGAGGCGGCGACAACCCATGTCGGTCGCTGCTGAGCTGGCCTGGAACCTGCTCCCCCCACTCACCTTCGCGACTCGTCGGCTCGTCATCAGCGGTGTCCTGGCTCCTGTCTACGACCTCGGTGGGGACTCCTTCGACTACGCCGTCGATGCTCATACGGCGCGCATCGCCGTCTTCGATGCCATGGGCCACGGCCTGGAGGCCGGGCTGCTGGTCAGCGTCGCTATGGCCGCGTGTCGCAGCAGCCGCCGAGCGGGAGATGATCTGACCGGCTCGGTGGCGGCCATTGACCGCGCCATCGATGCGCAGTTCGGTCCGGACCGCTTCGTCACGGCAGTGATAGCTGACCTCGACCTGGCGACCGGTCGCCTGCAATGGTCCGTATCAGGTCATCCGCCGCCGCTCCTCCTCCGCAACGGTCGGGTCGTCAAGACCCTGGTGGGCGAGATTGGTCCCCCCCTCGGCATCGGCGGGGTTGTGGCGGTGGCTGAGGAGGTGCTGGAGCCCGCCGACCAGGTTTTGTTCTTCACCGACGGGGTGATCGAGGCGCGATCGGCGGACGGCGAGTTCTTCGGTGTCGACCGGTTGGTCGAGATGATCACACGGGCGTCTGCGTCGGCCGCGCCTCCGCCGGAAACCATGCGCCGCCTTCTGCATGCCATCCTCGATCACCAGGAAGGGGAACTGCAGGACGACGCCACCATCCTGGCCGTCGAGTGGCGGGGCCCGGGCAGCCAGTTCCTCGAGGACTGACCAGCGGCCACGCTGCGGCGACGCCCAGTTAGTTGGAAGGGTTGCTCTCGTCCAGCCAAGCTTCGAGCTTCGCCGGCGTGATGTCGGCGCCGTTGATGCGGCTCACCTCGTCACCGTCGCGGAAGAGGAGAAAGGCCGGGAGCCCCATGACCCGCAGCTCCATGCACAGCCGCCGAGCCGTGGGTGCTTCTAGCTTGACGACACCGAGCTCGGGTCGCTCCCCGGCCAAGCGCTCGACCTCAGGCATGAGCGCCAGACACGGGCGGCAGTCGGGGCCCCACACGTCGACGAGCACCACGCCCTCGGAGATCAGGTCGCGGAATGTCTCTTTCGTCGCCTCCACCACCTCACCCATGTTCTGGCTCCTTCGTTGTCCTCATCGGCCGTCACCATGATCACCGCGCCCGGTGTACTCCGGCAACCGGGTCGTCAGTCTCGCGTTTTCCCGCCGCGCCGGCACACACAGCGAGGGAGCGCAGCGGAGGGAGCGGGATTCGAACCCGCGGGGCTCTCGCCCAGAGGTTTTCAAG
>DASZDM010000053.1:0-3488 GCA_035942015.1 Acidimicrobiales bacterium | reverse complement strand
CTGCGGGTCCGGCCGAACATGTGGGTGTCGATCTCGGTCTCCCAGCTCCGGAAGCGCGGGCAGGCCCGGGTGCAGGAGGTACAGCCCTTCTCGCCGTGGATGCAGTTGTCGGCGCCGAGCTCCTCTTCCAGGTGGAAGGGCTTGTAGACGCCCTCGTCGTCGTTGTAGCCCAGGACGTCGTGGGGGCACGCCACGACACAGCCGGCACAGCCCGTGCACAGGCCGGACGTCACCACTTCGGAATAGAGGTGCTTCCACTGCAGGACTTCCCTGGCCATCCCGACCACTGTAGGGGCGCTCAGGACGCTAGAAGTCGCCTCACCACCTGCTGCGGCCGGTGCCAGACCAGCTGCTCCCCGATGCGGACGACCCGGTACCCGGCCTGGTGCAGTGTCCTGTCCCGATCGCCATCGGCCGCCTCGTCCGAGAGCGTGCCGTGGTGCAGAGCGCTGTCGATCTCCACGACGACCCGCTTCTCCGGGTAGAGGAAGTCGACCCGACCGATCCACTCCTCGCCGCCAAGGTTCGCGCTGGCGCAACGGCAACGGGAGGCCGGCGGCCTGCACGATCGAGAGGAACCGGCCGCCGCCTCGCGGGACACGGCCGCCCCCGGTCCGGCATCCAACGCGGCCGCCATGGCGCGCTGGCGAAACGTGCGCTGGGTCCCGACCAGCCGTAGCACCTTCGAAGTCACCGGCTCCCAGTCTGGTGACGCGGTCCGGCGTCGAACGTGATGGCGACTGGCGCCCAGGTCTTGCGCCTGCCGCCGGGTGATCACACCGTGCTGGCGTTCCGCCAGCGCTCGCAGGTTCCAGTCGAGGTCCATGGGCTCAGTGCATCAGAAGGGTGCGACACTCCATTCTCTGCACTGAAACGGGCGAGTAGTCACTTGATGCACCAATTGGCCGGATCACCTCCAGCCACGACGTTGCGGATGACAACGGTGTAACTTAGCCTTAGACCTTGGTGATCGCCTCGTTCGATACCTTCTACAACGGCTTCATCCCGATCCAGCCTCGCGTGGCGAACGCTCTCGGCATACCCACGCGAGAAGGAGAGGCACAGCGATTCCGCATCGCGTATGCGATGGCGGAAGGACTAGACATCAGCACTGAGCACCTCGGATCGGAGGGATGCGCTGTCCTGCTGTCCCTTCTGCCTGCTTTGGAGGGGGCCGCGGCGCAGGCGTCGAAGCGAAGCGCCGCCGAGGCAATCCGAACTACCTACTCAGTGATAGACGAAGAGACTGAATCTCTGGAACTGGACCGGTTGTTGCTTGTGCTCGACCAGTTCGGTTGGTCACAATTCTCTCCCCCTCTTCGCATCGCGAGTACGAGCGAGCTGTTTGAGGAAGTAGCGGCTCGACTAGAGGAGTCCCTCAAGCACCGAACCTACCGGATGGTGGATATGTGGCGGCTACGCGGATGGAACGATACCGCACCAGCCGAAATGCCTCGACGCGTAATACGGTCTTCCAACGCTAGGCCGCAAGGCGGTTGACTGTCTCACCCCTTCCGTACAATGGGGGAATGGAGACGCTGAACATCTCGGTAATCGCTAAGGGCCCCGAGTGCCCTCACTGTGGCTCCGTCAATCGGGCGTACTTCATCAAGCCACAGAACGGCAAGCGTCTGACCAAGGCGGGCAACGTCTCCTACGCCGCCTGTGGAGTTATAACCAGAACCTGTGGATCGACCACCCGTCCGGAGGCGCGGCGTACCTTCCTCGTTGACCAAAACGAGATTCGCTGGCGGTGAGACGCCGGCGGGAAGGAACGCCAATGTTGACAGTAGTCACTGATGACGACGCCCGAGCGGAACAGGCTGCCGCCGGGCTGGATGAGATCGTTCGCGAGGGCGCCCGGCGGATGTTGATCGCCGCAATCGAGATGGAGGCGGCCGGCTACGTCGAGGCCCTGACCGGGGAGCTCGACGAGCACGGCCATCGCCTGGTCGTTCGCAACGGCCACGCCGAGGCGCGCACCATCGTCACGGCCGCCGGCGGGATCGAAATCCAGGCGCCCCGAGTGGACGACCGCCGGGTGGACCCCGAGACCGGAGAGCGATGCCGGTTCCGCTCGGCCATCGTCCCGCCGTGGTGTCGCAAGAGCCCCAAGGTGGCCGAGGTGCTGCCGCTCATGTACCTGCATGGGATGTCGACCGGGGACTTCACCCCGGCCCTGGCCGAGTTCTTCGGCACGGGTGCAGGGCTCTCGGCCTCGGTCATCACCCGCCTCACCAAGCAGTGGCAGGACGACCGGGCCGCCTTCGCCCGCCGGGAACTGTCCGGCGTCGACTACGTCTATATCTGGGTCGACGGGATCCACTTCAACGTGCGCCTCGAGGAGGAGCGCCTGTGTGCGCTGGTCATCGTGGGCGTGCGGGCCGACGGGACCAAGGAGCTGGTGGCCATCGAGGACGGCTACCGGGAGTCGACGGAGAGCTGGGCCGACGTGCTCCGGGACCTCAAGCGCCGGGGGATGCGGGCGCCGGTGCTCGCCGTGGGCGACGGTGCCCTCGGGTTCTGGGGGGCGCTACGGGAGGTCTTCCCGGCCACCGGCGCCCAGAGGTGCTGGGTCCACAAGGTGGCCAATGTCCTCTCGGCCCTACCGAAGTCGGCCCAGCCCACGGCCCGGCGCATGCTGTCGGAGATCCGCGACGCTGAAGACCGGGACCTGGCAACGAAGGCGATCCACGCGTTCGCCGAGGCCTACGCCACCAAGTACCCCAAGGCCGTGGCAAAGATCGTCGACGACACCGAGACCCTGCTCGCTTTCTTCGACTTCCCGGCCGAGCACTGGATCCACCTCAAGACGACGAACCCGATCGAGTCCACCTTCGCCACCGTCCGGCTTCGGACGAAGGTGACCAAGGGCCCCGGCTCCCGTGTCGCGGGCTTGGCCATGGCCTTCAAGCTCATCGAGGCGGCCCAGGGCCGGTGGCGGGCCGTCAACGGATCGCACCTCGTTGCCCTCGTGCGGGCCGGCGCCAAGTTCGAGAAGGGGGTGATAGTCGAGCGCCCCAACCAGCAGGATCAGGAAGCCGCCGCGTGATCAGGCGGGAAAGTTGATCCACAGGTCTTGACTATTTCTCCCGCCTGTGGAAGTGCGCCGAGTGCAAGAAGCAGTTCTCAGTGCTGGTCGGTACGATCTTCCACCGCTCCCACGTTCCGCTCTCCAAGTGGCTCATGGCTCTGTACATGATGAGCGCCAGCAAGAATGGCGTCGCTGCGTTTGAGATTCATCGCACGCTCGGAGTGACCAATAAGACCGCTTGGTTCATGATGCACCGCATCCGCGAGGCCATGAAGGGAGGCGAACTGTCCGAGTCCATGAAGGGGATCATCGTGGCGGATGAGACGTACTTCGGCGGGGACCCCCGCAACCGTCACCAGCAAGGCAAGAAGCGGCCCGGGACCAACAGCGCCACGGAGAAGACGCCCATCCTGTCACTCATCAACACGCTGACCGGAGAAGTGCGGGCCCGCAT
>DASZDM010000052.1:0-6691 GCA_035942015.1 Acidimicrobiales bacterium | reverse complement strand
CACGTCGGTGTTGTCGGCGGGCGGGTCCTCGGCGATCATCGGCGCCTCACGGTGGCTGGAGGCGTCGGCCGTGACCAGGCTGGACGTGGCGAGCAGACCACCCAGGCCGGCGACGAGGGCCAGGCGGGAGGCTGACCGGCGTAGGCGGGAGGCCGACCGGGAATCGGCAGGGGCAGACGGCGGCATGGAAGAACGTCCTTCGTAGATGAGGCGGCGAGCACCGCATGCGCCGCTGGAGAAGCGACCCGACGAGCTTTCCGCTGTGGGGGTACCTCCGTATACGGCGTGACGGCAGAAGCGGATGGCGAAATGATCGAATTGAACGAAGCCAACCAGTCAGCGTCCATCTCGTGGGCGCCGCAAAGGAAGAGACGCCGCCCGGCGCCTGGCTCATGCGGGCAGGACGCCGATGACGAGCCAGTCTTGGCCGATCGGGGCCACCACCGCCCGGACCTCCACGGGGGCGGTCACGGTCACCACGCGGGCCCACTCGCCGGCGCCGGGGCCGAAGGCGGCGAGAAAGGGCCCGGCGTCCACGCTCGTGAGCGGCAAAGGGGGTCCCACCTCGACGGCTCCCCCGGACCCACACAGGCCCTCGGCCAGCGCGGGGGAACCTTTCAGAGCGCCTTCCCACGTGCGAGCCGGCCTGCACGCCTGGTGCGCCTCCGCCCATCGGGCTACGGCGGCCGGTGCGCCTTCGTCCGAGGGGTGGAGCGGCTCGATGGTGGTAGCCCCGAGGTCGATCCCCCACGATCCCGTGGCGTCGGCGGTAGTGGCCCAGGTGACCGAGGCGCGCTCCGATATCAGCCCTCGAACTTCGTCGAGCCCCGGCTCGAAGGTCACCAGCGTCACCACCTCGGCCTCTACCTCAGCTCCGCCCGACGGAGCCTCGCCGGCATCTCGCACCTCGTAGCCGGTCACGGGCGCCAGGATGTCAGCGTGTGCGGCGATCCAGCCTGCCGGCGAGCCGAGCTCGGCGCGATCCTCGGCGCTGAGGAAGCCGAAGGAGGCGGTCAGCTCGCCGTCGATCTCCGCGTCCAGGAAGCCTTCGACCGTCGACACGGGCGTGGCTGCGCCCGCACCGGGCGGCGCGACGGCATCGTCAACAGCCGTCGTGGGGGTGACGACCGCGGCGTCCTCGAGGGCGCCCCGTACGTCCTCACCAGCCTCCTCGGTGAGCGCCAGCGTCAGACCGACTCCGAGGGCCAACCCGCCGGCTGCGGCGACGATGGCCGTCGCAACCCGGCGGCGCCGCGGTGGCGGACCCTTCGACTCGATGGGGTCGGCGCAGTCAGCGTCAGGAGGCGAAGCGTGTGGGTGGTGGACCGGCACGCTCCCATGCTTGCGCATGCCGACTGCAAAGGGCGTGCAGCTGTGAGGAAACCTCCAGCCCGTCTGGGCCGGGCAGCGCCTGAGCATCGCACCGGCTCACGCCCCATCCCGCTGCCTCGGCATCTTCTGACCTAGGAACGGTCCCTTCGGTCGTTCTGAACAGCCTGCCCGGGGAAGCGTTGTGGCCTCAGGCCGCCTCCTGGAGGGCGGCGATGGCGTCGTCGATGGTGGCCACAGGAATCACGTCGATGTCGTCACCCGCTGCCTCCTCGGCCAGGTCGGCCTCGTTCTCGGGGACGAGGAACACCGACGCGCCCGCCTGCCGGGCGGCCACCACCTTGGCGTCGACGCCCCCCACCGGACCCACCTGGCCGTCGAGGTTGATGGTCCCGGTGCCGGCGATCGAGCGACCTGCCGCCAGATCACCGGGATCAGCCAGGTCGTAGACGGTCAGCGCAATGAGGAGACCCGCGGAGGGGCCTCCGATGCGGCCCTGGTCCACCTCGACCGGAAAAGGGAGCGATACGTCGAGGTCCACCGTCGTCACCGCCACCCCGATAGCCGGTTGGGCGACCCCCTCGACCGTCTCCAGGACCAACCGGAAGTCCTGGTCGGTCCCGTCGCGCCGCACGGTCAGGACCACCTCGTCACCTGCCGAGCGGCTGCCGAGTGCCGTCACCACGTCGGACGCGACCTCAACCGGCATGCCGTCGACCGCCGTGATGACGTCGCCCTCGACGAGGACGCCTGCGGCCGGGGAGTCAGGGAGCAGCCCGGCCACCAGGGCGCCCCGACCGGAGATATCCACCTCCTCGCCCGCTGCGGCCAGCCCGACGGCGGCCGCCACCTCGGCGCTCTCACGGAACAGCTCGCGTTGGGCCGCCTCGAAATCGGCATCGTTGACGCCCTCGGGCACGATCTCCTCACGTCTGAAGATGTCCTGAGTCTCGGCCAACCAGGCCTGGACCACCCCGAAGGCGGTGGGTTGAAAGACGCGCACCGTCGTGAGCAGCAGGTCGCCGGAGATGCGGTCGGGCGGGCGGCCGAGCTCCACCCGCTCGCCAACCGAGATCGCCGATCCGGGGGCGATCACGAACAACGGCAGTGGCACCACGGCGCCCAACACCAAGAGCACCACGACGACGCCAAGGGCGACGCCTTTCTTCACTGCAGGTTGTTTTCGCTCAATCGACGATCTCGGCAATGCCGATCGTCCGGCAGGCGTCCTCCCACGACGCCAGGTTGTCGCGGATCACGACGTCCTTGCCTCCGCCCGCCTCGGGATCAAGGACCAGCACCAGCACGGCGGCTTCAGGCCCCTCCCGCCAGCGTTCCGGAGGCAGGGGCATGGGGCCGCGCCAGTACCCACAGACGCAGCCCCAGGAGACCTGGAAGTGGATGCCGGGGCTGCGGCCCGCCGAAGGGGCCTGGCCGCCTTCGCCGAGCATCACCACCCGGCGTTCAGTGGCCGTCGTCGGCATCGACTCCGACATCTCCGAGGGAACCAGGCCCTGCAGATAGCCCTCCCCGACCAGCCCGAGCTCGCGCTCGCCGGCCTCCAGCCACTTGCGGGGGATGATGCCCTTCACCGTGTTGGACGGAAGTCCGGGTATCAGGAGACGGGGACGGCGACATCGAGGTACTCGACGACGCCCTCGATGGCCTGGCGTACCGCCTCACCGGTGCCCAGGGCCAAACTGCCCCCGGCCCGGTCGGCGTCCACCACGGCCATGTCGTAGGGAATCACGCCAGCGAGGGGCACGCCGTACTCAGCGCAGACCTTCTCGAAGAACTCTGCATCCTCGGGGAGACGTGCCTTGTTGCCCACCCCCACCGTCCGGGGAATGCCGAGCTCTTCAGCCAGGGCGATGGTGCGGGCCGCCGTGATGATCGACTTGCGGCTGGGCTCCATGATGACTACGAGGATGTCGGCGTAGGCCAGCGTGCCGCCTGAGCGACTGAGGTGCTCGAGCCCGGCCTCCATGTCGACAAGCGTGACATCGGCCTGTTGGTCCAGGACGTCGCCGAGGAAGCTGCGCACCGAGGCGTGACCGCCGCAGGTACATCCGGCTCCGGCCTCGTTGACCTTGATGGCGGAGATCAAGGTGACGCCGAACGGGGTCGTGTAGCCGTACTCGTCGATCACCTCCTCGGCACTCAGGTCACCCTTGGCCCCCACGATCAGAGAACGGGGAAGCTGGGGGATCGCCTCGATCTCCTCGAACGAGAGCCCGAGGGACATCCCGAGGTTCGGGTTGGAGTCGGTGTCGACCGCCACCACCCGCCGTCCGCGTTCGACCAGTGCCCGGGCCAGAAGCGACGAGGTCGTGGTCTTCCCGACCCCGCCCTTGCCGACGATGCCTACCTTCATGTGCGGCTCCCCTCGTGGCGCGACTGCAACCTCTCCAGCCTACGCCCTGACGATCCCCCTGGCAGGGTCTACGCGGCTGCGCTCTCGCTGTACTTGCCCTGGCTGGCGGCGCTGTTGGCCTGGCAACGGGCGGCCAGCGCCTGCTGGCTGGCGTCGCGATTGGAATCCTCGCCCTTCCAGGCGGCCAGCGCCGGGTCCTGCAGCGCCCGGCCGTAGGAAAAGGTGAGCACCCACGGCTGGGGGCCCCTGGCGTTCATGGCGTTCAAGTGCTCGGAGGCCATCTCCGCGCCCTGGCCGCCCGACAGAAAGGCGATGCCGGGCACCGCGGCCGGGACCGTGCGGCGCAGGCACCGCAGCGTCAGCTCGGCCACCTCGTCCACGCCGGCCTGGCGCTCGTTGCCCTTGCCCGAAACCACCATGTTGGGCTTGAGGACCATCTGCTCCAGATCGACGCGTTGACTGGCGAGCGCGGCGAAGACCACCCGCTGGGTGGCCTCGGTCACCTCGAAGCAGCGCTCGATGCTGTGGTCGCCGTCCATCATCACCTCGGGCTCCACGATGGGGACGAGGCCGCCCTCCTGGCACAGGGCGGCGTAGCGGGCCAGGGCGTGGGCGTTGGCCTCGATGCAGGTGGCGCTGGGAATGCCGTCGCCGATGGTGATGACCGCCCGCCACTTGGCGAACCGTGCGCCGAGCTCGACGTACTCTGCGATGCGCTCGCGCAGCCCGTCGAGACCCTCGGTGATCTTCTCCCCGGGGGCCTTGGCCAGTTCCTTGGCTCCGGTGTCGACCTTGATCCCGGGCAGGATCCCATGGTCGGCCAGCATCTTGGGGAAGGGCGTGCCGTCGGCCGCCGACTGGCGGATGGTCTCGTCGTAGAGGATGACCCCGCTGATCGAATCAGCGAGGTTCGGCGTGGTCAGCAGCGCATCGCGGTAGGCCCGTCGCTTCTCCTCGGTCGACTCGACATTGATCGAGGCGAACCGCTTTCCGATGGTCGCGGTGCTCTCGTCGGCGGCGAGGATGCCCTTCCCCGGCGCCACCATGGCCTGCGCCGTGCTCGTGAGGTCTGTGCCCATCAGCTCTGCTGCTCCTTGCTCGAGGGGTAGTCACCCTCGAGGGTACGCCAGGCGTCTGCGCGCTGCCAGCGTGGCCGCTCAGTCCTCGACCCGGTGGAACTGCTCGGTCCCGGCCACCACACCCGGCGAGACCAGTCGTTCCAGGAACAGTGCGGCGGTAGGGGCGAGTTCCTCGTCGGCCCGTCCCACCACGTGCCAACTGCGCTCCAGGGGCAGGCCCGGGCCGCGCCACTCCTCCAAGGCGCCGAGACGCAGTTCCCGCGCGACGGCGTCGCGGGAGATGAGGGTCACGCCCAGCCCGGCCCGCACCGACTCGCGGATCGCACCGTTGGAGCCCAGCGTGAGCGTGGGGGGGGAGATTCCCAGATCCTCGAAAAGCTCCTCGGCGGTCCCGCGTGTGCCCGAACCGGGCTCCCGCACCAACCACACCCGCTCGGCCAGCTCCGCCACCGTCACCGTGCGCGGGAGTGGCCGCTCGGCCTCTGCATTTGTCGGCTCGGGGCCGTCCGACCTGGGCGCCACCACCACCAGGCGGTTGGCCCGGGTGGCCACGGTGGCGAAGCGTCCAGCGGCCGGGGGTCGGCCCCCGATCACCAGATCGACCTCCCGGTAGGAGAGCAGCTCCCAGACCCGGTTGCGGTTGCCCACCTCCAGGGTCATCTCGGCCTCCGGACAGCGGGCGCGAAAGGCGGCCAGGTACGGCGGCAGCACGTGTTCCCCGGCCGTGGTCACTGCGGCCAGCCGGACCCGACCCCGTTCAGGGTGGAGCTGACCGGCGGCTGCCCCACGGGCCTCGTCCAGCAGGCCCAGCACCTGGCGGGCATAGCCGGCGAAGACCCGCCCGGCGGCGGTGAGCTCGAGACCTCGCCCGTCCCGGGCCACCAGCGGTACCCCGAGGTCACGCGACAGGGCGGTGACCGCGGCCGAGACCGCCGGCTGGCTCACGAGCAGGTGGGCAGCGGCCTGACGGACCGATCCGGTCACTGCCACCTCGACGAAGGCTCGGAGCTGGGAGAGGGTCACGTCCTAACCATATCCTTATCGGTCGTGGCAGATCAGTAATAGACATTGGGTCCGATCCCGGCAAAGCCGGCCCACCAACGCCTCAAAGCGGTCATAAGCAAAGCGTTATGACTCGCCACTAAGTATTCACTTTACTTTGCGACTACGGCGGCGCTAGGCTCCGGATAAGTCATCAAGGACAACCGTCAGACTCCGTAGTGGGAGTCCAAACCGGGCCCAGACCGGGCTTCAGCCGAGGAGAACCGCGTGGCACAGAGTAACGGCAGTAGCGGCTACCAGGCCGGCGTGAAGAACTACGCCGAGAACTACTGGACCCCGGATTACGTGCCGTTGGACACCGACCTCCTGGCGTGCTTCAAGGTGGTCGCCCAGGAGGGCGTGCCGCGCGAGGAAGCGGCCGCGGCGGTGGCCGCCGAGTCGTCCACCGGCACCTGGACCACGGTGTGGACCGACCTGCTCACCGACCTCGAGTACTACAAGGGTCGGGCCTACCACCTCGAGCCGGTGGGGAACGACCCCAGTGCCTTCTTCGCCTTCGTCGCCTACCCGATGGACCTGTTCGAGGAGGGCTCGGTCGTCAACGTCCTGACCTCGCTGGTGGGCAACGTATTCGGCTTCAAGGCGATCCGCAGCCTGCGCCTCGAAGACATTCGCTTCCCGGTGGCGTACGTGAAGACCTGCGGCGGCCCCCCCAACGGCATCCAGGTGGAGCGCGACCGCATGGGCAAGTACGGGCGCCCGCTGCTGGGCTGCACGATCAAGCCCAAGCTCGGCCTGTCGGCCAAGAACTACGGGCGCGCCGTCTACGAGTGCCTCCGAGGCGGGCTCGACTTCACCAAGGACGACGAGAACATCAACAGCCAGCCGTTCATGCGCTGGAACCACC
>DASZDM010000051.1:0-23091 GCA_035942015.1 Acidimicrobiales bacterium | reverse complement strand
CTTGAACACCTCGTTGTCGGTGACCACCTCAGGCGACCGGCGGGGGATGCCCCCCGGCGGGTCCTCGATCACCTGTTGGCTGCGACGGGGCGGCAGTACCCGCCCTCCCGGCTCGCGGCCGTAGCCGGGATCGTCGTCGCCGTCCCGTTGGAGTTCGGCCAGGCGGTCGAGCGTCCGCAGCCCCTCGAAGGCATCCTTGCCGTAGAAGAGGCGCCCGTCGTAGACGGCCCGCAGGTCGCGCTCCACGTAGGAGCGGGTGAGGGCGGCGCCCCCCAGCAGGACGGGGATCCGAGCCAGACCTTGGGCGTTGAGCTCCTCCAGGTTCTCCCGCATGACCAGCGTGGACTTCACCAACAGCCCGCTCATGCCGATGGCGTCGGCTTCCACCTCGAGGGCCTTGGCCACCATCTCGGTGACCGACACCTTGATGCCGAGGTTGAACACCTCGTAGCCGTTGTTGGTGAGGATGATGTCGACCAGGTTCTTGCCGATGTCATGGACGTCGCCCTTGACCGTGGCCAGCACCACCCTGCCCTTGCCGCCCTGGTCGGCCTTCTCCATGTGGGGCTCCAGGTGGGCCACCGCCCGCTTCATCGTCTCAGCCGACTGCAGGACGAAGGGCAGCTGCATCTGGCCAGAGCCGAACAGCTCACCCACCACCTTCATCCCCGCCAGCAGGTCGTCGTTGACGATGGCCAGCGCCGGCTTGTCGGCCAGTGCCTCGTCGAGCTCGGCCTCGAGCCCTTCCCGGTCGCCGTCGATGACGCGGGCCTTCAGTCGCTCGGCCACCGGCCAGCCACTGCGGTCCTCCTGCTCCACTGCAGCCGACGACACACCCTCGAACAGCCGCAGCAGCTCCTGGAGCGGGTCGTAGCCCGCTCGGCGCCGGTCGTAGACCAGGTCGAGGCAGACCTCCTTGACCCGCTCGTCGATCTTGTTCAACGGGAGGATTCGCGCCGCGTGGACGATGGCGGCGTCGAGACCCGCCTCGACGGCTTCGTGCAGGAACACCGAGTTCAGGACGTGGCGGGCGGCGGGGTTGAGCCCGAAGCTGACGTTGGACAGCCCGAGGATGGTCGACACCCCCGGCAGCTCGGCCTTGATGAGCCGGATGGCCTCGAGCGTCTCGATGCCGTCGCGCCGGCTCTCCTCCATGCCCGTCGACAGCGGCAGGGCCAACGGGTCGAACAGCAGGTCGCTGGGCTCCAGGCCGTAGCGCTCCACCGCCAGGTCGTGAATGGCCCGGGCGGCCCGCAGCTTCCACTCGGCGGTCCGGGCCTGGCCCTCGGTGTCGATGCAGGTGCACACCACGGCGGCGCCGTACTCCCGGGCCAGCGACAGGAACCGGTCGAGGCGGGTCCCCGGTGCGTCGCCGTCCTCGAGGTTGACCGAGTTGAGGACAGGCCGGCCGCCGATCCATTGCAGGCCCGTTTCGATGACCTCCGGCTCGGTGGAGTCGAGCATGAGCGGGAGCGACGACTGGGTGGCGAAGCGGCTGGCGATCTCCTCCATGTCGGCGCTGCCGTCGGCACCGGTGTAGTCGACGCAGACATCGAGGATGTGCGCCCCCTCCTTGACCTGATCCTTGGCCATGGCCACGCAGGTCTCCCAGTCGCCGGCCAGCATGGCCTCGCGAAACCTCTTCGAGCCGTTGGCGTTGGTCCGCTCGCCCACCACCAGGAAGCTGGTGTCCTGGCGGAAGGGCACGGCGGTGTAGATGGAGGCAGCGGCCGGCTCGTGGTCAGGGACACGCTCGGAAGGGACGAGGTGGCGGCAGCGTTCGACCACGGCCTGCAGGTGGGCCGGCGTGGTGCCGCAGCAGCCGCCGATGACCGACACCCCGAATTCGGTGATGAAGCGGTGGTGGTGCTCGGCCAACTGCTCGGGAGTGAGGTCGTAGTGCATGGCTCCGTCGACCACCGAGGGCAGCCCGGCGTTGGGGACGCATGACACCGGCATGCGGGCATGGGCGGCCAGGTGTCGTAGGTGCTCGTGCATCTCGGCCGGCCCGGTCGCGCAGTTGAGCCCGATGACATCGGGGCGCAGTGGGTCCAGGGCAGCCAGGGCGGCACCGATCTCGGTGCCCGGCAGCATGCGCCCGGTGAGCTCGATGGTGACCTGGACCTGCAGCGGCACCGTCCGCCCGGCGGCCGCCATGGCCCGCCGGCAGGCAATGATGGCCGCCTTGGCCTGGAGCAGGTCGAACACCGTCTCGATGACGAACAGGTCGACTCCGCCCGCCAGCAGGGCGCCGGCCTGCAGCTGGTAGGCGTCGCGGAGGGCGGCGAAGCCGATGTTGCCCAACGACGGGAACTTGGTCCCCGGACCGATGGAGCCGGCTACCCAGCGGGGATGGTCGGACGTCGCGAAGTCGTCGGCTACGGACCGGGCGATGCCGGCCGCCGCCAGGTTGAGCTCCTCGGTTCGGTGCTCGATGCCGTACTCGGCGAGGGGGACGGCGAACGCGCCGAAGGTGTCGGTCTCCACCACGTCGCAGCCCACTTCGAGGAACGAGGAGTGGAGCTCGGCCAGCACGTCGGGGCGGGTGACGGCAAGGATCTCGTTGCACCCCTCGAGGGACGCTCCGCCGAAGTCCTCGGGTCCCAACTCCCGAAGCTGGAGGTTGGTGCCCGTCGCCCCGTCGAAGATGACCACCCGCTCGCGTACTGCGTCGAGGTAGCGTTCCGGCTGGCCCACGGCCTCAGGTTACCGAGGGGCGGCTGTGCCACCCCGGGCGTGCCTCTCCCGGGAGGAGGAGGCGGCCATTGCCGAGGAGGGCGCTCGTCGGCCGGTAGCGTCCGGAGGTTCCCCACGTCGAGTGAGGGATGGCACCAGACGAACCGGAGGAACCCTGATGACCCTGCCTGTATCCCTGGCCACCGAGATCCCCGAGGGAGTCGACGTGCTCGGCGTCGCCGTGGCCAAAGGACCGGAGCTGGTGGGCGACGGCGCTGGGCTCGACATCGGCCAGCTTGCGGCCCGGGGCTTCGAGGGCAAGGTGGGCGAGACCCTCAGCCTCGGCGGCGACGGGCGGACCGTGGTGGCGGTGGGCGTCGGCGTTGCCGCCGACGTCACCCCCGACGTCCTCCGCACGGCCGCCGCCGCCCTGGTGCGGGCGTCGTGGAAGCGGCGGTCGATCGCCACCACCGTGCTCGACGCACTGCCGCCGGGTGGTGATCGTGCCCTGGCCACACGGGCGGTGGCCGAGGGGGCGGGCCTGGCTGCCTACCGCTTCACCCGCTACAAGTCCGAACCCGATCCGTGCCGGCTGGAGGGCTTGACGGTGGTGGCTGCCGACGCCGAGGCGCTGAGCCCCCCTCTGGCCCGGGCCCGGGTCACGGTCGAAGGCGTCTGCCTGGCCCGAGATCTGGTCAACGAGCCTGCCGGGTCGCTCAGCCCTTCTGAGCTGGCTGATCGAGCCTCCGAGATGGCCGAGCGCGTCGGCCTCGCCGTCGAGATCCTCGACGAGGTGGAGGTGGCCGACCTCGGCCTGGGCGGCCTCCTCGGTGTCGCACAGGGCTCCGACGAGCCGTGCCGGCTGATCAAGCTGACCTACGACCCGCCCGGGGCGCAGCGCACCGTCGCCCTGGTGGGCAAGGGCATCACCTTCGACTCCGGCGGCCTGTCCATCAAGACGGCCGAGGGAATGATGGCCATGAAAACCGACATGGGCGGCGGCGCCGCCGTGATGGGAGCCATGTCGGCGCTGCCGGCCCTGGCGCCGGCGGTCAAGGTCGTGGGCTACGTGCCCGCCACCGAGAACATGCCGGGGGGCCACGCCATCAAGCCCGGTGACGTGCTGAAGACACGCAACGGCACCACCGTCGAAGTCCTCAACACCGACGCCGAGGGCCGACTGATCCTGGCCGACGGGCTGGCTCTGGCGGCCGAGGAGGGGCCGGACGCCATCGTCGACCTGGCCACGCTCACCGGGGCGTGCATCGTCGCCCTGGGGGCCAAGATCACCGGCCTGATGGGCAACGACGACGACCTCGTGGCCGAGGTCCGCTCGGCCGCCGACCGGGCCGGCGAGCCGGCGTGGCCTCTCCCCCTGCCCAAGGACTACCGCAAGCAGCTCGACTCCGAGGTCGCCGATCTGAAGAACATCGGTGGACGCAGCGCCGGCGCATTGACCGCCGGGCTGTTCCTCCAGGAGTTCGTGGGCGACATCCCATGGGTCCACCTCGACATCGCCGGCCCGTCCCGCTCCGAAGAGGACGACGGGGCCCTGGTGAAGGGCGCCACCGGGACCGGCGTACGCACGCTCCTGGAGCTGCTGGTCGGCTGAGGGACTTTCCCGGGACGTTTCTGGGCACCGCTGTCTGGAAACAACACCTAGGCCTGGAAACAACACCTAGGCAGCTGGGACGGAAGACCGACGAAAAGGGGCAGTCATGGAAAAGAACATGCAGACCGGCATGGACACCAAGCACCTTCCGGGCGACGACTCGACCCATGAGCCGGGAGACGAGCCGGGCAAGGCGGGCACGAGCAAGACCCTGGACCAGCCCCTCGCCGAGGAAGACGTGAACACCCAGGAGCAGCGCAACCAGGCGTGGACGCAGGAAGGGTCGGATGATCCCCGCCGGGGCGAGGGTGAGCCCATGCGGAGCGAGAACACCGGCACGGCACCGACGCTGGACATGCCCGACGAGCTGGAGAGCAAGCTCGAAGACGTCGTCGCCAACCCCAGCAACGACACCGAGCCGAACCGTGACACTGGCGGCCAGCTCGGCGGTCTGGAGAAGACCGGGAGCGGCGAGCAGGACCCCATGCGCAACACCGGCGGCGGACAGTTCGGCGGCTGACCGCCGGCATCCGCTGAAGACCCCGGCTTCGTACTCCTGACCCGCGGCTCCCCCGAGCGGGCCGGTGAGGAAGTGGTGGGTAGTGGCTGCGAAGAGGCTGGGACAGAAGATCGCGGTTGGTGCAGGGCTGGCTAGTGCCGGGATCTACGCCGCCGAGGAGGTGCGGTTCCGGCGTGAGGCGGTACGGCGGGTCGACCTGAGCGACCCGCCTCCGCCGGGCACTCCGGCGTTCAGCCGGCTGGTGGAGTCGTGGTGCGGCGGCCCGGTCCGGCCCGGCAACCACGTCGATGTGCTGCGAAACGGCGCCGAGATCTTCCCGAGCATGCTCGAGGCCATCGGATCGGCGACCCGCACGGTCATCCTGTCCAGCTACATCTTCTGGAAGGGCGAGACCGCCACTGCCTTCGGTGAGGTGCTGGCGGAACGGGCCCGCGCCGGCGTAGAGGTCGACGTGCTGGTCGACGGCTGGGGATCGGCCAAGATGGACCGTGCCCTGGTGGCGCGCATGGAGGCGGCCGGAGTCATGTTCGTGTGGTTCCGGACTCCTCACTGGTACACCGCCAAGAAGGTGAACAACCGCTCGCACCGGCGCATCGCCGTCATCGACGGCACCGTGGGTTTCACCGGCGGCCTGGGGATCGCCGACGAATGGAGCGGCGACGCCGAGGGACCGGGGAGCTGGCGTGAGACCCATGTCCGGCTGGAGGGTCCGGCCGTGCGGGATCTGGTGGGGGCGTTCGCCGACCAGTGGGTGGAGGAGACGGGCCGGGTGCTGGCTGGTCCGCACCTCCCAGAGCTGGAGGTCCACGAGGACGGCGCGGACGTGCAGATCAGCCGGAGCTCCGCACGCGAGGGCCGAGCGCCGGCCGAAGCCCTCATGTTGGCGGCCATTGCCGGGTGCCGGGAGCGGTTGTGGTTCACCACCGCCTACTTCGCCCCTCGCCGGGCGATGGCCGACGCCCTGGCGGCGGCAGCCGAGCGGGGTGTCGATCTGCGCATCTTGGTCAACGGTCCCCACATCGACAAAGAGGTGGTGCGCCGGGCCGGGCAACGCTCCTACGGCCGCCTGCTCGAGGCCGGGGTACGCATCTTCGAGTACGGGCGGACGATGATGCACGCCAAGGTCGTGGTGGCCGACGACCGCTGGGCCAACGTGGGCACGGCCAACTTCGACAACCGGTCGTTGGCCCTGCAGGACGAGATGAACTGCAGCATTGTGGACGCCGGTGTGGTGGCCGAGTTGGACAAGCACTTCCTCGACGACTTCGACGCCTCCACCGAGATCGATCTCGCCCAGTGGTCTGCTCGCCCGCTGCGGTCGAAGGCCTACGAGTTCGCAGCGGAGTCGGTCCGCCACTCACTGTAGTAAAAGCGGTTTGGCTGGCGGTCGGCAAGGGTACGACCCGGACTCCAACTGCGAAGGAGGAACCAATGGGCATCGTGCTCGTTCTGATTGTGCTGGCCCTGATCTTCGGAGGGATCGGCTTCTTGGTGGAGGGCCTGTTCTGGCTGCTGGTCATTGCCGCCGTGCTGCTCGTGGCCGGGGCGATCGCCGGCACCCGCGTCCGCTCCCGGCTCTGACCCACACGGGCAGGCCGGCTCAGGCGGCGTCGTCGGCCCCCGTTCGTAGAGCTTCCCCGAGGGCACGGGTGTGACGCTCCCACGCCCAGACGGCCGACTCCCGGCACAGCGCGGGATGGAAGCGCCACCGCAGGAGTTGGCGCTCGGTGGCCTCGAGATCCTCCCCCAGCTCGATCAGCGACAGCGCGAGGCACCGGCAACGGCGTCGTAGCTTGTCGAGCGGGGGTGTGGCCAGCTCGGCTTCCTGCCAGCGCTGGTGGTCGGCTTGGATGGCATCGGGGAGGCGGGCCAGCTGTCGTCGGTTGAGCGGAGGAAGCTTGCGGCGCACCGCCAGCGTGCCTTCGTCCTGCGGAGCAGCCAGTTGGAACTGACAACACCGCCCCAGGGCCCGCACGAAGGGGGAGCTCCGCCCCTCGCCGCCGAGGCCGAGCGAGCGGGCGGTGTCCGACAGGGTCAGGTCGAAGCCGGCAGGAGTCTTCTCGAGACCCGTCGCCAGCCGGCGCAGCAACCAGGTGGTCGACGGTCCGAGGATGCCGAGCCAGAATCGTTCGACGTAGGCCGAGCGAGGATCGTGGCCCACCTGGTCGATCACCGGGTCGGGCCAGGGCTTGATGTGCAGCGAATCGTTGGCAGGAAGAGCGAGCGCGATGGGCATGGAGCCTCCAGCAGCGGGAATGGACGGCGAGGGGAAGCAGAGCGACCTCAGTGCTTTTCACTGCTGTCCATGACAGTGCCACGGCCACCACGTGAGCGTCAAGAGAAATCTCGGTGAAGACGGCCACCTCGTACGATGGGCCTATGGCCTCTGGTCCACCTCGGCTGTCCCGGCGGGCGTTTGTGTCGGGACTGGTCGTCGCTCCTGTCCTCGCTGCCTGCTCCGGTGGGGGCGATGACGAGATAGGGCGCAGCAATGCCGCCACCACGATCTTGCCGACGACTACCAGCGCACAGCCGAGCGCACCGCTCACCGGCCTTCCCTTCGGCGGCGATCCGGCGATGCTGGCTCGGCCGGCACTGGTCATCAAGATCGACAACCTCGACGTGCCCGGTGAGACCGGGCGGCCGCAGGCAGGGATCAACCAGGCCGACGTGGTGTTCGAGGAACGGACTGAAGGCGGCATCACCCGACTGGCCGCCGTCTTCCACTCGACCGACGCCGACCCCGTCGTTCCGGTTCGTTCGGGGCGACTGACCGATATCGAGATCTGCGCCATGTTGAACCGGCCCCTGTTCGCCAACTCCGGGGCTGCGGATCATGTGCTGGCGGCCCTGCGGGCCAGCAACCTGGTGGAGATCGGTCAGGCGACCGTGGGCAACGACTTCTACTACCGGGCAGAGGACCGGCGGGCGCCGCACAACCTGGCTTCCTCGACGCCGGTGCTGTACCGACTGACCCCGGCCGACGCCCAACCGCCGCCTGCCCTCTTCGCCTACCGGGGCCCGGACGCGGCTCCAGCGGGACGCCCCGCCGCCGGCGTCCACGTCGAGTTCGGTGGCGGTCCCGGCCAGGCACCGGTCGACCACCGATGGGACGTTGCCCTTGCCGGGTGGGCCCGCTTCCAGAACGGCACCCCCCACGTCGACACGGCCGGGGTGCAGGTGGCGCCCGAGAACGTGATCGTGCAGTTCGTCGACTACGTCGACACCACCGCCGTGCTCTCCGGAGCGGGCGACGCCTGGATCTTCACCGACGGCCACCTCGTGGAAGGGCGTTGGGCCCGGCCCGACCTGGCGCTGCCGACTGCCTTCGGCGACGGGGCCAATGCGCCGATCACCCTGTTGCCGGGGATCACATGGGTGCTCCTGGCGCCGCCCGGCGGTGCCACCATCCTGTGAGCCGTGGTCGTTGACGGTCGGACGACATCTGGCCCGTCGTCCGGTCTGGATCGGGGCTGCCGCCCTCGTCCTCGGTGTGTTGGTGGCCGTGTTGAGCCTGGTGGCTGCCGGAGGCGACGCCTCCCGCCTGGTCCGGGCTGCGCCGCCGTGGACGGAACCGGCCACGGCGCCGGTCGAACTCACGGTCCTCGAAGACGGCGACGGCTTCGACGGTCAGTTCTTCTATCGGCTCAGCCTCGATCCGCTGGCGACCGGTGAGGGTGAGGTTGCCGGCGTCACCTATGACATCCCTGCCCTGCGAACGGCACGGATCACCTATCCCGCACTGACATGGGTCTTCTCGCTGGGCGGACAGGTGTCGCTCCTACCGTGGGCGCTGATCGCGGTCAACGTCCTGGCCCTCGGCGGGCTGGGTTGGGCCGCCGCTCACTTGGCCGTCTCCGTCGGTCGCAGCGCCCCCTGGGGCCTCCTGGCCGCACTCCATCCAGGGTTCGTCTATTCCCTGACCTTCGACCTGGCCGAGATCGTCACGTGCATGTTCGGCGTCGCCGCCCTGGTGGCCCTGCAGCGAGGAAGGTGGGTGCTCAGCGTCGTAGCACTGATCGCTGCCGCGCTTTCCCGGGAGACTGGTCTGGTGTTCCCCCTCGCCGTCCTCATGGCCGCCGTGCTGCCGAACATTGGCGCTCGCCGCCGGGGGAGGGAGCAACGCTCCAGAGAGGCCGTCGTGGCCCTCACCGCCGTCCTGTCCTTCCTTCTGTGGCAACTCCTCGTCGCCGCCCGCACCGGTGTGCTCCCCGTACTGAGTTCGGCCGGGAACAACCTGGAGCTGCCTTTCGCCGGCCTCCTGGGCGCGCTCGAGGCCTTCTTGCCGCCGATCGACAGCGGTGTCGCCCTGCGCGTCGTGACGTTGTCGCTCATCGTGCTGGTTGGGCTGGCGGCCGGTGTCGGTGTTCGCCGGGCACCGACCGTGCTGGTGTGGGCGTGGCTGGGCGCCTTGGCTGTCGTCGCCGTATCCAGCGACTTCGTCTGGGCTGGCGCCACCGGGTTCGCCCGGGCTTCGTCTGAAGCGATGGTCCTCGGCGTCCTCGTCGCCGGCGCAGGGACCACCCGCCTCAGTCGGGCAGTGCGCTCGGCCATGGTCGTGGCCATGCCGGTGGTGTGGGGCCTGACCTTGCTGGCCCAGCTCGGCAAGCTCTGAGTCTCGTCCGGGCCGCGTGCCGGAATTCCGAATCCTGACCCGGGGGGTAGAATTTCACCATGGCCTCGTTCCGCGATCTCCTCAGCGCCACCAAGTCCCGTATCCGCGAGGTCGACACCGCCCAGGCCGAGGAGGCCATCGCCAAGGGGGCCACGGTCCTCGACGTGCGGGAGCCTGACGAGTACGCCCAGGGCGCCCTGCCCGGCGCCGTCCACATCCCGCGTGGCAACCTCGAGAGCCAGATCGAGAACCGGGTGACGAATCGCGACACGCCACTCGTGGTCCACTGCGCCGGGGGCACCCGGTCGGCCTTCGCCGCCGAGACGCTCAGCCAGCTCGGCTACACCGACGTGGTCTCCATGGCCGGCGGCTTCAACAAGTGGAAGGACGAGGGTCGGGCGTGGTCGACACCGCGCACCCTCTCGGCCGAACAACGCAACCGCTACCAGCGCCATCTGCTCCTTCCCGAGGTGGGCGAGGCCGGCCAGCAACGTCTCCTCGACGCCAGGATCCTGCTCCTCGGGGCCGGGGGGCGGGGGTCGCCGGCGGCGATGTACCTGGCCGCGGCGGGCGTCGGCACGATCGGCATCGTCGACATGGACGTGGTCGACGAGTCCAACCTCCAGCGCCAGATCCTCCACAACATGGACCGCATCGGCGACCGCAAGGTCGACTCGGCCAAGAAGACCCTGACGGCCATCAACCCCGACGTCGACGTGGTCGCCCACGACATGCGGCTGGGGGCCGACAACATCGTGGAAATCTTCTCTGGCTACGACGTGATCGTCGACGGCACCGACAACTTCCCCACCCGGTACCTGGTCAACGACGCCTCCCTCAAGCTGCGTATCCCCGTCGTGCACGGGTCGATCTTCCGCTTCGAGGGCCAGGCCACCGTCTTCCATCCCTACGTGGGCCCGTGCTACCGCTGCCTGTTTCCCCAGCCGCCGCCGAGCGAGTTGGCCCCGTCGTGTGCCGAGGCCGGGGTGCTGGGCGTGCTCCCCGGCATCATCGGCTCACTTCAGGCCATGGAGGCGATCAAACTCGTCCTCGACTTGGGCGACACCCTCACCGGGCGCATCCTCACCTACGACGCCATGGACGAGAGCTTCCGCACCTTGCGGTCGCGCCGTGATCCGGAGTGCCCGGCGTGCAGCATCGACCCCGAGGACCTGGTCATCGCCGAGTACGACGACCTGTGCATGCCCCACTGATCCGTTAGCTCTTGGAGCCCTCGCCGTCCTCGTCGGCCTCCTCGGGCTCGCGCTCCTTCAGCCGTAGCAGGTAAGAGCCGATGGCCAACACGAGGAGGATCCCACCGAGGACGCCGATCTCCATCATGGCGTCGTCGAAGGCGGCAGGGTCGACCCCAGCCAGATCCTTGGCTTTGAGGCTCCCCACCACGATCTCCTTGATGACGGCGATGATGCCCACCAACAGGAACGGCTCGGCCAGGAGCTGGCGCTCGACCAGGGTGGTACGCACGGCGCTGAGCAGCTCCACCAGGATGAAGACGAGCAGCAGGGTGTCGAGAATCTCGCTCGTGGTCTTCTTGAGGCCCTCTTCCGCTCCGATCCCGGTGGCCAAGTCGTAGCCTGCCTTGACCAGCAGGGCCAGCGCCGCACCGCTGAGCACCACGCAAATGACGACGTAGACGACGTCCTCCACCAGACGCAGCAGGCGGTTGGTCACCCCCTCGGAGACCTCGTCGCTCTCGCTCTTGTCCTCCTCGGGCACCGTTCCCGTGCTCACTCGATGACCGCCACCACGTCGCCGGCGCCGACGGCCTGGCCGGGTTTGACCGTCACCTCGCTCACCCGACCGGACTGGCCAGCCACGATGTGGTTCTCCATCTTCATGGCCTCGAGCACGCAGATCGTCTGGCCGGCCTCGACTTCGTCGCCCACCTCCACCGACACGGTGACGATCGTGCCCTGCATGGGGACCCGCACTCCTCCGCCCTCGCCGGTGTCGGCCGCCGCCTGCGCTGCTGCTCGGGCCCGGGGCCGGCCCGGCGGCGGCGACGCCCCGGTGTCGGCATCGGGCACCCACAGCGACACCTGGAAGCGCCGGCCGTCGACCTCCACGTCGACGTCACGCCGGACCCGGGCCTCGGCACCGGCTTCGACCACCGCTGGCGTGGCCGGCTCGATGCCGGACAGGTCGAGATCACGCTCCAACCAGGAGGTGGCATGGGTGGCGCTCACGAACTCGGGCGCCCCCAGCACCAGGCGGTGGGCGGCAACAGTCGTGGCCACCCCTTCCACCACCAACTCGTCGAGGGCCCGGAGCATGCGCCGGCGGGCCTCCTCGCGGTTGCGGCCCCAGACGACGAGCTTGCCGATGAGGTTGTCGTAGTACTGGCTCACCTCGTCGCCGGTGGCGAACCCGGTGTCGAAGCGACAGAACGGGCCGCCGGGCGGGACCAGACGAGCGATTCGACCGGGTGACGGGCTGAAGCGGCCTCCCGCCGGGTCCTCTGCGTTGATACGGCACTCGATGGCGTGGCCCCGGGGCGCGAGGTTCTCCTGGGTCAACGACAACGGCGCCCCCGCCGCCACCCGGAGCTGCTCGGCCACCAGGTCGAGGCCGTAGACCACCTCGGTGACGGGGTGCTCGACCTGGAGACGGGTGTTCATCTCCAGGAACCAGAACTCACCGTCCTGGAGGAGCATCTCGACGGTGCCGGCGCCGGTGTAGACGGCGCCTCGGGCCACCCGTACGGCCGCCTGACCCATACGGGTGCGTAGGTCGTCCGAGAGCTGGGGGGCCGGGCACTCCTCCACCAGCTTCTGGTGGCGTCGCTGCACCGAGCAGTCGCGTTCGCCCACCCACACGACGTTGCCGGCGGTGTCGGCCAGGACCTGGACCTCGACATGGCGGGCCCAGTCGAGGTAGCGCTCCACGTAGAGCTCGTCGCGCCCGAAGGAGGCCATGGCCTCGCGCTTGGCCGACTCGATGGCGTCGGCGGCGCCGTCGGGACAGGGGAGGACCTTGAGCCCTCGCCCCCCTCCTCCGTGGGCCGCCTTGACCGCTACCGGCCACCCGTGGGACTCCCCGAAGGCCACCACCTGCTCCACGGTGGTGACGGGCCGGTCTCCTCCGGGGACGGGGGCGACACCGACCCCGGCCGCGGCCTGGCGGGCGCTGAGCTTGTCGCCCATGGTCTCGATGGTGTCGGGGGAGGGGCCCACGAAGACCAGCCCGGCCTCGCTCACGGCCCGGGCGAAGGCCGCGTTCTCCGACAGGAAGCCGTAGCCCGGGTGCACCGCCTCGGCGCCACTGGCCACAGCGGCGGCCACCACTGCTCGGACGTCGAGATAGCTCTCGGCGGCGGTGCGCCCGCCGAGGGACCGCGCCTCGTCGGCCATGCGTACGTGCATGGCGTCGCGGTCGGGCTCGGAGTAGACGGCCACGGTTTCGATACCCAGCTCGGCGCACGTCCGCATCACCCGCACGGCGACCTCGCCCCGGTTGGCGACGAGCACCTTGGCGAAGGGCGCCTGGTCGGAGGAGCTGGGCGGAGCCATGGCCGCCCTATCGTTCCAGAGGATGCCCGCCAGTGGGGAACCGGGGCGCTTCGCCGATGTCCGCCGGTGCGATCAGACCGATTCCACGAACGCCGATCTGCTCGCCCTGGCCGGCGCCGGCGCACCTGAGGGCATCGTGGTGGTGACCGACTTCCAACGCTCGGGTCGCGGTCGTCGGGGTCGAGCCTGGACGGCACCGCCGGGATCGGCGCTGCTGGTGTCAGTGCTGCTTCGTCCCCCGCTGGCCCCGAGGGCGGCGCATCTGGTGACCATGGCGGCCGCCCTGGCCGCCGCCGACGCCTGCGGGGATGTGGCCGGCGTCCACCCCGGCCTCAAGTGGCCCAACGACCTTGTGGTCGAGCGCGCGCCCGGCACCGCCAAGCTGGCCGGGCTCCTGGCCGAGTCCGTGGTCGAGGGTGACCGCCTGGACGCCGTGGTGGTGGGGATGGGCTGCAACCTCAGAGCCGCGCCGGCGGGAGCCGTCCACCTGGAGGACCTGGCCGGGCGGCCGGTCGACCGCGACGAGCTCCTGGTCACGTGGCTGTCCCACCTCGACGCCCGCTACCCGACGCCCTCCCGGGCCGGTGCCCTCCTGGACGACTATCGCCGGAGATGCACCACCCTGGGGCGAACTGTCCGGGTGGAGCTGGAAGGAGCGACGTTCGAGGGCCAGGCGAGCGGCGTCACCGAGGACGGCCATCTTCTCGTCGACACCGTTGCGGGCGCCAGGGACGTCGCCGCCGGCGACGTCGTCCACCTACGGGCGACTGAGGCTACGGGTCCAGGTCGGTCGCCACCAGGTCGGTGAACGCGATGACGGCCGCCTTCGTCAGCGGGCCGGGACAACTGGCCAGGGGCCGCCCGTCGACGGTGGCGATGGGCTGGACCTCCCGGGTGGTGGAAGTGAGGAAGGCCTCGTCGGCGTCGGCCAGGGCGGCGAGGGGCAGCACCGCCTCGGTGACGTCGCAGACCTCGAGCACCAACGCCCTGGTCACGCCGGCCAGGCACCCCGACGACAGGGCTGGCGTCACCAGCCGGCCACCGGCGGACACCACCACGTTGCTCCCTGTCCCCTCACACAGCTCGCCGCGGGTGTTCAAGAAGATGGCCTCACCGGCTCCTGCCGCCCGGGCGGTGGCCAGCGCCACCACATTCTCGGCGTAGGACGTCGTCTTGTAGCCGGACAGGGGGCTGCGTTCGTTGCGGGGCCACGGCACCACGGCCACCGCTGCGGTGGGTGAAAACGGCTCCAGGACGGCAACGGCGACGATCACCGTGGGTCCGGCCGTGCCCCGACCCGATCCCAGCGGTGCCGGCCCTCCGGTGACGGTCAGTCGGAGGCGTGCGTCGGACAGGCTGGCGGCGGCCAGCACCTCGGCCACTGCGCCCTCGAGCACGGATCGTCCGGGCAGGTGCAGACCCAGCCCGCCGGCCGAGACGGCCAGACGGTCGAGGTGGCGCCGGAGGGCGAAGGGCGCGCCCCGGTAGACCCTGAGCGTCTCGAACACCCCGTCGCCCACCGTGAGCCCGTGGTCGAAGGCCGAGACGGACGCCATCGCCGGATCGACCAGGGCGCCGTCGATCCACACCGCGGACGCGCCGGCGACGGCTTCAGAGGCAGCCACAACGTCGATGCTAGAGCGGCTCCCACTAGCCTGGGCCCAAATGGGTACTGCCGTCCCCGCCTCGCGCCTACGTCGCAGTTGGCCGCAGCGATTTCTCATCACCTTCAACTGCATCCTCATCGCCATGTGCGTCATGGGGGCGAGCGCGCTCGGCTACTCGTACTACCGTTTCGGCAACATCCCCCGGGTGGCCCTGGGCGGCTTCCTGGCCAACGAGCCCCCCGGGCGCCCCCAGAACTACCTCCTGGTGGGCAGCGACTCCCGGGAGTTCGTGCAGGGCGGCGAGGACCTGGCTGCCTTCGGCGATACGGAGGACGCCGGGGCGCAGAAGGCCGACACGATCATCCTGCTGCGCATCGACCCCCAGGCCCAGACGGCGGCGATGGTGTCGTTTCCCCGCGACCTGATCGTCACCATCGCCGGGAAGGGCCAGCGCGACCGCATCAACACCGCAATCGCCGGTGGCCCCTCAGAGCTCATCGAGACCATCGAAGCCAACTTCAACGTCCCCGTGCATCGCTACATCCAGGTCGACTTCAAGGGCTTCAGGGAGCTGGTCGACGCCGTGGGTGGTGTGGAGCTGTACCTGGAGCACCCCGTGCGCGACCGTGACGCCCAGGGAAACAACTTCAGCGGCCTCGACATCGATCGGACCGGCTGTGTCACCCTCGACGGCGACATGGCCCTGTCCTACGTGCGCAGCCGCCACTTCGAGGAGTTCATCGACGGCTCCTGGGAGGGTGACCTCACCGCCGATCTGGGGCGAATCGAACGCCAGCAGGGCTTCATCACCACGGCGGTGCGCCAGGCCATGGCCAAGGGCCTGACCAACCCCAAAGCGCTCGCTGACCTGGTGGGGGTGGCCGAGCGCAACGTCACTATCGACGACCAGCTCGACCTCTCCGATCTGTTGAAGCTGGGCCAGCGCTTCCAGTCGTTGGAGCCGGGCACGCTCACGCCGTTGAAGCTCCCCACCGAGCCGGCCGACTGGGGTGGCTCCACCAACAACGTGCTCGTGGTCGACGAGAGCAAGGCCGACGAGATCTTCGACGTGTTCCGCGGTGTGGTGCCCGGACAAGATGTGGTGGCCCCGTCGTCGGTCCACACTCGGGTGCTCAACGGGTCGGGGCGAGCTGGCGAGGCAAACCAGGCCCGCAACGATCTCGCTGCCGCCGGCTTCAACACGGCCGATGCCGCCGACGCCGGGAGCCAGCTGGAGGCCACCACCGTGAGCTACGCCGAAGGCCAGCGAGCCAAGGCCGAGCTGCTGGCCAGCTATCTGAGAGAGCCGCCCCGCCTGGTGGAGGACCCCTCGGTGCGCACCGTCGACGTCGTGCTCGTCACCGGCCTCGACTACGACGGGGTGCTCAGCTCTCCCCGGGCCGTGCCGGCGCCCGCCGAACCGCCGGCGCCGGCACCGGCACCGGAGGCGCCATCGTCCGGGGAGGACGTCGAAGCCGCCGCCCCCACCTGCTGACGTGGCCCTGACACCGGTGGCGCTCCGGCGCGGCCTTCCCTCGGCGAGCGAGGTGTCGTGAGCCAGATCACCCTGCCCGGGTCGGCCGACGAGGCCGTCCCCGAACCGGGATCCCAGGCACCGGTGCCGGCACCGGCGCCGGCGTCCCCGAGCAGGTCCGGGCGCCGGGTGGTGGCCGGGCTGGCCGGCCTGGTGGTGGTGGCCATGGTGTTCCGCGTCGAGGGCCGGGGCATGTCGTTCTGGCTTGACGAAGGCCTGTCGGTCGGCATCGCGTCCCATCCGCTGACCGACATCCCCTCCCTGTTGCGCCAAGATGGCGCCCCGCCGTTGTACTACCTGGTCCTGCACCTGTGGATGCTCGCCGTCGGCACCTCGGAGGAGGCGGTGCGGGGGCTGTCGCTGCTCTTCAGCCTGCTCGCCGTCCCCGTCGCGTTCTGGGCCGCCGACGGGCTGTTCGGCCGGCGGGCCGCCTGGGCCGCGGCGGTACTCGCTGCCACCAGCAGCTACCTCATGTACTACAGCCGCGAGGCGCGGATGTACACGTTGTTGGTCCTGGTCGTGTTGGTGTGCGTGACGGCGTTCACCCACGCCTTCGTCTTCGGCCGCCGCCGTTGGTTGCCGGCGGTGGCGCTCAGCCTGGTGGCCACGCTCTACACCCACAACTGGGGGCTCTACCTGGCGGTCGGACTGGCGGCGGCCGGGGCGCTTGTGGTGGTGGCCGGCACCGACCGCCGGCGGGCTTTCGTCGATGGCGGCATGGTGACCGCCGCCGTGGCGCTGCTCTACGCCCCCTGGGTCCCCACCTTGGTGTACCAGGCCGCCAACACGGGCGCGCCGTGGTCCCGGACCCCTGACGTCGGCAATCTCTTCGCCGTCCTCGGATCGATCCTCGGTCACGCCGGCGTCATCATCTCCTTCACCTTGGTGGGTCTCCCCGCCCTGGTGGCGCTGGCCCGGCGCTGGCGCAGTGGTGGGGAACCTCTGGCGGCCGCCGCCCTCGGGGTGATACTGGGCGTCTCACTCGTGGTGTCGTGGCTGTCCTCGCTGCTGGAGCCCGCGTGGGCCGGCCGCTACTTCGGGGTGTTCCTCCCCCCCGTCTTCCTGTTGATGGCTCTCGGGCTGGTCCGTGAGCGCCGGCGGGGAATGCTGGCCCTGGCGTTGATCGCCCTGCTGGCCGCGTCGCCGTTCAGCGAGTTCCCCGGTGTGTTGCCCACCGGGCCGACCCAGAAGTCGAACGTCCGCCGCTCGGTGCTCATGGTCGATCACCTGGTCAGCGCCGGCGACGTCGTCGTCTCGACCCAGATGGAGCACGTTCCGCTGCTGCGCTACTACTTCGGTCCGGAGCTCCGCTACGCCGACCCGATGGGACCGGTGGCCGATCCGGGGATCGTCGACTGGCGCAACGCCACCGAACGCATGGAGGCGGCGACCCCCGAGCGCGGCCTCCTTCCGCTGGTCGACGACATGGCGGCCGGGAGCCATCTCTTCCTGGTCTGCCCCCGTAGCGACGGCGACGAGGACGACGACGATGACAAGTTGGACTGGTTCTTGATGATGGAGCAGCATTGCCTGTCCTGGCGCCGTGCCCTCGTCGACAAGCCGTCGATGGGGCGGGCCTTCGGCCCGGTGGCTCCCAATCCGAGGCGGGCGGCGGGATCGTCGGTGTTCATCACCGTGTACGAGAAGCGGTCCTAGGACCGCAGCGGCAGGACCCACCCTCTACCCTCAGGGAATGCCCGCCACCATCACCGTCGTCGGCACCGGCTACGTCGGCCTCACCACCGGTGCCTATCTCGCCCACCTCGGCCACACAGTCGTCTGCGCCGACGTGGTGTCCGAGAAGGTGGCTCAGCTGCAGCGGGGTGAGCTCCCCATCGTCGAAGCCGGCCTTGACGAACTGGTGGCCGAGGGCCTCGCCGCCGAGCGGCTGTCGTTCGTGCTCGGTGCCGCTGACGCCGTGGCCGACACCGAGTTCGTGTTCCTGTGCGTCCCGACGCCTCAGGGTGAGGACGGCTCGGCCGATCTCACCTACGTCCGCCAGGCGGCGGGCGACATCGCCGCCCGGCTCACTCCCGAATGCATCGTGATCAACAAGTCGACGGTGCCGGTGGGCTCCACCCGGGTGGTGGAGGAGGCCATCGGCCGTGACGACATCTTCGTGGTCTCCAACCCCGAGTTCCTCAGGGAGGGCTCTGCTGTCCACGACTGCCTGCATCCCGACCGCATCGTCATCGGCAGTCACGACCAGGCGGTGGCCATGCGGGTGGCCGGGCTGTTCGAGTCCCTCCGAGCGCCACTGGTGATCACCGATCCAGCTTCGGCCGAGACGATCAAGTACGCCTCCAACGCCTTCCTCGCCACCAAGGTCAGCTTCGTCAACGCCCTGGCCAATGTCTGCGAGGCGGTCGGCGCCGACGTGAGCGAGGTGATCCTGGGAATGGGCCACGACCGCCGGATCGGCTTCGAGTTCCTCAAGCCCGGCCCAGGTTGGGGCGGCTCCTGTTTTCCCAAAGACACGCGGGCCATGGTCCACATCGCCGAGGAGGCCGGCTACGACTTCGGCCTGCTCCGGGGGGTCATCGCCGTCAACGACGAGCAGTACGAGCGCATGGTGAACAAGGTCGAGCGCATGGTGGGCGGGTCGGTGGACGGGTGCTGCGTCGCCGCCTGGGGTCTCACCTTCAAGGCCCGTACCGACGACCGCCGGAACTCGCCCGCCATCGAGGTGATCCGGCGTCTCCAGGACCGGGGGGCGGTGGTCCGGGCCTACGATCCCACGGTCGAAGCTGCCACGAGCGCGTCCGGCCATCCCGACCTGTCGGGCATCGAACTGGGGTCCGATCCCTATGCCGTCTGTCAGGCGGCCGACGTGGCCGTCGTGCTCACGGAGTGGGACGAGCTGCGCTGGCTGGACTTCGCCAAGGTGGCGGAGCTCATGGTGCGACCCCGCATCGTCGACACCCGCAACCTGTTGGATGCGCCGGTGCTGCGCCGACTCGGCTTCGCCTACAGCGGCGTCGGACGGGTGGGGTGAGCCCTCGGCGGCTGGTGGTCACCGGAGGAGCCGGCTTCCTCGGCTCCCACTTGTGCGACGCGCTGGTGGCCAGGGGCGATGAGGTCGTGGCCATCGACAACCTGGCCACGGGGCGATTGAGCAATATCGAGCACCTCTTCGCCACCGACGGGTTCACCTTCGTCCGCCACGACGTGAGCTCCTACGTGTGGGTCCCCGGTCCGGTCGACGCCGTGCTCCATCTGGCCAGTCCGGCGTCGCCCAAGGACTACCTGGACATGCCCATCCAGACCCTCAAGGTGGGCAGCCTCGGCACCCACAACACCCTGGGGCTGGCCAAGGACAAGGGGGCCCGGTTCCTGCTGGCGTCGACCAGCGAGGTGTACGGTGACCCCCAGGTCCATCCCCAGCCCGAGAGCTACTGGGGCCACGTCAACCCCGTGGGCCCACGCGGCGTCTACGACGAGGCGAAACGCTTCTCCGAGGCCATGGCCATGGCCTACTACCGCACCCACGGCGTCCAGGTCCGCATCGCCCGCATCTTCAACACCTTCGGTCCCCGGCTGCGGCCCGGAGACGGGCGGGTGGTGTCGAACTTCCTGGTGCAGGCCCTGGGCGGGGAGCCGCTGACCATCTACGGGGACGGCAGCCAGACCAGGAGCTTCTGCTACGTCGACGACGAGATCCGGGGTCTGTTGGCCCTGCTCGACGCCGACGAGACCGGCCCCGTCAACATCGGCAACCCCGAGGAGCACACCGTTCGGGAGCTGGCCGAGATCATCCTCGAGGTGACCGGCTCGTCGTCGTCGTTGGTGCTCGAGCCCCTACCCGTGGACGACCCCACCCAGCGCCGGCCCGACATCACCCTCGCGCGCCGGCTCCTCGGTTGGCAGCCGACGGTGGAGCTGAGCGACGGGCTGGCCCGCACGGCGGAGTGGTTGCGTGCGGACGTCGCCTCGTGACGACTGGCGGCGAACCGGCCGCGGTGGCCGCGATCATCGTCAGCTACAACGTGGCCGACCTCGTCCTCGAGTGCATCGCCAGCCTGCGGAAGGAGGCCGTCGAGCGGATCGTGGTGGTCGACAATGCCTCGGTCGACGACTCGGTGGAGGCGGTACGACGTCATGAGCCCGACGTGGAGGTGCTCGCCCTACCCCGCAACCTCGGCTACGGGGCCGCCGCCAACCGGGGTGTCTCCCGGACCACCGCCCCTTACGTCATGGTGATGAACCCCGACGTGGTGGTGGGCCCCGGTTCGACCGAGACACTGGTCGACGCCCTCGAGGCCGACCCCGGCCTGGCCGTGGTGGGGCCGCGGGTGGAGACGCCCGACGGCGAGCTCTACCCGTCGGCCCGTACCTTCCCCGATCTGGCCGACGCCGCCGGCCATGCCTTCTTCCACTTCGTGTGGCCGGCCAACCCGTTCAGTCGCCGCTACCGGATGCTCGACTGGGACCACGCCACCGCCATCGACGTCGACTGGGTGGCGGGCAACCACTTCCTCGCTCGCCGGCGGGCCTGGGATGAGGTGGGGGGCTTCGACGAGGACTATTTCATGTACATGGAGGACGTCGATCTGTGCTGGCGCCTGCGCCGGGCCGGGTGGCGCACCGGCTACGAGCCGGGCGCCCGGGTCACCCATGCCATCGGCCGTTCCACCGACCAGACGCCCTACCGCATGATCGCCGCCCACCACCGCTCCCTGCTCCGCTACGCGGCCAAGACCACCACCGGTCGGCGCCGGCTCCTGCTGCCGGTCATCGCCGTGGCCCTGGCCATACGCAGCGTCCTGGCGTGCGCCCAGCGGGCGGCTCGCGGACGTCCTCACGCCGCAGTGTGAGGTTTCGCCCACTCGTCGCGAGCCCAACGCTCGCCGTACGGCCTGTCGGTAGCATCGCTTCTTCATGAAGGCTGTTGTTCTCGTCGGAGGCTTGGGTACCCGGCTGCGTCCGCTCACCCTGCGCACGCCCAAGCAGATGTTGCCGGTGGCCGGTCGGCCCTTGATCGAGCGGGTGCTGGCCCACCTGGGGGCCCACGGTGTCGACGAGGTGGTGCTCTCCCTCGGCTACAAGCCCGACGCCTTCCGCCAGGCCTACCCCGACGCCACCTGTGCCGGGGTGCGCCTGGTCTACGCCGTCGAGGAGGAACCCCTCGACACCGCCGGCGCCATCCGCTTCGCCGCCGCCGAGGGAGGTGTCGACGAGCGCTTCCTCGTGGTCAACGGGGACGTGATCACTGACCTCGACGTCTCCGCCCTGGTAGCTGCCCACGATCGGGCCCATGAGGCCGAAGGGGCGCTGGCCACCATCCAACTGGCCCCCGTCGACGACCCCTCGGCCTACGGGGTGGTGACCGTCGACCACGACGGTCGCGTCCAGGCTTTCGTCGAGAAGCCGGCGCCCGGGGAGGCTGCCTCGAACCTGGTCAGCGTGGGCTACTACGTCTTCCAGCCGGACGTGCTGGCCCGCATCCCCGACGAGGGACGGGTCAACATCGAGCGGGAGACCTTTCCCGCCCTGGTGGCCGACGGGCTGTTGTGGGGCCACGAGGATGCGCCGTGGTGGACCGACGTGGGCACGCCCGAGCGATTCCTGGAGGTGTCGCTGGAGCTGGTCGAGCGGGGAGTCGACGGGGCCGTCGCCGTCTCCGACAGCGCCATGGTAGCCACCAGCGCCACGGTGGCCCGGTCGATCCTCGGCCCTGGTTGTCGGATCGGGCGCAATGCCCGCATCAACGGGTCCGTCCTCTTCGCCCGAGCCGTGGTCGGCAACGGGGCGACCGTCACCGACTCGATCGTGGGAGCCAGCGCCGTCGTGGGCGCAGCCGCCACCGTGGTGGGACGGAGTGTGCTCGGCAACGATGTCGAGGTCGACGGTGGCGCCTCACTGTCCGGAGTGGTCCTGCCCCCGCCCGAGGATTGGCCGTCGAGTTGACGGCCTCGACCGGGCGGCGGTGAGGGCCCTCGTCACCGGCGGCGCCGGGTTCATCGGGTCCACCCTGGTCGACCGGCTTCTGGCCGAGGGCCACGCCGTCGACGTGGTCGACGACCTGTCGACGGGGTCGCTGACCAATCTGGCCGAGGCTCGTGGCGACCGCAGCCACGAGTTGGCGGTCCACCAGGTCGACGTCCGATCGCACGAGGTGGTGGAGCTGGTGGCCCGGCGGGCCCCCGAGGTCGTCTTCCACCTGGCGGCCCAGGCCGACGTCCGGGTCTCGGTGGCCCGGCCCGCCTTCGACGCCGAGGTCAACATCGTGGGCAGCCTCAACGTGATGGAGGGGGCACGCCGGGCCGGGAGCCGCAAGGTCGTCTTCGCCTCCAGCGGGGGGACCATCTACGGCGATCCGGACCCGGCCGACCTGCCCGTCACCGAAGTTCATCCCCAACAGCCGGTGTCGCCCTATGGCGTGGCCAAGAAGGCCGTGGGCGACTACCTCCACGCCTACCGTGTCCTGCACGGGCTGGAGTTCACCGCCCTGGCCCTGGCCAACGTCTACGGCCCTCGCCAGGACCCCCACGGGGAAGCCGGCGTGGTGGCCATCTTCGCCGGCCGGCTGCTGGCCGGCGAACCGTGCACCGTCTTCGGTGACGGGCGTCAGACCCGGGACTTCGTCTACGTCGACGACGTGGTCGATGCCTTCGTGCGGGCGGCATCGAGGGGTAGCGGGGTCCTCTGCAACATCGGCACCGCCACCGAGACCTCGGTCCTGGCCCTCTACGAGGTCATGGCCGCAGCCGCCGGCCGGTCGGGGACGGCGCCGGTGTACGCCCCCGCCCGTCCCGGGGAGCTGGCCCGTTCGGCGCTGGATCCGGCCCGGGCCCGCCTCCACCTCGGGTGGGCGCCGTGGACCACCCTCGAGGCCGGCACCGCCGCCGTCCTGGCCTGGTTCGCCGACCACCCCGCCTGACCTTCTGGTCCCCCCAGCGGTGGCAATCGCAACCGCGGATGGGGCCAGAACGGAAAGGGGGCGGTTCCGCGCTAGCGGACCAGGTCCTCGCCGGCGGGGCGGACCACCTCGGCCCCG
>DASZDM010000050.1:0-30105 GCA_035942015.1 Acidimicrobiales bacterium | reverse complement strand
CAACCACTTCGAGGCCATCCAGACGGTCCAGAAGCTGTCGTACCGACTGACCTCGCAGGACTATGCCGCCGTCGACGTGTCGGTGCATCCGCCGTTCACGGACCTGCGCTCGGTGCAGACCGTCCTTGAGTCCGACGAGGTACCCGTGGCCCTCGGGGCCCAGCACTGCCACTGGGAGGCCAAGGGTGCGTTCACCGGCGAGGTCAGCCCGGCCATGCTGGCCAAGCTCAACGTGGCCTATGTCATCGCCGGGCACTCCGAGCGTCGCGATCTCTTCGGCGAGACCGACGAGATGGTGAACCGCAAGGTGCGGGCCATCCTGGCCGCCGAGATGACGCCCATTCTGTGCGTGGGCGAACATCTCGAGGAGCGGGAGGCAGGCACGACCGAGGAACGAGTGTCGTCCCAGGTGCGGGCCGGCCTGGCCGATGTCACCGCTGACCAGGTGGCGGGCATGGTCATCGCCTACGAACCCATCTGGGCCATCGGGAGCGGCCTCACGGCCACGCCCGACGACGCCCAGGCGGTGTGCGGCGCCATCCGCAAGGTGGTGGGGGAGGTCGCCGGCTCGGTGGCGGCCCACGGCGTTCGCATCCAGTACGGCGGATCGGTCAAGCCCACCAACACGGCGGAGCTCATGGCCCAGCCCGACATCGACGGCGCCCTGGTGGGAGGAGCCTCGCTCGATCCGGACGACTTCTCCCGGATCGTCCAGTACCACCAGGGATAGCCGGCCGGGACAGCTGCGCTGGTAGAGTCGTCGCCGTGATCAACGGGCCGGAGGAACGTCCATGCTGACGGCGGCGATCGTGGTCGTACACGTCATCGTGGCGCTGTTGCTGGTGCTGTTGGTGCTTCTCCACAGTGGACGGGGCGGGGGCGTGTCCGACATGTTCGGCGGCGGCATGGGCGCCTCGGCCGCAGGGTCTTCGGTGATGGAGCGCAACCTCGACCGCATCACCGTGGCCGTGGCCGTGCTGTTCTCGTTCACCACGGTCATTCTGGCCCTGCGCCTCCAGTAGCGCGCTCTCCCCGGCCGACCGGGGACTAGGATCGAACTCTCGTCGGAGTGGCGGAATAGGCAGACGCGCCAGCTTGAGGGGCTGGTGTCCGCAAGGACGTGGGGGTTCAAGTCCCCCCTCCGACACTGCTGGTCGAGCACCAATGCCCTGCTCAGGATGCGTATCGGCGCACTCGAGGCCGCCGTTGCGAGGCGGCAGGCTTAGACGGAGCGCGGTGACCACGCCCTGACCGCGACTTGCTGCGAAGGGGGTCACTACGCGCAACTCCGTTCGCCTCGCAATCGGTCAGCTCCAGAGTACAGCCGATTCGTCGAGGCGAAGACACTTTGTCTCCAGGAATGGCTCCTGAATTGCCATGCAGAAAGCCATGACCGGGTTGCTCATACACGCCGAGTAGTTCTAGAGCGGGCCACGAGCCGACGGCGCTACTCGTGCCGGGCCAGGCTGTCGCCGATGAGCCAGAACATCGGTGGCCACAGGCCGACGAACAGGGCCCGCCGCTCGGCGTTGCCCCGCTCCTCCTGGTCCACGGTCTTGGCTCGGATCCACAACCCGATGCACAGCCCGATGCTTGCCAGCGACGTTGCGTAGCAGTGGGAGCTCCGCAGCGGGCTGGCCCGCAGGACCGTCGTGACCATGGAGTAGGCAAACGTACAGGTTTGGGCACCCGGAAACGAGCCAAGACTGTGACCGTGTCTGCGTTCCCGCCGCTCGGCCGCCGGCTGATGACGACGGTGACGTGGCCCCTTGGCCTGTCGTTGACGTCGTGGGAGTACCTGTGGCGGACCACCCCGCTGCACCGACGTGAGCTGTCGGGGACGGAGGCCGACGACGCGGCGCCGGTGCTTCCGCCCGGCGTCTCCACCGAGCGGCTTCAGACGGTCAGCGACGGCGTCGGCACCTTGTTCCACCGCCGCTACCGCGCCCGGATCCGGAATGCCCGCCTCGATGCCCTTGCGCTCGTCGCTCGCGTCACCAACGATCCGAACGTCGTGGCGCCGACGGAGTTCGCCAGGTTCACCAAGGTCCACGGCGGCGATGGACCGATGCAGGTCGGCGACGAGTACCTGGTGCGCATGCCGGGCCCATGGAACGGTCCGGTGCGAGTGGTGGCCCGCACGCCGACCTCCTTACGGCTCGCCACGTTGCAGGGGCACCTGGAGGCTGGGCAGCTCGAGCTGCGTGCCGAGGATGACGGGGGCGGGCTGTGCTGCACAATCGAGTCGTGGGCCCGCAGCGGTGACCGCTTCTCGCAGCTGCTCTACCAAAACCTGCGCATGGCCAAGGAGGTCCAGCTGCACATGTGGACCTCGGTGCTGGAACGGGCGGCCCGCGTCGCCGGCGGCCGCCTGACCGGTGGGATCGACATCGAGACGCACCGAATCGAGGTGCTCGAAAGTGCCGGCGATGGCGATCGGGTCGACGGTCGGCGCCGCCTGAGTGATTCCAGCGCCAAGCGGATGCTCGACGAGCTCCACGACAAGGCGCTCAACTTCGAGCCTGGTGACCGCAGAACCTTCACCCCCGAACGAGGGTGGAAGGTCGACGAGTACTGCCAGCTCCTTCCTCCCGAGCCGCCCGGTGACCCGGTGCCCGGGGGCAGCTGGGAGGTCGCCCGCGGCCTCATGCGCAACTACGAGTTCGCCGATCCGTCCGTCGTGCGGGCCGTGTACCACACCGACCGGCCGTTGGAGGAGCGGGACATGCTCCTGGAGGCGCCGTTCCTTGGCATGCGCTTTCGCTTCGGGGTGCGAGTCGGTGGCGTCCGTGACGAGGTGCGTGACGTCGACGGCCGGCAGGTCCGGGTGTGGGGTTGGAACTACCGCACGCTGCAGGGCCACCTGGAGATGGGCCAGATGGACTACGAGGTGTGGAAGTGGCTCGACAGGGGAGGCGTGGAGTTCCATGCATGCCGCTTCTCGCGTCGAGCCAGCGTCGGCAACCCCGTCGTCCGCCTGGGTCTGTGGTTGTTCGGACGCCGACAGCAGGTGAAGTTCGCCCACAACGCATGCGAGCGCATGGCCCGGCTGACCGAGGAGGTGCTGTCGGGCGGATCCGTGCCTGCCGGAGTTCCACGTGCCGGGGACCTGATCGACGTGGCGCGATGCTGACGCCGCGCTGCACGGTGTGCGGCCGTCCGCATCAGGGCACACCGACTCCGTGCCCGAAGGCCACCTCCTCCACCGGCTGGCCCGGGACCAGCAGGAGCTGGTGGGCGAGGAGCTGTCGGCTAGCTCTCCCCAGGGCCGCTTCGCCTACGGCGCCGCCGAGCTCGATCGACGATCACTGCTCGGAGTGGAGGCCTACGGCAAGCACCTGCATCATCGCTTCGCCGGTGAGCGGAGCGTGCACGTGCACCTCGGCATGCAGGGGAAGTGGCTGCGCCTGCTCTCCACGCCACCCCGCCCTCAGGTGCGGCTCCGTCTGGCGACGCTGGCGGTGGCGTGGGACCTCATCGCCCCGTCGGCCTGCACCCTGATCGACGACGCCGGCTGGAGCGAGCTCGTCGGTCGGCTCGGCCCGGACCCGCTTCGTGCCGGCGCCGACGCCGGCCGGGCCTACGAGGCGCTGACGGCCTCGACCGGGACGGTGGGTGCCGCCGTGGTCGACCAGACGGTGATCGCCGGCGTCGGCAACGTGCTGCGGGCCGAGGGTCTGTTCCTCGCCGGCATCCACCCGTCCCGTCCGGCGTCGTCGATCGACCGCCCCAGCTTCGACCGCCTCTGGCGAGTCCTCACCGGCCTCATGCGCCAGTCGGTGGAGGACGGGCGGATCCTCAGTGCCCCGCTGCCCGCCGGCACCCGGGCGACGGCCCGTGAGTCGGAGGCCCGTATGGTCTACAAGCAGGCCGAGTGCCGAGCCTGCGGCACGGCGGTCGAGGTTTTCACCCTCGCCGGTCGGACGGCCTACGCCTGCCCGGCGTGCCAGCCCGGTTGAACTCTTCGCAGCGCCTGACTGGACTCCCGGGACCCGGCAGCCGGCATGGCCGCTTGGCGCCGCGGGTCTGCACCTATTGATAAGCGAATACTATCTCAGGTGGAGATGGGAGCCGATGGTGGGCGCGCCCACACCGACGTCCCCTCACGCCCGCTGGCCAGTGGCTGCGGTGCCCCACAGCTCGCTGCAGCGCTCGCACGTCTCCGCGGGGATCACGCCGAGGCGCATGAGGAGAGCGAACGCCCGACAGCCCAGGCACACACCGAATGCCGCTTCCAGGAACGCGGCCCCGCCCAGCAATACCACCACCGCCTGCGCAGCGGCCCATGCGTCGAACCCGAAGGTCAGGATGACGGCGGTGAGGGAAAACACCGCGCCGACGCCCTGAGCGAAGCGTTTGGGTGGCCCCGGAACCAATCTCGGGGCCAGGCCGAGGCGGGGAGTGATTCCCCGGGTGACCAGCTGGCCCAGCGGGCTGAGCGTCGGCCCGGCGAGCACTCGGGCCACGAAGCCGTAGGCGACCACGGCCACCAGCCACCGCTGGTCGAAGATGACGGCGACCGCCACCATGGTGACGACGCCGGCGGCCACCAGTCGGGCCGACACCTCGTTCACGGGGTCGGGGAAGTCGAACACGACTTTCATGCTACCTCCGAATCCCGACCTGAGGACTCGGGTTTCGATTCGCCAGCGTTCTTGCGCCGATGAAGGGTCAATGGGATGACCGCCTGACGCAACAAGAGGACCGGCAGGGCATTTGCGGCCAGGGCCTCACCGGTACCATCGTGCTCTCTGCCGCGAGCAGTGTGCCGCGTGCTCCCCTGGAGGTCTGAGATGAAGCTGCGTTCACTCGTCGTCATGCTCTCGCTGGCGCTACTGACGGTGTCATGCGGTGGCGACAGCGAACCGGAGACCGACGCCACGGGGTCGACCGAGGACACCGGGAACGTAGAAGCCGGCGAACCCGTTCGTGGAGGCACCCTCGTGGCCGCCATCGACTCTGATCCCGGTCAGTTGAACCCGGCCATCACCACCAGCGGAGGGGTGCACGCCGCGTCGGAGCTGATGTACAACGGCCTGGTCGAGCTGAGCCCGTCGCTCGAGCCCCTGCCCGAGCTGGCCGAGTCCTGGGAGATCGAGGACGACGGGGCTACGTACCGCTTCACCCTGCGCGACGGCGTCACCTGGCACGACGGCGAGCCCTTCACCTCCGCTGACGTCAAGTACTCCTTCGAAGAGGTGCTCCTGCAGTTGCACTCGCGGACCAAGGCGTCGGTGGGCGCCGCTCTGGAGTCGATCGAGACCCCCGACGACCAGACTGTCGTGTTCCGGTTCAGCCAGCCCTACGCCCCGCTCCTTCAGCAGCTCAACGTCACCGAAGCGCCGATCGTGCCCGAGCACATCTACGCCGGCACCGACCCCCAGGAGAACCCGGCCAACCAGGCCCCGGTGGGCACGGGCCCGTTCCAGTTCGTCTCCTACCAGCCAGGCCAGGAGATCGTGCTCGAGGCCAACGACGACTACTTCAAGCCCGAGCGTCCCTACCTCGATGGTGTCGTACTTCGGATCATCCCCGAGGAGGCCAACCAGGTGATCGCCTTGGAGGAGGGTGAGGTCGACTGGATCTTCGGGGTTCCGGGCCCCGACCTGCCCAGACTCGAGGAGAGCGGAGACATCGATTTCCTGCAGACGAGCGTGAACCCCGGAGGGGCGAACTGCATTATGACGGTGAGCTTCAACCTCGAACGGCCCATTTTCCAGAGCCCCGAGGTGCGGGAGGCCATCGCCTACGCCCTTGATCGCAGCCAGTTCCTCGAGCGGGTGGAGTTCGGACAAGGAGCGGTGGCCGAGGCCCCCATTCACAGCGGGATCCCCTTCGCCCACGCCGAGGGGCTCGACATCCCCGACGCCGACCCCGGGCGGGCCGCCAGCATCCTCGAAGAGGCCGGTTGGCTCCGAGAGGGGGATGGCACCCGAGTCGCCCAGGGCGTCGAGGGGGTCGCCGACGGGACGCCCCTGTCCTTCAACTTTCTGAGCTTCCCCACCTTCGCCCAGTACGGCGAGCTGTTCCGCTCGCAGTTGGCCGAGGTCGGCATCGACGTCAGCCTCGAGACCCTGGAGCCGGCGGTGTTCGCCGACACCGTCTTCGTGAAGCGAGCTTTCGATACCAACGTCATCTCCTACTGCAATGGCACCGATCCCGCCATCGGTGTCCGACGCATGTACATCTCCTCCAACATCGGGCCCATCCCGTTCTCCAACTCCTCCGCCTACCGCAACGAGGAGATCGATCAACTCTTCGACGAGGCCATCGCCACCGTCGACCCCGAAGACCGCAGCCCGATCTACCAGGAGATCTCGGAGATCCTCGTGAAAGACCTGCCCTACCTCTGGCTGGTGGAGACGGTTTCCACCCGGGCCTACCAAGCCGATTGCCAGGGCTTCCAGGAGTCCGGGCATTTTGCCGAGACCGCGTTCTGTGACCGGTGACGTTCGGCTACGTCGGCTGGCGCCTCCTCCAGGTGGTGCCGACGGCGGCGGCGATCCTGCTCATCGGCTTCCTCCTCATCCACCTTGCGCCAGGCGACCCGGTGGTGGCCCTGGCCGGCCAGAACGGCGACGCCGAGTACTACGCGTTCATCCGCGACAAGTTCGGTCTCGACGAGCCCCTTCCCGAGCAGCTCGCCACCTACGCCTCCCGGGTCGTCCAGGCTGACCTGGGCACGTCCTACCTCCAGGGGCGCCCGGTGGCGACGATCATCGCCGAGCGCATCCCGGCAACCCTCCTGCTGAGCGTCACCGCCCTGGTCCTGTCCAGCGTCGCCGGCGTGGCCCTGGGCAGCCTTGCTGCCTCACGGCCACACGGCCTGGTCGACGTGGCCTCCACCGGGGCGACCCTGGCCGTCTATGCCGCCCCGGTGTTCTGGCTCGGCCAGCTCGCCATTCTGGGGCTCGCCGCCGGGCTGGGGTGGTTCCCGGTCCAGGGGATGACCAGCCCCCGCAGCGACGCCACCGGCTTGGCCGCCGCCCTCGACGTTGCCCACCATCTGGCCCTGCCTGCGCTCGTGCTGGCCTCCCAGGAGATCGCCGCCGTTTTCCGCCTCACCCGCGTCGGGCTTTTGGACGAGCTGGGCAGCGACCACGTCCGTACGGCCCGAGCGAAGGGATTGAGCGCCCGGCGAGTTCTGGTCAAGCATGCGTTGCGCCGGCCGCTGGTCCCCGTCGTCACCGTCATCGGCGGGCGGGCGGGCCACCTGCTCTCGGGCGCCATCGTCACCGAGATCGTCTTCGGCTGGCCCGGCCTCGGCCGGCTTCTCCTCAGCTCCCTCCAGACCCGTGACACGCCGGTGGTCCTCGGCATCTTCTTGGTGGTTGCCTTCTTCGTCATCCTGGCCAACGTCGGCACCGATCTCACCTACCGCTGGCTCGACCCCCGAGTCCGCTACCGCTAGCGGCTTCTCTGCATGGCTCGGACGCCCCACGCTCCGGTTGCCGCCAGCGGCGATGTTGCCCCCGCCGGTTTGGACCTCGCCGTCACCGCTCCCCGTCAGCGGGTCCTGCGCCGGCTGGTGCGCCGCCCGGCCGGCATCGTCGGCTCCGTCCTCACCGGGATGTTCGTGCTGGTCGGGCTCTTCGGCCCCGCCCTGGCGCCCTATGACCCGTTCGCCGTCGTCGGCCCCTCCCTGGCACCACCTTCGTGGCCCCACCCCATGGGCACCGATGCCCTCGGCCGCGACCTGTTCAGCGGCATCGTGGCCGGCGCTCGGACCTCCCTGCTCGTGGCCGGGCTCGTCGGCCTCATGGTCCTGGCCATCGGCCTGGTGGTCGGGACGTTGTCCAGTTGGTGGGGAGGGTGGGTCGACGACAGCCTGATGCGCCTGACCGAGTTGTTCCAGGTACTTCCCCGGTTCTTCCTCGCGGTGGTGGTGATCGCGTACTTCGGTCCGGGCCTGAGCTTGCTCATCGTCATGCTCGGGTTGACCTCGTGGACGCTGCTGGCACGAGTGGTCCGAGCCGAGGTGCTCTCCATCAAGGAGCGGGAATTCGTCGAGGCGGCGCGGGTGGCAGGAGCCTCGAGCACCCGCCTGGTGCTGCGGGAAGTCCTGCCCAACGCCTTGCCAGCGATGAGCGCGTTCCTCGGTCTGGTCCTGGCCCAGGTGCTATTGATCGAGGCGAGCCTCGGCTTCATCGGTCTGGGCGACCCCAACCTGGTGAGCTGGGGTTACCTGGCCAGCCAGGCACAGCGCTTCTTGCGGGTGGCGTGGTGGATGTCGGTCTTCCCCGGCCTGGCCATCGCCGTCGCCGTGTTGGGCTTCAACCTGTTGAGCGACGCGGTCACCGATGTCCTCGGCAGCTCCCGCTGACGCCGTGACGTCCCCCGGGCACGGATCTCCGGCGCTGTCGATCCGCAACCTCTCGGTGTCCTTCGACTCGCGCCAGGGCGCCGTGCACGCCGTCGATGACGTGAGCTACGAAGTCTGGCCGGGCGAGACCCTCGGGGTGGTCGGAGAGTCGGGGTGCGGGAAGAGCGTGACCGTGCTCACCGCCCTCGGCCTCCTGCCCCAGCCACCGGGACGGGTCGGCGGGGGCCAGGTCCTGATCGAGAACCGAGACGTGCTGGGCATGGGGTCCAAGGAGCTCGCCGGCTTGCGGGGCAAGGAGGCGTCCATGATCTTCCAGGACCCCATGACGTCGCTGCACCCCTCGTATCCGGTCATCACCCAGGTGATGGAAGCGGTCCGGGTCCACGCCGGCGACCTCTCCGCTTCGGCCGCTCGGGACCGGGCCGTCGAGCTGCTCGAACTCGTCGGCGTCCCCGACGCCCGGACCCGGGCGCAGAGCTACCCCCACGAGTGGTCGGGAGGCATGCGACAGCGGGCCATGATCGCCATGGCCGTGGCCCACCACCCCCGGGTGCTGATCGCGGACGAGCCCACCACTGCCCTCGACGTCACCGTCCAGACCCAGATCCTCGAACTGCTCCAAGGGCTCCAACACGAGCACGGCCTGGCGATCGTGCTCATCAGCCACGACCTTGGGGTGATCGCCGAGATGGCCGATCGGGTGGTGGTGATGTACGCCGGGAGCGTCGTGGAGACCGGCGAGGTCGAATCCGTCTTCGCCGACCCTCGCCACCCCTACACGGCCGGCTTGTTGGCCAGCCTGCCCACCGCCGAGCTCGAAGGCAGGCGGCTGGTGGCCATCGCCGGGTCGCCACCCAACCTCGCCGCCCGTCCGTCCGGGTGCACCTACCACCCTCGCTGCCCGCTGCGCCAGGGACGGCAACGCTGCATCACCGAGAGGCCCCGACTCCGGGAGATCGGCGCCGGCGGGCAGGTCGCTGCCTGCCACTTCTCCGAGGAGCTCGACAAGGGGGTTCTCGCGCCCGACGCCGAGCTCGAGATCCGGCAATGACGCAGGCCACGGGCCAACCAGCCGGGGCGACGGAGTCGACGTCGTCTCGCGAGCCCGAGCTCCTCCGCTTGCAGGACATCGTCACCTGGTTCCCCAGGGGGCGGGGACAACTGCCCGTACGAGCCGTCGACGGAGTCTCGCTCTCCCTCCGACGGGGTGAGGCCCTCGGGCTGGTCGGAGAGTCGGGGTGCGGCAAGACCACCCTCGCCCGCACGGCCGTCCGGTTGCTCGAGCCCACCAGCGGCCGGGTCATCTTCAAGGGTGAGGACATCACCGGGTACCGCCGTTCCCGCCTGACGCCCATCCGCCGTCAGCTGCAGATGGTCTTCCAGGATCCGTTTGCCTCGCTGAACCCGCGGATGACCGCCGGTCAAATCGTGGCCCAGCCGCTGCGCATCCACCACCGCTACCGCCAGGCGGGAGGAGAGGCCAGAGTGGCGGAGCTCTTGGACCTCGTCGGCCTCGACGCCAGCCACGTCGGCCGCTTTCCCCACGAGTTCTCCGGGGGTCAACGCCAGCGCATCGGCATCGCTCGGGCCTTGGCCCTCGACCCGGAGGTCATCGTCCTCGACGAGCCCGTCTCATCGCTCGACGTGTCCATCCGGGGCCAGATCGTCAACCTGCTGGCCGACCTGCGCGACGAGCTCGGAGTGTCCTACCTGTTCATCGCCCACGACCTGTCGATCGTGCGCCACCTGTGCGACCGGGTGGCAGTGATGTACCTGGGCAAGATCGTGGAGATCGGAGACCGCCACGACATCTACCGGAGAGCGAGCCACCCCTACACGCAGTCCCTGCTCTCTGCCGTGCCCGTGCCCGATCCCGCCCGGCAGAGGCGGCGCTCCCGCATCGTGTTGCAGGGGGAGGCGCCGGACCCCACCCGGCCGCCGTCGGGTTGCCGGTTCCGCACCCGCTGTTGGAAGGCAAAGGACCGCTGTGCCGAGGATGCGCCCGACCTCGTCGAGCGTCTCGGCACCGGGCATCCCAGCGCCTGCCACTTCGCCGAAGTGGTGACGCCGAAGGACCGGTAAGGTTTTGGCGTCACGGGCTGTGGCGCAGCTTGGTTAGCGCGCTTGACTGGGGGTCAAGAGGTCGGGAGTTCAAATCTCCCCAGCCCGACCACAAAGGCAGGTCAGAGCCGGTGCGAGGAAGCACCGGCGCTTCTGTGTTTTCGGCATGTATGCAAGATGTATGCGGATCTCGTACCATCCGGGCGGCGCGGTGGGGGAGCCGGAGGTCCACCGGCAGCGGGACAACTGCACCCAGGACCGTGGCTTCAATGCCGGGCAGTCCGTTAGCGGGTCTGGCCTTCTCGGCCACTGCTGAGACGGCGGGTCACTACCACGGCCGCCACCATGGCGACACCCGTTCCCAAGGCGACGCCGGCTGCGAGGGGGGCCCATGTCGCCAGCCCTGCGCGGCCCGAGTCGGGGGCCACCGTCCCGTCCAGATGTACCGACGCCATGTAGACGTCCTCTGCGTTGGTGTCGGGCCGCCCGTTGCGAGAGTCCTGCCACGCCACGTGGGTGACCTGGTCGCCGGACGCTACGCCCACGTTGAACGTGCTGTCGACGTTATTGGACCAAACGCCGATGCTCCAGTCGATCTCCCGGTCGTTTACCCGGACATTTGGAGCGAACGTCCGTCCGCCGTCCTCCGAAAACGTGGAATAGACGTCGGAGATGCCGTCCTCGTCCTGCCCGCCGTCGGGACTGTTGCGGAAGTCGTACCAGGCGATGTCAACGCGGCCGTCCGGGCCGAGGTCGATCCCGGGCTCGAACTGGTTGGCCCCAATGTCGTCGTCGTTGATGACGACTCGGTCGCCCCAAGACGCTCCGCCGTCGGTCGATCTCCTGAAGAACACGTCGAGGTCCCCCTCGAAATCTTCTGCACCGTTGAGTGGCTCAGCGTGGGAGTACCACACCGTGTACAGGGCGCCGGAGCTGGGGTCAGCAACCAATAGGGGTGGGCGCTGGGCATCCTGGTTGCCGGGATCGATGGGCAACGGTTCACTCCAGGTCTGCCCCTGATCGGTCGAGCGAACGTGCTGGATAGGCACCACGGGGGTGGGTGCCTCGGGCGGCGGTACCTCGGGAGGCGCTGGTCCGCCAGCTTCCTCACCGGCCGGCTCCTCCTCGGGCGGAGGCGGTGGGGGAGCGAAATCCCTCGTCCAGAAGACGGCGTGAACAGTACCGTCCGGGGTGACGGCTAGGGCGGGGTAGTCGCCGCCCCGTTCGTCACTCACGTCGACCGGCTCGGTGAAGGTTCTTCCCCCGTCATCAGACGCCGCCACCGCCAGCCCAGGTACACCCTTGACGGGTCCTCAGGGTCGACCGCCAGCATTGGGCCCTTGTTCTCTCCCTCGGCAGGCAACTTGGCGGGAGGCCTGGCCGGCTCCTCTGCGCCGATGAAGACGGTGGTCGTCTCAAACGAGCGCCCACTATCGTCGGAGCGGGCCAGGAACACGTTGCGCGGGACTCGTCGCGGCGGGTGGGCGAAGAACCGACCGCCCAGCGGAGTGGCGGCGACGGCCGGCTGTCCCTCAACGCTGCTCCCGGCGTAGGAAAGGCTCTCGGTCCTGAAGCCAGGCTCTACGGTCGACGGTCGAGAAGCGGAGACTGGCGAGAACGCTGACGGGTCGGCGAACCGGGGTCGCTCGCCACGAAAGCGACGTAGAGAGTCCCGTCCTCGGCAAAGGCCATGGTTGCGTAGGGTCCGTAGTCGCCGTGGAGGGAGCAGTCGGTAAACGGTTCCTTCATCAAATTGTCACCAGGGAGCCAGTTCCGGCCGTCGTCAGTAGAAATTGTGGACGTCGCATGTACGTTCCTCTTGGCTGCCCCGTGGATCTGCTGTGCGTGGTGCCCCGTGTCGACCCGGTGCGGGCGGCGCGGTCCAGCCAGGCGCCCGTACCTTTAAGCCGCTATATGCGGGCCACGACTATTGACCAGTCTTCCAGCTCGGACCCCGAGCGACGCTCGCCTAGACCGGCATGACGACCGTCTTCAGAACAGTGCACTCGTCGATGGAGTAGCCCAGCCCCTCCCGGCCGATGCCGGAATCGGGCTTTCGACCGCCGAAGGGGAAATGGCCGACGCCGTGGGCGGGGGCGTCGTTGATCGTCACCTGGCCGCACTCCAGGGCCCGGGCCGTGCGCCAGGCACTCTCGAGGTTGGAGGTGAACACGGCCGAGTCCAGCCCGTAGCGAGAGCGGTTCGCCAGCTCGATCGCCGTGTCGAGATCGGCAACGGGCAGGACGGTGAGGACGGGGCCGAAGGTCTCCTCCCATACGATGTCGGCGTCCTGAGGGACGTCGGCCAGGACGGCGGGCTCGAGATAGGCGTCCTGCACGTCGCCGCCGGCGAGCAGCCGCGCCCCCTTGGCGACGGCGTCGTGGACGAGTTCGTGCGCGTGCGTCGCCGCCTTCCCACTCACCAGCGGGCCGACCTTCGTCGTCTCGGCCCGCGGGTCTCCGACCGGCCAGCGCCCGGCTTCTTCCAGGGCCCGCTCCACGTACTCCTCGTAGACCGGCTGTTCCACGAGGACGCGGCTGATGGCGTCGCAGCGCTGGCCTGCGTTCTTGAACGCCCCGAGCACCGTCTTCTCGACGGCAACATCGAGATCGGCGTCGGCCAGGACGATCCCGGCTGCGTTCCCACCCAGCTCGAGATGCATCGGCTTGGGGCCTGCGCCGGCGGCGATGCTGCGGCCGACCGAGGTGGAGCCTGTGAAGGAGATCATCGACACGTCGGCGTGGGAGGCGAGCAGGTTGCCGATCTCGCTGCCGGGGCCGGTGATGACGTTCAGCACACCCGCCGGTAGCCCCGCCTCCTCCAAGACGCGGGCGAACAGCACCAGGGGCATGGGCGCTTCGGACGGTGCCTTGGCGACGACCGTGTTCCCCGCCGCGAGTGCGGGGATGATCTTCGACGCTATGAGGTACAGGGGGTAGTTGAACGGGCCGAAGGCGGCCACCGTTCCGACCGGCTCCCGCAGCACGACAGCGGACTTGCCGAGGCTGTCAGCCATCCAGTCGCCGGGTATGTACTCCCCGAAGATCTTCCTGACCTCTTCCCGCACCAGCCCCAGTCGCTCGCCGGTGGCCTTCACCTCGGACGCGGCCTGCTCGAGGGTCTTGCCCAGATCGGCGACGATGGCGCCGGCGAAGGTGTCGGCGTGCTCGGCGAGGATGGACGCGGCCCGAGCGCACACCTCCAGGCGGGTGGCGGCCGGTGTACCACGAAAGCCCCCGCGGGCCTGCCGGGCGGCGGCGATCGCCTCCTCGACGTCGCCGGTCGACGCCTTGGCGGCCCGGGCGATCACGCTGCCGTCGATGGGGGAGCGGACGTCGAAGACATCGCCCTTCGCTGCCGTTCGCCACGTGCCGCCCACGAGCAGTTGCAGCTCGGGGATGCCTTCGCCGGCCATGATCGCCGGGCGGAAGAACTCGGACACGTCGACGCTGACCGCACCCTGGACCTGCACCTTCATGGCGTCACCTCGGAGCACACTTGGGAGCGCGAATTCCTTCCCGCTCTCCGCTGGAAACACTCGCCTCGATGACACTTTCGGTGTACTGCGAGAGGAGGGGCGCGGTGGACGATCCGGTGAAGATCGCGATTGCAGGTGGCGGCTACGGAGCCAAGGTGGCACTTCCGGCCTACAGGGGTATGGCGTCGACGACCTCACATGCTGGTGGCAGCCCTGCCGCTGATTGAAGCGGTCGCCGCCGCGACGGAGGTGGGCTTACCACTCGGACTTCCGGAGACGACGGCGAGCTCCGCCCGGTGACCACCGAGGACGCCTACGCCATCCTCCTGCGCTTCCGGGGTGGAGGCCTGGGGCTGGTCAACCTGGTGGCGACCGCTCGCCACGGGAGGGGCGACGTCATCGGGCCGCCATCAGAAAGGGCGAGCCGCCCGACCCTTCGCTGGAGGAGGGCATCTCCGCGTCCAGGCGGTCTTCGACGCCATGCGCCAGACCGAGCAGCGGCTGCGGCACGGGCTTTCGGGCATGGACCCCGGGAAGTGCCGCGTTCTGGTCGTCTACTCGAGTCTGCCCCACGGCACCGCACCGCCGGGCCACCACGAGGGTCAACACGCGGTGTACACCTGCCACGGACCGACCTGCTCGACCGGGCGGAAACCGGCGGGAACGGACGGGGCGGGGACACCTCCGGGGTGCAGCGCCGAGCGAAAGACGACTCCCGGTGCCTCGGGCCGTCGGTCGGGATCGACCACGTGCTTGGCCACGTCCAGGTGGTACGCGAGGAGAGGACCGCGCAGCGGTCCCACGTAGGGCCGGCCGCAGGCGAGGACAGCCGAGCGTCCTCCGAGGCTGGCCACCGCCGTGGGGAGCTCGGATTGAAGCTCCCATTGGTAGGCCTGGCTTGTCCGCAGGCCGGCCAAATCGTCGATACGGGGCATTGCGGCCAGTACGACCAGCAACGCCGCCAGTCCGCTCGCCGCGGCGGGCCACCGGAGCAGGCGCCGGCTGGCCATCACCAGCCCGGCGGCACCGCTCACCGCCACCAACGCCGCCCCAGGAAGGGCGTAGCGCGGCTCGCCCGAGAAGCCGGCCCGGGCCATGGCGGCGACGAGTCCCATCCACGCCAGCCCGATGGCCGCAGGGCCGAGCACGGTGCGCGCTGTCTGGTCACGTCTGGTCAACGCCGTCCCGACGGCCACGGTCACACCGGCCCACAGCGTCCACAGCGGCAGCGCAACTGCCGCTCGGAACGACGCCAACGCCGGGAAGTCGGCCAACGCCGGTTGCCCGGACTGCGGTATCTGGGCCCGGTGGACCGAACGGAGAAGGTCACGCGACCCGAACACCTCGGGAACGAACCAGGCCGCGGGGACGAGGAGAGCACCGGCAACGAGGAGGCCGCGGTCGTGCGGCCGTCGTTGCCAGTAGCGCACTCCGGCGACAAGGAGGAACGGCCACGTCTCCACCCGCACGAGGGCGGCGCCCACACCGCAGGCCAGTGCCCACCGGGGCCGGCCTGTCCGCCACGCCTCGGCGCCGGCCAGGGCCAGGGCCACGACGAGACCCTCGGCAGCACCGGCGGCGGCGAGATCGGCGTAGGAGCCACACAGGGCGACCCCGGTCGCCGCCAGGATGCCGGCCGGCAACGACCCGTTGGCCAACCGACGGCCCAACCGGAAGGCCAGGACCACGGCCATGACAGCAGCAATGCGGGCCACTAGTACCCACAGCCACGGGGCCGCCGGGCCCAGCGGTGCCAGGAGCGCGCACACGGCAACGGGGAGGGGCTTGAACGCAGGGCCCTGGACCGTGCTCAGCTGACCGGCGGTCAGCTCCTCACCCCACCGCAGCCACATCCACGGGTCGTAGGACGGGGCCGGTGGCACCACCAACAGCGAGCACCCGGCCAGGCCCACCGAGACAAGCAGGGCCCGGCGCATCGGTTCCGTAAATTAACACAGCGGAATAGGCTGGCCTAAGCTGATCCGTGTGGGCTGCTTTCGCATGTCCTCCTGGGCCATGGGGATGCTCCTGGCTGCGCTGCCGGGCTGCGCCGACGTCGCCCGCCCCAGCACTGCGCAGCCCGCCGAGGCGATCGCTCATTCCTTCGACGTCGAGCCCATCGCCAGCGGGCTGAACCGCCCGACCTACGTCGGTGCAGCACCGGGAGACCCTGGCGCATTGTGGGTGCTCGAACAGCCCGGACGGGTGGTGCGCCTGGAGGGCGAGGACCGACGCGTCGCGCTGGACATGGTTTCCATGGTCAAGACGGGCGCCGAGCAGGGCATGCTCGGCATCGCCTTCCACCCCGACTTCGCCACCAACCGTCGCCTGTTCCTGCACTGGTCCGACCGCGCCGGCGACACTCGAGTAGCGGAGTTCAGGGCTGGCTCGGACGGGCGCTCGATCGAGCCGCAACCGGTGCGTGAACTGCTGCTGGTGGCCCAGCCCGAGGAGAACCACAACGGTGGCCAGCTCGCCTTCGGCCCCGACGGCCGCCTCTATCTCGGCCTCGGCGACGGCGGAGGCGCCTTCGACTCGCGAGGTGTCGCCCAAGATCTCGACCAGCTGCTCGGCAAGGTCGTCGCCCTCGATGTCGACCTGCCGACCGACGTCGACCCCCGGTGGGACATCGTCCTCTACGGGCTACGCAATCCCTGGCGCTTCTCGTTCGATCCAGCCCTCGCCGAGATGTGGGTGGCCGATGTGGGCCAGGACCACAGGGAGGAGGTCACGCGGGTAGGCCTCGAGCTCGACGAAGCGCCCAAGAACCTCGGGTGGAGCGTCTTCGAAGGCGACGAGAAGGTGTCCGGCAACCAGCTCAACCCCGCCGGTGAGCTCGTCGCGCCGGCGGTCACCTACGGCCACGACGAGGGCTGTTCGGTGATCGGGGGGTTCGTCTACACCGGTACCGACCTTCCCGCCCTGCAGCGTCGCTACCTCTACGGCGACTTCTGTGCCGGTGCACTGTGGTCCCTCAGAGGCAGCCCTGAAGGGGGAGTGGTCGACGTCCGCCAAGAGACGGCCAAGGTTCCGCAGCTGACCCACATCGGTGCGGACGGCGAGGGCGAGATCGTGTTCGCCTCAGCCGCCGGGTTCCTCTACCGAGCAGTTCCACCCGCCGGTTCCTGAGCACCGGGTCGCAGCCGGACCCGACAACTCCCAGCACGGTTGTACGTCGTGACCCATCGTCTCATAGTGGTATCATCTGCCTATGGCGATGAATGCGCAGACCGGGGTGGGGGCACAAACGGCCGCGGTGGCGCTGTTCCACAGCCTTTCCGACGCCACCCGCCTGGCCATCGTGCGGTGCCTGCTCGACGGAGAGGCCCGGGTGGCCGACCTCGTGAACGAGCTCGGTTTGGCCCAGTCGACGGTCTCGGCCCATGTGGCCTGTCTGCGGGGCTGCGGGCTCGTGGCCGGCCGGCCCGAGGGTCGACAGGTGTTCTACTCACTTACCTGTCCCGAGCTCATGGACGTGCTGGCGGCGGCCGAGGCGGTGCTGCGGGTCACCGGCAACGCCGTGGTGCTGTGCCCGAACTACGGCTCCGGCAGCCCGACGTCGTCAGCAGATCGGTCTACCGGCGAGCAAGAACGCCGTGGGTGACGCCTGCTGCGGTGACGACACGCCGCCGGACGCTGCCGGGGAGGGAGGTGGGGAGCCGGAGCGGCTTCGCGAGGTGACCGAGCTCCGGGCGGCAGTGCTGTCGGGGGTGGCGCTGGTGGGTTCGTTCATCGCGGAGTGGAGCGGCGATGGCGATGCGGTGGTGGTCGGCCTGCAGATGGCTGCCCTGGTCGTGGGTGCAGCCACCTTCGTGCCGGCTTCGTTGTCGCGCCTGGCCCGGGGCAAGATCGGCGTGGGGACGCTGATGACCATTGCGGCGGCCGGCGCGGTGGCGCTGGGCGAGGTGGCGGAGGCCGCCATGTTGGCATTCCTGTTCTCGATCAGCGAGGGATTGGAGGAGTACTCGCTGACCAAGACCCGGCGGGGCCTGCGGGCCCTGCTGTCGCTAGTCCCCGAAGAGGCCACGGTGGTGGGCGACGCTGGCGAAGCGGCGGTGCCCGCTGGCCAGTTGCAACCGGGCGACATCATGGTGGTACGTCCGGGTGAGCGCATCGCCACCGACGGCACCGTGCGCAGCGGGCGCAGCGCCCTGGACGTCTCGGCCATCACCGGGGAATCCGTCCCGGTGGAGGCGGGGCCGAACGACGAGGTGTTCGCCGGGTCCATCAACGGCACCGGTGCCCTCCACGTCCAGGTCACGGCCGCGACCGAGGACAACTCCCTGGCCCGGATCGTCTCCATCGTGGAGACCGAGCAGGGCCGGAAGGGCAGCAGTCAACGCCTGGCCGACCGCGTCGCCAAGCCGCTGGTGCCGGGGGTGATGGTGGCGGCGGCGGCCATCGCCGTGCTCGGCAGCCTGGCCGGTGACCCCCAGCTGTGGATCGAGCGGGCGCTGGTCGTCCTCGTAGCCGCCTCTCCGTGTGCGCTCGCCATCTCGGTCCCGGTCACGGTCGTGGCCGCCGTCGGTGCCGCCAGCCGGCAGGGGGTGCTGATCAAGGGAGGTGGGGCGCTCGAGGCGCTGGGTGCCGTGCGGGGCGTGGCCCTGGACAAGACCGGGACCCTGACCCGGAACCAGCCATCGGTCGTCGAGGTCGCCACCGTCGATGGTGTCAGCCGCCGACATGTCCTCGAACTGGCCGCCGCCCTCGGGGCTCGAAGTGCACATCCCCTGGCCCGCGCCATTCTCGACTCGGTGGACGTCGTCACGCCGGCGGCCGACGTGCAGTCGGTCACCGGTGCCGGCCTGGTCGGCTGTGTCGGCGGCAGGGTCATACGCCTCGGGCGCCCCGGCTGGCTCCATCCCGAAGCCCAGCTCGCGGACCGGGTCGAAGTGATGCAGCACGGTGGTGCCACGGCCGTGCTCGTGGAGGACGACGGCCGGATCATCGGGGCCGTCGCCGTGCGGGACGAGCTTCGTCCCGAGGCCCGAGACGTGGTGGACCACCTTCGTCGCACGGGGTATGAGGTGGCCATGCTGACCGGCGACAACGCCGCCACGGCCTCCGCCCTGGCCAGGGCGGCCGGGATCGGCGATGTGCAGGCCGAGCTCCGTCCCGAGGACAAGGCCCGGATCGTGGCCCAACTCACCCGGCAGCGACCCACAGCCATGGTCGGCGACGGCGTCAACGACGCTCCGGCCCTGGCCACCGCCCACCTCGGCATCGCCATGGGGGCCATGGGAACCGACGTGGCCATCGAGACGGCCGACGTGGCGCTCATGGGCCACGATCTGCGTCATCTGCCCCAGGTGCTCGACCACGCCCGCCGTGCTCGGCGAATCATGTTCGAGAACCTGGGCCTGTCCATGGCCATCGTCACCGTGCTCGTGCCCCTGGCCCTCTTCGGCGCCCTGGGCCTGGCCACGGTCGTGGCCATCCATGAGTTCGCCGAGGTGGTGGTCATCGCCAACGGCGTACGTGCCGGCCGCACCCCGGCCCTACCGACGGCACCGGCACCTGCCCCGCTCGTCGCGGTCCCGGCATGAGCGGCGGTCACGATCACGCCCGATCGGGTCTGGGGGCCGGCATCAAGCACCAGCGCCGCCTGGTGTGGTCCTTCCTCCTCATCGCCGTCTTCTTCGTCGTGGAGGCGGTGGCGGGTGTCGTCACCAACTCCCTGGCCCTGATCTCCGATGCCGGCCACATGTTCACCGACGTCATCGGGTTGGGCATGGCCGTCGCGGCCATCCAGCTGTCGAGCCGGGCCGCCCATCGGCCGACCACCGATCAGTTCCGGAGCTTCGGCGTCTACCGCCTGGAGATCCTGGCCGCATTCGTCAACGCCCTCCTGCTGTTCGGGGTGGCGATCTACGTGTTGATCGAAGCCGTCGGGCGGCTGAGCGATCCGCCGGAAGTCCTCGGCCTTCCCATGCTCGTGGTCGCCGTCATCGGTCTCGCCGTCAACCTGGTGGCCCTCGTGCTGCTCCGGCAGGGCTCGAAGGAGAGCCTGAACCTGGAGGGTGCCTACCTCGAGGTGTTGGCCGACACGTTGGGCTCGGTCGGGGTGATCGTCGCCGCCACCGTCATCGAGCTCACCGGCTGGGTGTACATCGACCCGATCCTGGGAGCGGCCATCGGGGTGTTCATCCTGCCCCGGACGTGGAGACTGGGTGGCCAGGCCGTACGCATCCTCATCCAGGCGGGTCCACCCGACGTCGATCCAGCCGGTGTGCGCACCGACCTCGGACGCCTGGAGGGTGTCGTCGACGTCCACGACCTGCATCTGTGGACCCTCACCTCGGGCATGGAGGTGGCGTCAGCCCACCTGATGGTGGCGGCGGGGACGGACAGCCACCGCATCCTGGACCAGGCTCGGGAGCTGCTCCAAGCGGGCTACGGCATCACCCACGCCACCCTCCAGGTCGAGCCGTCCGACCACCGTGGCTGCGACGAGATGGCGTGGTGACGGCACGGGAGGTCCGCCCTCGTCAGTGGTGGTGGGTGAGGAGGTCGAGGACCAGGTGTACCGAGGCGGCGATGGCGACCCCCAGAGCTGCGCCGCCCAGGACGTCGAGCGGAAAGTGGGCACCGAAGTAGAGGCGGGAGAAGGCGACGATGGTGGCGAGGACCACGGTGACGATCCGCCACGGCAGGGAAACGTACGGAAAGACGACGATCGCCAGGGCGAAGGCCACGGTGGCATGGCCGGAGGGAAAGCCCAGGCCCTTGTCGCCGCCGGCGCCCAGGGAACCCCGGAGCTTGACGTCCTCGAAGAACGACGGGGGCCGGCCGCGCTCGAAGAGATCCTTCATCACCCGGGCCGACAGCCAGGCCAGCGCTCCCGCGGCCAGCACGTCGACGGCTGGCCGCATCCGCCGCCATCCGAGGAACGCGGCCAGCGTCATAGCCGGTATGGCGAGTGCCGCCCCCAACTGCATCACGGCCCAGAGCGGCCATTCGATGGCATCGGACAAGCCGTTGACGGCGTAGAACAACGACCGCTCCACCGCCGTGACGTCCTTTGGAAGGGCACTGAGGGTGGTGACGAGCAGGGCGATGGCGGCGACCCCGAACGACCGGACAGCGTGGCGACGGGAGCGATCTCGGGGCAGTCGGCGATGCGACTGGCGAGGCTCCGTCCCCGATTCGATCATCACCGCAATCTATGCTCGTCCATCGCCGGAAAGAGCCGCGATGCGTGCGACGGCTCCGGGGTATCGCTCAGCCTCCGAGCAGTTGGTCGATCTCCTCTATCTCTGCCTGCTGGGTGTCGATGATGGCTTGGGCCAGCTCCTTGGCCTCGGGGGACTGCCCCGCTCGCAGCTCGTCTTCCGCCATCTCGACGGCGCCGACGTGGTGCTCACGCATCGAGGTGAGGAACAGCCGGTCGAACTCGGCACCCGACGCCGCCTCCAGCGAGGCCATCTGCTCCCCACTCAGCATGCCTTCCATGCCTTCCATGCCTTCCATCTGGCCACCCTCGCCCATGTCCATGCCGCCCATCTCACCTTCCAGCGGCTGGTCCCATTCCTCGAGCCAGGAGGTCATCAGCTCGATCTCCGGCGCCTGTGCCGCCTTGATCCGCGCCGCCAGTGCCTCGACCTCCTCCGACGAAGCCCGCTCGGGGACCAGATCGGCCATCTCGATGGCCTGTTCGTGGTGGGGGATCATCATCTGGGCGAAGGCCACATCGGCGTCGTTGAACTCGGCCGTCGACTGCTCGTCTGTGGTCTGGTCCTCCTGTTCGATCACCCCGCCGTTGTCTTCGCCGCAGGCGGAGAGGACTGCGGCCACGACAAGCAGCGCGCCGGCAAGGCGTTTCATATGAGCGACCTCCTGGTGAAGGGCCAGAGGAGGTCTGGCTCCTCATGGTGGTGGGCACAGATGCTAGTCAGCCGACGCTCGTCGACCACTACCCTGGCCGCCGATGGCGCCTTACGACATACGCCTGGTTGGAGATCCCGTCCTGCGGCAACCGGCGGCCGAGATCACCGAGATCGACGCCCGCCTGGTCCGTCTGGCCGGTGACATGATCACCACCATGTACGAGGCGCCGGGCATCGGGCTGGCCGCTCCCCAGGTGGGGGTGCAGAAGCGCATGTTCGTCTACGACCTGCACGACGACAAGGGTCCCCACACCATCGTGAACCCGGTCATCAGCGAGACCCGGGGCGAGTGGGTGTTCGAGGAGGGCTGCCTCTCGGTGCCGGGGCTGTCCTGGGAAATCCTGCGGCCCAAGGAGGTCCACCTCACCGGTCTCGACCTCGACGGCAACGAAGTCAGCTTCGAGGCCGACGAGCTCCTGGCTCGCATGTTCCAACATGAGGTCGACCACCTCGACGGCCTGCTCCTGCTGGAGCGTCTCGACGACGACCAGGCCAAGGAGGCCAAGCGCATCCTCCGGGACCGGACCCTCGCCGATGAGGAACCGCCCCGGCGACGGCTGCGCCTTCCCGGCCGATCCTGAGCCCGTTGGTCCGTCCCCGTCGGTTGGCCTATCTCGGGAGCCCTGCCGCCGCCGTACCTCCGTTGCGGGCGCTCGTCGACGCCGACTTCGACGTGGCGCTGGTCGTCTCCCAACCCGACCGGAAGCGAGGAAGGGGAGCGGCACTGACCGCCACTCCGGTCAAGGCCGCTGCCCTCGAACTGGGCCTTCCCGTGTCCGACCGGGTGGACGACGTCATCGGCGTCGATGCCGACCTCGGCGTGGTCGTCGCCTATGGCCGCCTCGTACGGCCCCACGTCCTCGAGGCCATGTCCTTCGTCAACCTCCACTTCTCGCTACTGCCCCGCTGGCGAGGGGCGGCCCCGGTGGAGCGGGCCATTCTCGCCGGTGACGAGGAAACCGGCGTCTGCGTCATGGGCCTCGAAGAATCCCTCGACACTGGTCCCGTCTACGGCTGCGAACGGCTACGGATAGGCCCGGACGAGACGGCCGACGAGCTCAGGGCCCGCCTGGTCTCTGCGGGGAGCGACCTACTGGTGCGCACGCTGCGCACCGGGCTGGGAGCGGCGATGCCTCAAGTGGGCGAACCGACCTATGCGGCCAAGCTGGAGCCGTCCGATCTGCTCCTGGACTGGCAGCGCCCGGCCGCCGAGCTGCATCGGGTGGTGCGCGTGGGAGGAGCCTGGACGACGTTCCGAGGGCGCCGTCTCAAGGTGCTCCGGGCACGGGTGTCCGACGCCTGGGAGACCTCGATCCCGGGAACGGTCGACGGCACAAGGGTGGCCACCGGACAGGGTGCCCTCGAGCTGGTCGAGGTCCAGCCAGAGGGCAGAGCCGCCCAACCGGCAGCGTCGTGGCGCAACGGCGCTCGCCCGACCCCCGACGAGCGCCTCGGGGAGTGACGTCGGCTGGTTCCGACGCACGGAGGCTGGCGCTCGACGTGCTCCACCGGATCGAAGAGGGCGCCCGGGCCAACGCCGCGCTGGCCGACGCCCTCCATGGCAGCTCCCTCGACTCCCGGGACCGGGCCTTTGCCACCGAACTGGTCTACGGCACCACGAGGATGGCTCGGGCCTGTGACTTCCTGATCGAGCGCTTCCTCCTGCGCCCGCTCGACCCCGCGACCCGCGCCGCCTTGCGCCTCGGCGCCTACCAACTGCACTACCTGCGAACCCCCGCCCACGCCGCCGTGTCGGCGACCGTCCAGATTGCGCCACGGCGTTCCCGAGGCCTGGTCAACGCCGTCTTGCGCCGAGTCGCCGAAGCGCCGGCGTCCTGGCCCGACACCGCGACCCGCCTCAGCTACCCGGACTGGATCGTGGAGCGCCTGGTCGACGACCTCGGCGAGGAAGACGGCCTCGCCGCCCTCGAGGCCATGAACGTCGCCCCCACCGCGACCGAACGCCCCGACGGCTACACCCAGGACCGGGCCTCCCAGTGGGTGGCCGCGGCGGTGGCTGCATCGGCGGGAGAGCGCATCGCCGACGTGTGCGCAGCTCCGGGAGGCAAGGCCACGGCCATGGCGGCGACGGGAGCGCTGGTCCTGGCCAGCGATATCGAACCCGGTCGGGCCGCGCTCGTCGCCTCCGCGGCCCGGCGCACCGGGGCTGCCTCGGTGGGCACGGTCGTCGCCGACGCTCGTAGGCCACCGTGGCGCCGAGCGAGCTTCGACCGCGTCCTCGTCGACGCTCCGTGCACCGGGCTGGGCGTGTTGCACCGCCGTCCCGACGCCCGCTGGCGCCGAGTTCCGGCCGAGGTGACCCGCCTGGCCACGCTCCAGCGGGAGCTCCTGGGCGCTGCCGTCGACCTGCTGCGCCCCGGGGCCACGCTGGTCTACAGCGTCTGCACCCTGACCGTCGAGGAGACGCTCGACGTCGACGCCTGGCTCGAGACTTCGTTTCCTACGCTGACACCGTCCGAGCCGCCCGGCCCGCCATGGCGGCTCCACGGCCGCGGGGCCCTCCTCCTGCCTCAGGCGGCCGGCACCGACGGCATGTTCCTGCTCCGCCTGCGCGTACGCTCACCGGGTGCCTGAGCGCGGAGAGCCACCCGTCGCCCAAGTGCTCACCGTCTCCGACGGCGTGGTGGCCGGGACACGGGACGACCGCTCCGGAGCCGCCCTCGTCCAACGCCTGGTGGCAGCCGGCTTCGAGGTCCGGGCCCATCGGGTGGTGAGCGACGGGGTCGAAGCGGTTGCCACCGTGTTGGAGACCATGTGCGATCGATTCGCCGGCTTGGTGGTGACCACGGGGGGGACCGGCTTCGGTCCCCGTGACCTCACCCCCGAGGCAACACGGGCGGTCATCCAACGAGAAGCGCCGGGCCTGGGCGAGGCCATGCGCCTGGCCAACCCGCTCGGGCGCCTCTCCCGGGGGATCGCCGGCACCAGCGGGCAGGCCCTGGTGATCAACACGCCCGGTTCGACCGCCGGCGCCGTCGAGTGCCTCGACGCGGTCATCGACGTGATCCCCCCCGCCCTGCGCCTCCTGGCCGGCCACCGCGAGCACTGAGCGCTCCGGCTCCGGGACCCTGCCCCTCGTACACTGCGCCTGTGGATGACGAGGCCAGAATGCGCCGGGCCGTGGAGCTGGCCGCCTCCGTCAGGGTACGGGCCCATCCCAATCCGTGGGTCGGAGCGGTGCTGGTCAGTGCCGACGGTGCGGTCTTCGAGGGCGCCACCGATGCGCCGGGCGGTCCCCACGCGGAAGCGACCGTGCTGGCCTCAGCAGGCGCGACGGCGCGAGGTGCCACCCTCTGGAGCACGCTCGAGCCCTGTGCCCACGTCGGGCGGACCCCGCCCTGCGCCGACGCCCTGGTGGCCGCCGGGGTACGCCGGGTCGTGGTCGCCCTGCTCGATCCGGACCCCCGGGTGGCCGGGCGGGGCATCGGCCGGCTGCGACAGGCGGGCGTCGAGGTGGTCGTCGGGGTCGGTCGGGACCAGGTGGAATCGCAGCTCGCCCCCTACCTGAAGCACCGCCGCACGGGACGGCCGTGGGTCGTGCTCAAGTTGGCGACGACCCTCGACGGACGCACCGCCGCCGCCGACGGTTCCTCGCAGTGGATCACCGGGATGGACGCCCGAGTCGACGCCCATCGCCTGCGGGCCGAAAGCGATGCGGTCGTCGTGGGCGCGGGAACGGTGCGGACCGACGATCCCAGCCTCACCGTCCGCCTGGTGGACGGTCCCGACCCGTTGCGGGTGGTCCTCGGCCACGCCCCCGACGGGGCGAGGATCCACCCCTGCCTGGAGTTGGCCGGAGACCTCGGAGCCGCGCTCGACCGGCTCGGGGAGCGCGGCTGCGTGCAGGTGCTGGTCGAGGGAGGGGCCGCCGTGGCCGGTGACTTCCACCGAGCCCGCCTCGTCGACCGCTACGTGTTGTACCTCGCTCCCAAGCTCCTGGGGGGCGACGACGGCCGGGGCGTGTTCGCCGGATCGGGCGCCAAGTCCCTGGCCCGGGCCTGGGAGGGCCGCATCATCTCGCTCACCCGCCTCGGGGACGACCTGAGGATCGACCTGGCCCCTCAAGAGCGCCCGAGCGAAGCGAGGGACCGCCCGAGTGTCGAGGGCAGCCAGCTTGCTCGGGCGGAGCGGCCATGAGCGTTGCCGGAGGCGACTCCGAGCCCTTCTCGGCGAGCGAATCGAGCCTGTAGATTGTTCACAGGATTGGTGGAAGAAGTGGGAGTGCTCGAGGCCCGCACCGGTGCCCGCGTGCGCATCGGCGCCTCCACCGTGGTGGAAGACGCCGAGGTCGGAGCCTCGATCGCCGTCGACGGCTGTTGTCTCACCGTGGCCGCCCATGGCCGGGGATGGTGGGAAGCCGACCTGAGTGCCGAGACGCTGGCCCGCACGACCCTCGACCGTCTGCGCGCCGGCGACCGGGTCAACCTCGAACGACCGTTGCGCCTGTGTGACCGCCTGGGTGGCCACCTCGTCCAGGGCCATGTCGACGGTGTCGGGGAGATCCTCCGCCCCGCCCCGAACCTGGTCGTACAGCTGCCGTCGGGGCTCGACCGCTACGTGGTGGCCAAGGGCTCGATCGCCGTCGATGGAATCAGCCTCACCGTGGTGGACTCGAGTGCCGACACCTTCACCGTCGCGGTCGTGCCTCATACCGCATCGGTCACCACCTTGGCCGCCAAGGCCGCCGGCGACCGGGTCAACCTGGAGATCGACGTGGTGGCCAAGTACGTCGAGCGCCTGGTGTCACAGTCGTGAGCCCGCCCCGCAGCACCCGTTTGGCCCGCATCGACGAGGCCGTGGCCGCCATCGCACGGGGCCAGGTCGTCGTGGTGGTGGACGACGAGGACCGTGAGAACGAGGGCGATCTCATCATGGCGGCCGAGTTCGCCACGCCCGAACGCATCACCTTCTTCGTGCGCCACACCTCGGGGGTGATCTGCATGCCGATGGAGGGCGCACGACTCGATGAGCTCGAGCTGCCGCTCATGGTCGCCGACAACACCGAGAGCCAGCGCACGGCCTTCACGGTGTCGGTCGACTACCGGCCCGCCACCACCACCGGCATCTCCGCGGCCGACCGATCAGCCACCATCCAGGCCCTCATCGACCCGGGCACGCAACCGACCGACCTGGCCCGGCCGGGGCACATCTTCCCCCTCCGCTACCGCCCCGGAGGGGTGCTGAAACGAGCCGGGCACACTGAGGCGGCGGTCGACCTGGCCCGCATGGCCGGGCTCAAGCCGGCCGGGGTGTTGTGTGAGGTCGTCAACGAGGACGGCACCATGGCGCGGATCCCCGAACTGGAGCGCTTCTGCGCCATCCACGACCTGCCGATGATCTCCATCGCCGACCTGGTGCGACACCGCCGCCAGTCGGAGCGCCTGGTCCGGCGGGTGGCCGAGGCCCGCATTCCCACCGAGTGGGGGGACTTCACGTGTTACGTCTACGAATCGGTGCTCGACGGCGAGCAGCACGTGGCCATGGTCAAAGGCGCCGTCCAGGGTCAGGAGAACGTCCTGGTCCGGGTCCACAGCGAGTGCCTGACAGGAGACGTCTTCGGCTCCCTGCGCTGTGACTGCGGGGTCCAGGTCGACGCCGCGATGCAGCGGATCTCCGAGGAGGGCCTGGGCGTGGTGGTGTACCTCCGCGGCCATGAGGGCCGGGGAATCGGGCTCGGTCACAAGATCCTGGCCTACGGGCTCCAGGACAAGGGTCGTGACACTGTCGACGCCAACGTCGAGTTGGGATTCCCGGCCGACACCCGTGAGTACGGTATCGGGGCCCAGATCCTCGTCGACCTGGGCATCACCACCATGCGGTACATGACCAACAACCCGGCCAAGTACGGCGGCCTCGAGGGCTACGGGCTGCGCATCGTGGAGCGGATCCCGCTCGAGTCGATTCCCAACCCGGAGAACATTCGGTACCTGCGCACCAAGCGCGAGCGCATGGGTCACCTGTTGCCCAACTTGGATGGCCGCCTGGGCGCCGACGTGGAAAGCTCTGACTCATGACCACCTACGTCGGCCACCTGCGGGGCGAGGGCATCCGCGTGGGTGTGGCCTGCGCCCGCTTCAACGACCTGGTCACCGACCGGCTCCTCGCCGGCGCTCGCGACGCGTTGGTCCGCCACGGCGTCGACGAATCTTCGATCACCGTGGTGTGGGCCCCTGGCGCCGTCGAGCTGCCCCTGGTGGCGCAGCGACTGGCCACCTCGGGCGAGGTCGACGCCGTCATCGCCCTCGGTGCCGTCATCCGCGGCGACACCGACCACCACGAGCACGTGGGCGGCCAGTGCGCCGCCGGCCTGCAGCGCGTCGCCCTCGATACCGGCGTCCCGGTGGCCCTCGGCGTGCTGACCACCCACAACCTCGAACAGGCCCTCGAGCGGGCCGGGGCCAAGGCCGGCAACAAGGGATACGAGGCGGCCGAGAGCACGCTGGAGATGGTCGACCTCCTGCGCCAGCTGCCCAAGAACGCATCCTGATGCTGCGCCTGGTACTGCCGAAGGGGTCCCTCGAGCGGGCCACCCTGGAGCTGTTCGAGGCCGCCGACCTGTCGGTCAGCCGGAGCTCCTCGGTCGCCTACAAGGCCACCATCGCCGACCCTCGAGTCATCGACGTCCGCATCCTGCGCCCCCAGGAGATCCCGATCTATGTGGCCGAGGGCCTCTACGACCTCGGCATCACCGGCCGGGACTGGATCGAGGAGACCTCCAGCGACGTCGTCTCCCTCGGAGAGCTCCACTATTCCAAGGCCACGGCCCGGCCCATCAACGTCGTGCTGGCCGTCGCCGAGGACGCTCCTTGGTCGAAGGTCGGCGATCTACCCGCCGGCGTGAGGGTGTCCACCGAGTACCCCGGTCTGACCCGGCGCTTCTTGGCCGCCCACGGTGTCGACGCCCAAGTCCGCCTCTCGCACGGGGCCACCGAGGCCAAGATCCCCGACATCGCCGACGCCGTGGTGGAGATCACCGAGACCGGCCGGGCGCTGCGGGCTGCCGAGCTTCGCATCCTCGACACGATCCTGGTCAGCTTCACCGAGCTCGTGGCCAATCCGACCGCCTACGCCGACCCGGTCAAGGCCCATGCCATGGGCCAGCTGCACACGCTGCTGCAGGGGGCCCTCGAGGCCCGGGGCAAGGTGCTGGTGAAGCTCAACGTCAACCAGGCCGACCTGGAGTCGGTCATCGACATCCTGCCGACCATGAAGGCGCCCACCGTCTCCAAGCTGTTCGGTGCCGACGGCTACGCGGTGGAGACGGTCGTGCCCAAGATCGACATCAACACCCTCATCCCCGCCCTCTCCGACGCCGGCGCCAGCGACATCATCGAGATCCCACTCTCCAAGATCGTGCATTAGCCCTTGGTCGCAGGCGTGGTGGTCGATTTCGACGAACGGCGGGGATGGGGGAGCGTCCGCAGCGATGACGGCGAGGCGCTGTTCTTCCACTGCACGGCGGTGGCCGACGGGGGCCGCACCATCGCCCCGGGCACCCCGGTCGACTACGAGGTCGTGCCCGGTCAACTCGGTCGCTGGGAGGCTTGGTCCATCCGCCCTCGGCCCTGACGGCGATCAGCGCCGGGTCGCCGTCTCCACCGCCACCAGGTCCTCAGGGCCACCGGCCATGTCGATGGTGCCGCCATAGCGACGCTTCTGGCGGACCTCGAGCCGGCGGGCCACGCGACTGAGTGCCAGGTTGACGCCGATGTAGATGGCGGCGGCCACCAGCAGGGCCTGGAGCAGGTTGGCGTCGAAGTTGCCGGTGATCTGGGCCCGGCGCAACAGCTCTTCGTACTGCACGAAGTAGCCGAGCGAGGTGTCCTTCAGCAGGACCACAAGCTGGCCGACGATGGCCGGCGCCATCCGGCGCAGGGCCTGGGGAAACACCACCAGGCGCATGGCCTGCCCGTCGGTGAGGCCGATGGCCCGTGCCGCCTCACTCTGACCCCGGTCCAGAGAGAGGATCCCGGCCCGGAAGATCTCGGCCAGCACGGCACTGTTGTAGACAGCCAGGCCGAGCACCAGATACCAGAACAGCGGCAGGCGGATACCCAGGCGGGGCAGGCCGAAGGCCGAGAAGAGGATCAGCAGCAGCAGGGGGAACCCACGGAAGAACTCCACGTACAGACCAGCCAGCCACCGGACCGGCCGATGGCGGGACAACCGCCCGAGTGCCATCACTGCACCGATGACCACGGCGCCGACCATGCCGCCAGCCGCCGCCTTGAGGGTGTTGGCCAGGCCGCCGAGCAGGAAACGCACCACCCCCGGCTCGGCCAGGATGCTCCACAGCTCGGCGTCGAGCTGGCCCCGGGCGGCGAAGCGACGCAGGG
>DASZDM010000049.1:0-4856 GCA_035942015.1 Acidimicrobiales bacterium | reverse complement strand
CAGATGGCGGCTCTGGGCCACTGACCGGGGGAGGGGTCCGGGGTGCAGTGCCGACTCCAGGGCGGCGCGATCGACGACCACGCCCTGGCGCCGGCGGGAGATCACGATGTCCCCAGCGCGCTGGAGGTAGTAGGCGACCGTCCCTGCCGAGCAGTCATGTCGGCGGGCGAGCTCGGCCTGGCTCAAGGGGATCTCGATCCGGATGTCGTCGAGGCGACGACCGTGGTGAGCTACAGCGTCGGCCAGGAAGGCGATGGCTCGCTCGCTCATCGCCGGCAAGAGGGGCTAGGCGTCGAGCGGGCGTGCTGCAGACGGCGGATGAGAACCTCGTCCGCCGGATTGTCCAGCCACTCCGACGTCGTGGCGGCCAGCCAGGCCAGCACTGTCGCCGTGTCGGCGTCGAGGCGGGAGCGGAGCGCCAGAAGCTCCGAGGGGCAGGGGCCGCCGTCGGCACTGACGACCAGGGGGGTGCGGGGCGAGGCCATGTCGGTCTCCTTCGGTCGGGGGACAGGGGTTCATCGTCGGCCGAGTGGGGACCTCGAGGAAGGTCTTGGGAGCACTCGCGTCGGTTCTGGCGGGACCTCGCGTCTGTCTTGGGCCGATCCTTCGACCGCCAGCAGCAGCCACGGCGTAGGGGGTGACGGGTATTGGGCCCAGGCGAGCTGAGCCGTGGACGCGGCGCGACGGAACTGGGGGGACCAGGCCTCGGCGCGGGGCGCGGCGCGGGACCATCCGACCTCAGGAAGAGGTCAGGGCGGGCTCAGTGAAGCCGCGGGCGGGCGCGCCAGAGCGCGCCGCCGGGGGGTCTTGGCGACGTGGGGCGCGCCGGCGCGCGAACGGACCTCGGCCGGTAGAGAGAAAAGCGGGGAGTAGGAAACTGGGTCCTGGGTCAGGGACCGCGGGCTGCGAGTGGCTGCGTGGCGGCGGCGGTGGCCAAACGGGGCCCGGCGAGGTGCTCGGGGGAAACCAGGCGAAGGGTCGTGTGCAGGACGTGGCGGGCCCGTCGAGGCACTGCGTCTAGGCCGACGCCCAGTCGGCCGCGGGTGGTGGCGAGATCCCCGGTGAGTACGTCGAACCACGTGGCCAGGCGCCGGCGGCGGGCCACGGGCCTGAGGTCCACGCCGGCGTAGTCCACGAGCAGGCGCTCGAGGTCGATCGGCTGCTCACCCCGGTGCCTGCGGTAGGCGATGGCAGCGCCGAGACGTACCCGGGCCCGGGTGGCGAGGCTGGGTCGGTTCCCGTGCGGGTTGGTGTGGCCGGGCTGGGGCAGGCGGAAGGTGTGGTCGGGTACCTCCACCACGGAGGCCCCCAGGGAGATGGCGAAGCCAGGATCGAGCCGGGCGGTGGCCGAGCACCGGGTGGCTCGCTCGATGCTGACCAGGGGCCGAGCGTTGCCGGGGAGATCGAGGGCGGAGGCCTTGTGGGAGGAGCGGCGCTGAGCCCGGTTGCGGTTGGCGGCCAGCGTCGTGTCGAGCGACCAACGACCCCGTTCCATCAGCGCCAGCCAGCCGTGGAGCGGGGGGAGCTGACGCTCGCGATGCGAGTTCGGCTGAGCCGGCCCGTAGAGCAGCTCGGCCACGCGCTCGAGGCGCCACTGGCGCTCGGCGCCGTCGAACTCGACGAGGCGGCTCAGCAGGGCGGCGAGCTCGACGTAGGAGCGCTGGCGGGTGGTGGCAGCGGCGAGCGCCCTGGTGGCCAGCTCATCCGCCTCGTTGTGGTCAGGGTGCTCGGGCGTGCGCAGCCCCACGTGGCCCACGTGGCCTGCAGCATCCTCCCAGCGGTGCCACTCCCAGCCGTCGACCACGGCGTAGGGCTGGTGGACGCCTCCACGGCGGCACAGCGCCAGGAGGAGACCCACCTGCTCGCCGGTGGGCAGGTGGATGGTTTCCTCCGGCTCAAGGGCGCGCTGAGCGGGGGGGCCGACGGCCGCGGACGGCGGCGGACGGGGGGGAGCGACGCTCACTGGTGCGCGGCCACCTCGGCGGGGGAGTGGCGTGCCCTACGGGGGGCAGCTCGGGGTGGGAGAGCCGGCGCCATCACCAGGCGGAACGGGGGCTCTCGGCGCCGACCAGTCCGGAGACCAGACGCTGCTCCTCGGGGCTTGCGCCCCAGGCGTCGCCTGCGTCGGCAAGGACTCGCAGGAGGGCGAGGGTGTGGTCCTCGAGGCAGCGGCTGACGGCCTCGTCGGCGGGCGAGAGGTCGTCGTCCTCTTCGGAAGAAAGGCTGGTGAGCTCTGAGGTGGTGGGCTCGTTGGTGGCGGCCATCGGGGCTCCTTTCGGTTCGCAGCGGTCCGCGTACGGACATGACTGGTCAAACCGAGGTCCCCGTGGTAGGGTGAGCGGGTCTTGGAGTCCGCTCCCTTCGGGGATCTCGGTTCTGTAGAAGCGCTCCGGCTGGTAACCGGGGCGCTTTCTCGCGTCTGGGGCCTCTTCTGCTCAGTCCGGCGGTGGTAAGTCGCTGGTCTGGCGGCTCAGGCCCCTCATCGGCGGTTCGTTAGGCGGCCTCCTCTCGCCCACCCCTGGGCTTCCGGGCGGGTGTCTCGGCGGGGGTCGTCACCAGATGCTCACGCAGGATGGTGGTGACCTGGTCGAGGAGCTGGCGCGTGACGTCGGGGTTACCGGCCAGCAGGGCGTGTAGGTCGTCAGGGTCAAGTTCGGCGGCTGCATTTACCAGGAGGCTCTGGGCCAGTGCCTCAACCGACTGGCGACGGACGAGGAAGTCCTGGATGGCTTCGACTTGCTGGAGCGTCCACTGCCTCGGACCGTGTGGAGCGGCCCGGGTGGGGAGCCCGAGCTGGTCGCTGATGCGGGCGAGGGTTTCTCGGTGCATGGGGTGACCGTGTGAGCGGAGGTGGGCCAGGACGTCGCGGGACGGGAACGGTCCGCCCGAGTCGGTGAGTCTCTGCGGCGCCCGCGGGCCACACGCCCCAAGGTCTGCCTTGCCGAAGTGGTCGAGGAGAGCTCTCACCTGAGGCCGGCTCCATCGCCGGGGCACCTGTCTGCCCGTGCTCTGTCGGGTCTTGAGGCCGAGCTCGTCGCTGACCCGCGCCAGGGTCTCCCTGTGGATGCGTATCCCCTCTTCGGCTAGCTGGGCGAGCACCTCTCGAGACTCCATGGTCACCTCACAAATGACACGCGAGTAATTTCGCGGGACACTAGCGAGGATCGCGGTGTGGCGCGCGCACCCTCTTCGCGCGATTCCACGGGCCGACAGGATCCATGGGCGCGGTGTTGGGGGACCCTCACACAAGGGCCCCGACGCTGGTGAGGGATTCGACCTGGCCATCTGACCGAGGTATGCGCGCGCTGGAGACCAAAACGCGACAACGGCCGGCGACTACCTGACGAAGACCCATCCATGTACGACCGTACACCACCGGTGTACGCTCGTAAGAGACCGGGATGCCCGGTCGAGCGTCGTTATGGTGCCCGAGCGTGGGGAGGAAGTTGGATGTCGACCAGCTCGTCGGAGCGAGAGACATCGCCGAGCGCCTCGGCCTCAAGCATCCGCAGCATGTCCACTCCTACCGGGCCAACGACGAGACGTTCCCTGAACCCGTGGCCCAGGTCGGCCCTGCCCTTGTGTGGTACTGGCCCGAGGTCGAGCGGTGGGCCCGGCGCACCGGTCGACTGCAGCGACCCAAGAAGGGCTGACAGCACGTCCAGCGAAATTCCGGGCCCGGTGCTGTCGCGTTCGGTGGCGGGGGGCGCGCATACCTGTGGTGAGGGGACACCGCCCGGTGGCCTGGAGAGGAGACCCAGGTGCGCTGCGAGTGGCAGGGCTGTACCGAACACGCCAACGGGAGGCACTGCCCCCGACATCGCCGTCAAGCGGCGGCCGCTTGTCGAGCACGGATCGTTGTGCTCTCCATCGTGCATCCCGAGAGCGATCCCGAGCCGGAGGCGAGGTTGGTGGCCCATGCCGGGCGCTAGGAAGGTCGACGTCGAACACCTGGTCGGCTCTGGTGAGATTGCTGAGCGACTGGGCGTGCGGCACAACAGCCGGGTGCACTCGTGGCGACGGGCCAACGAGTCGTTCCCCGAGCCGGTGGCTGTTCTGGGCGCATCCAGTCGCCGCCCGACCTATGTCTGGTCTTGGGCCGACGTCGAGGGCTGGGCCCGGCGGACCGGCCGGTTGCCGGGTACCGAGCGCAAGGCGGAGAGATGACCTGGCGCGAGACCTCTGTTCCAATGTCCCTTGAACGGGTCTACGCTGCGCGGCACCTTACGGCGTCCGCCGAAGCAGGCACACCTACCGACGAGCAGCGGCGACGCACCGGGGAAGGAGGGCTAGCCATGGCCGACCTACGCACCGCACCCCCGCCCGAGCCGCCGCCATCACCACCGCCGCGTCGGCGCTCCCGAGGCCCGTTCATCCTCCTGCTGGTTCTGGTGGTCGTTGGGGTGGCAACTGTCGCGTTCCTGGTGATCACGGCCGCCCAGGACGCACCTCGGGGCGGCGGGTTGAGGCTCGAGGAGCCGCCGCCCAAGCCGGACGGGAGCGCGGTCGAAGAGGAGGTCCTCGCTGCATGGCGCGGCTACCGGGACGCCCTCGACGAGGTGAACCGGGAGAACCCGGACCCGGACGACCCTTTGCTCGCGCAGTACGCCACCGGAGAGGCGCTCGAAACCGTGCGCGCGGCGGCCACTCGCAACCGCGATGAGGGAATCGTCGTCGCCTTCCCTGAGAACTCGATCTCTGAGATGTGGACCGAATCGGTCTCGATCGACGGGGACACAGCAACGGTTCGCAGCTGCGAGGTCGACGACGGGCTGCTCCTCCGGGCAGACAACGGGGAGGTCATCAACGACGACGTGGTCACGTACCTCCTCGGGGCCACGCTCGTGCGCGAGGAG
>DASZDM010000048.1:0-4900 GCA_035942015.1 Acidimicrobiales bacterium | reverse complement strand
GGTTCAGCGATTTGGGTGGGCGTGACCTCCCGGATGGCGCCCTCCTCGTCGGGGCAGCGACCCACGCCGGCGGTGTTGGCGAAGCGCACCGCCTCGCCGTTGGCGGAGTGCTCGGCTTCGGTCATGGGCGTGTCCCGCCGCGTGTCGACCCTGCGCAGGCAGAAGTTGCCGTCGGGGTCGCGGGTCAAGGCGTAGCGGGTGATCACGTGGGCGGGCAGGGGCTTGGTGGAGACCCGCTCGGTCCTGGGAGCACTGGGCCCGGCCGGGGCGCCGGGGGTGGTGCCGCCCGGGTTGATGAGGACGGCGGAGGTCTTGTCGTCATCAGTCGAGCCAATGGTGGGCGGCAAATCGCGTTGTTGCTGTGCGAGTGCATGATCCACCGCGAAGAGCCCTAGCAGCATCATCACAGCTAACGCCCTTCGCATGGGTTCCCCGGTTCGGAGTCTCCCGTGGCGACACTGCTCGTGAAGATCACCCATCCAGTGGGATTCAGATCCTCAGGGTCATCGCCTTGCCTCTTGGGCGTTAAGCCAAGGTGAATGATCCGCCGGGGCGGGGATTCCCTCGCAGTTGTAGCCGAATAGTCCCTTTCAACTTCAAAAAGAACGCAGTCGGAACCGATGTGAAAGATCTCTTGCACTGAGTTCTGTAGCCTTCCAACCCGTAGCTCGTCCGCTCGATGGGCCAAGGCCTGAAACCACACGTCCACTTGCTGCTCAAGCTCCTCGCCGACGTAAATGGCCTCGAGGTGGTCGATGGCCCGCTCGTCGAGCGTCTTGGTCGTCACGAAGATCTCGGTGGCCTTGGCATCCACGGCGAACAACTCGTCCACCACCGCCTGCACATACTCCTCGTCGATCTCCCCCAGGTCGTCGGGGATCACAGCCGGGTCGGGCGCCACCGCCGCCGTCGACGAGGTCGTCACCTCCGAGGGCACGGTCGCTGCTGGCGGTGGCTGCTTCTCGTCGTTGGAGCAGCCGCCGGCCAGCAGGAGTGCGGAGAGCAATGCAAGGGTGCGACGCACTAACCGGCTGACTAACCATGCATTTCATGGCTGTCCAGGGTTGAGATCCGGCACATCCGGCGGCGTCTGGTGCATCTCTCGTGAAGATTCCGACATGCCGAGGGTCGACCTCGAGACCGCCACGGTGGTCCTGAGCCCCGAACAATCGCTGCCCCGGAGCCGAGCGGCTCCAGCCGCGCCCGGGATGCCAGTGCCGTGAGAACGGGACGCTTCCGCCGTTTGGCGGAAACCCCATCGCACCTCAGCGTTACGCTATGGGCGTGCCCTCTCGGGCCGGGAGGCGAACCGACGAAGGGCGCCACCCGCAGCGCCGGCGGGACGGACGCTCCATCCGCACCAGGTGGTAGAGGAGCGCGGCGCGTGCACGACTGGCGCCAGGTCCACGAACAGCTGTCGCAGCGACCCGTTCCGAATTGACCTTGCCCTGCTTGCGCAGCTCTTCCCCGGTCTTACGGATGGCGTCCGCTGTGCTCTCGACCTGCTCCGCGACCTGTTGCGATCGCTGGTCGACCTCTTGGCGCAGCTTGCTCTTGGCCTCTTCACCCGCTTGCTGTGCCTTTTGCTGTGTCCGCTCGGCTGCTTGCTCGCCCTTTTGCTTAAGCTCGTCGGCAGCGCCCTGACCCGTATCCTGCACGCTCGTCATGCGTCGCTCCTGTCGGTCGCCTCTCGATCGCCTACCTTGGCCTCCTACTCCAGCGCGAGGGGGAACGATTCAACCGTAGGGAGCGCCGCCCAGGAGCTGGCCGCCGAGGCGCATGACATGGGGCTGCGCCCGCCCGCCTGGCCGACCCAGTCGTTCGTGGGGTGATTCTTCGAGAATCACTCCGGGCCGCCCCGTCGTAAGCCGAACCCCTACCGGCACTGGCGCCCGCCGGCTCGTCTGGTCGAAGAGAAGCAGGAGTTGGTGTCCCGTAAGGACGGTTCGGTGGATAGTCCCGATGGCGGGGGGCTATGCGGCACACTGTGGCGGTGAGTGAACTCAAGAGAGATCGGCTACGCCCGGGTCTCCACCGACGAGCAAGACCTCACTGCCCAGCGCAATGGCCTCGCTGCGCTCGGCGTGGCCCCCGAGCGGATCTACGTCGACCAGGGGCTGACCGGAACCAACCGCGAGCGCCCCGGTCTGCGTCAGCCCTCCCCGCGTGTCGGGAGGGGGACACCCTGGAGGTCGCCAAGCTCGACCGGCTAGTGCCGCGCCCGGGAACCTTTGAGGCGTCCACGGCCTGACCGGTTCGATCGCGCACACTTCCTTGTGACACGTCGGAAGACAGGGGAGGTGCCGTGCGAGAGCGTGTGCGGGTCCGCGACATCACCAACGAGGAGGGCAACCGGCTGTTGCGCATGGTCGGGCGCTCGTCGGGCTCGGTGGTGAGCTGGCGGCGGCCCAGATGGTGCTGCTGTCGGCGCAGGGCATGGACATGGGCCAGATCGCCATCGTGGCGTTCACCTCGCCGGATCGGGTGCGAGAGGTACTGCACAACTTCAACGACGACGGCTTCGAGTCCCTCTACCCCCGCTACAGCGGGGGCCGTCCGCCGACGTTCACCCTGCCCCAGCGGCGGGAGAGCAAGAAGATCGCCCTCAGGAGGCCGCAGGACCACGACCTGCCCTTCTCGACGTGGAGCCTGTCGAAGCTGGCCCAGCACCTCGTCGCCGAGGGGGTGGTCGACGACATCAGCCATGAGGGCCTGCGGGTCCTGCTCCGAGAGGAGGGCGTGTCGTTTCAAGCGCTGAAGACCTGGAAGGAGTCCAACGACTCCGACTCCGAAGAGGCAACGGGCGCCCGATCCGGGCGCCCATTGCTGGCAGACTAGCTGAGACGGTGACGCTACATGCCGCCGGTGCAGAAGGGCTGAGCCTTCATCATGCCCCCGGGCCCGTGGCGCATGCCCATGTGCTGAGTGCTCTGCCCGAGGTCGGCGTGCTCCTCGTGGGCCCACGTCGCTTTCTGGTTTTGTGTCCCCTCACCGCCGCACACTTGGCCCGGTGCCGCCAAGGCGCTCGGTGCGAGCAGCGCCAGAGCGCCGGCGGCTCCGAAAGCCGCCACAGTGACTTTGATCCTGCGCATGGTGGAGCCTCCCTTCGTCGTTGGTCTGACGGCCCCACGGTGCCCCCTCGGCGGCGGGCGAAAACATAGCCGCCAGGCACATAACTGCGGGCGGCCGGGTAAGAGGAGCGGACCGCCGCATGTCGCGGATGGGCAAGCCACAAGGAGGTTGTGATGCGCCGAACGAAGAGGTTTTTGAAGATGGCCGCCGCGGTCGGACCCTTGGTCGTCGGTATGGCGTCACCGGCGTCGGCCTGTTTGCTGACCGGAGCAAGCGAACAGGCGGCGGAGAACAGCCCGCAGATCCACCAGGGGCCCTTCGGCAGGGGTCCGAGCGCACCCGTGTCGGGCCTCCAGAACGCTGACGCGAAGAGCCCGAAGAACTTGTGCTTCACAAAAATGATGTGCGACCCGTCTGGGCAGTTCCACTAGCAGCCGTAGTTGCACGCCCGGCGGCGGTCTACGCCGCCGGGCAGCCGTACAGCGCCGGCTGCATGTGGTGCCCGTATAACGACCACCGAGAGCCGTGGGCCTCGCGTCGATGGCCGCCGGCGTCACGACCGGGATCAATCAGCGAACCGACGACGTTTACCGTGTTCTCATGAGCGCTGCCGGCTCTGACCCCGCGGCAGCCGAGCTCCTCGACGAGGTGCAACAGCAGCGCAGCCGGGGGCAGAGCGACATCGCGCATGCGCTCGATCGCAGCGGATCACTCCGAGAAGGCCTGCCGGAACACGACGCGGTCGACCTCGTCCCACCAGGCCGTGCTTGGTCCGGGCCGCCTCCGAGATGTCGGCTTCGTCGATCCGGGCCCGATTCATGCGGTCACGGACGGGCTCCCCTGGAACTGGTGATCACCGCATCTGTCGATGCTGGCAGACGAGTGAAGCGCCACCTTGCCTCCTGACGTCCGACATGATGAGCCGATGCGGACGAGGATGGCGACGCTGCTCGCGGCCGGGGCGGTGGTGGGCGCCGTAGCCGCCGCCCGCCCGCGTCGGCTTGTTCGCAGCCGACCGCTGTTCGCCCGCTGGTACGGCGTCCTCGCCCGTCGTGCTGAGCGCGGTGAAATCGGGCGCCGGCGCCAGGCCCTGCTTGAACACGCGGTCGGGCGGGTTCTCGACGTGGGGGTGGGGACAGGAGAGAGTTTCAAGCACACGCCCGCGACGGTCCGGGAGCTGGTCGGGCTGGACCCTGATCCGGCGATGTTGCGCCAGGCGCAACGGCGGCTCGAAGAGGCCCACGTGCCTGCGTGGCTGGTGCAGAGCGAGAGCGAGCGGTTGCCCTTTGCCAGCGCGAGCTTCGACACCGTCGTGGCGTGCCTGGTGCTGTGCACGGTCACAGATGTCGCCAGCACGGTTGCCGAGCTGCATCGGGTGCTGCGGCCCGGGGGCCGGTTGCTCGTGATGGAGCACGTGCGGGCGTCGGACGAGGCACTGGCCGAATGGCAGGACCTGGTGGACAGGCCGTGGTCGTGGGTGCACGGAGGATGCCACCCCAACCGCCGGACTCTCGCGGCTATCGAAGATGGCGGCTTCCGCCTTGGGCCGCTGGAGCGCTACGGCTTTCCCGTCCTGCCCCACGTCCAGGGCGTCGCCGAGCGGGTCTAAGCTCCCTCAGCCGCCAGACGGCTCCGATGCGCGAGCGTGCCGCCCAGCCAGGGCGAGGAGCACGTCGCGGTGTCGTCGTGTTGACCTACCGAGGGCCGCCCGGGCGGTCGGGGTTCCCGGCGATGCACATGGGGTCACAGCTGAAGCCCTGGCCCCGGTCCCCGTTTCGCTTGTCCGCTTCCTGCAGCTTCTCGAACGGAGCGTTGGGGCCGCAACCCA
>DASZDM010000047.1:0-5029 GCA_035942015.1 Acidimicrobiales bacterium | reverse complement strand
CTACGAGCCCTACCGGTTCGTGATAAGCCGGGTTCCGGTGTACCCCTCTGTCGGCAACCACGACGCGTCAGAGACCGAGCACAGTGACGACCGAGGTCAACTCGCCGACAACCACTTCACCGACCTGCGCTTCAACGCCTCGGTCGAGGAGGACCGGGCGAGCGTGGAGATCCAGGGCAAAGACCTGCCCGGGCTGTTCTACCGGGTGTCGTTCGGGCGCCTGGTCGAGCTCCTCTGCATCGACACCTCCGAAGCCAGCGCCTTCGAGGTGGAGCGCTACTTCGACGACCCGGAGCACCAGCCGTTCCTCGATCAGGCCTTCGACCCCGACCGCGCCGACCGTGGCCGCTGGCTGATCCCCTTTGGCCACCACCCGCCGTACTGTGCGGGCCCGAAGCACCACAACGACGAGGCCCAGATCCGCTCCCTCGTACCGCGGTACCAGGACGGCGGTGTGCGGGTGGTGCTCGCCGGGCACGAGCACAACTTCCAGCACGCGGTCAACGACGGCATCCACTACTTGGTGTCCGGCGCCGCGGGGAAGCTACGGCCGGGCGACCCCGAGGGGGCCGAAGCCGCCGGCCTCCGGAGCTGGGCGGCTGAGCCGCACCTGCTGCTCGTTGAAGCCGACGCCGACCGTATCTCCATCCTTCCCGTCGCCCGGCTCGACACCGCCGGCCAGCCGGTGCCCGTCAATGCCCGTGCTGTCGGAGGTGGCAACCCCGACATGCCTATCGTCATCACCCGCTGACGGGCCGTGGGCCGGGTCAGACCTCGGTGTCGCCGTCGTCCGGCTCGTCTTCGTCTTCCACCTCGGCGAGCTGCCACTTGAGCTGGAATTCGACCTCTTCCTCGTCGTCTTCACGCTCGTGTTCGACGCTGATGGCGGCGCCCTTCGGCACCCGGATGCGCTCGCCGGCGACCTGGATGCGGAACGGTCTGTCTGCCTCGAGAGCGTCCGCCAAGCGGCGAAGCTTGGCGGCGAACTGGGTGACCGTGTAGTTGCGTTCGACGTCACGAGTAGCCATGGCTCAATCCTTGCAGGCCCGGGCTCAGATGTGTCGCCGAAGGCAGACGACGCACGCTTCCTCGCGGGGGCGGCCAAGCATCTAGCGTGTGGTCATGGAAGTCGAGGTCGTCATCGAAATTCCCCAGGGCTCGCGCAACAAGTACGAAGCCGACCACGACACCGGTGATGTGTGGCTGGACCGCATGCTTTTCACCGCCACCATGTACCCGACCGACTATGGCTTCTTCCCCCGCACCCTCGGCGAGGACGGCGACCCGCTCGACGCCATGGTGTTACTCGACGAGCGGACGTTTCCGGGTTGCCACATTCGGGCTCGGCCGATCGGGGTGTTCTGGATGACCGACGAGAAAGGTCCGGACGCCAAGGTGCTGACCGTTCCTTCGACCGATCCCAGATGGGCGGACATCGCGGAGATCGACGACCTTCCCCCTCACCTGCTCGACGAGATCGCTCACTTCTTCGAGGTCTACAAGGCGTTGGAGCCGGACAAAGGAACCGAGGTCAGCACCTGGGAGGGCAGAACCGAGGCAGAGCGGGTGATCACCGAAGCCCAGGGCCGATACCGGCCGGGCGCCTGATCCGCGGGAATCCGAGACCTCCGGAACCACCCCACCCTCGGCCACTTCCGAGAACAAGGTTGCATCTGGAGTGAAGAGCTGGGGGCGCTATCCACCTGGTGGCGCGCTGGCCGTAGCTCGGTAAGCTGAAACCTGGTTCAGCAGTGAGCCTCCTACTTCGGTTCTGCAACCGATTTCGACTGGAGGGCTCTCACTGTGCCGACTGCACCCAACCTCAGTTCTCTCCTGTACTCACAGGTCCCTGAGCACCGCTCAGACCCTGACGGGCCCTTCTGTGACGTCTCGTTCACGGAAGGGAATGGGGACGCCGAGGCGATCGTGTGCGTAAGCGGAGAGGTAGACCTGCTGACCGCACCAGGGTTGCAAACTCGGCTGGCGGGCTGCCTGTCTGGCAGGCACCGACGACTGACGATCGATATCTCCGACGTCTCCTTTATGGGGGCCTCGGGCTTGTCCGTGCTGGTCAAAGTGGCCAAGACAATGCGTCAACAGGGGGGCGAGCTCATCGTGCTTCATCCCCAACCCATGGTCCGCAGAATGATCGAGGTGACGGGTCTGGAGTCGTACATACGGGTAGAACCTGTGCACGCGAGTTCTTGAGGTGAGGCGGGGTTGGCTGCTTGGCGGATGGTACGTGTAGGACCCCGTCTCAGCCTCAGGAACCGTTGCTTTCACCGCGGACGTGGCCAGCGGGGGAAAATGCGGTCGGGCGGCCCGGCTGGGAAGGACGGCACTCGGTCCAGCCGTCGACACACGCAACAGGCGACGTCGGAGGCTCGTCAGCCTCCGGACCGACGCGACGATACCCACGCTGGCGGAGCGCAGGATCGTCACGTTCGCGACCGGGTCGGTGTGTTGTACAACGCGGCTACCAGCGCATGACGGAGCCGGGCGACTGGTACGGCGTGACGGTCACCACTGCTCCAAGGCTCGAAAGTTGGCGGTATCATTGTGTTTTCGGGTTCCGTCCCGAGACGACGCTCCTTGACGACGCAGGGCACGCCGTTCCGCTACGCGAAGGCTTGCCAGTGTCACAGCCCCGTTCCGAAGCGCTCCACGCGCTGTCGCAGTTTCTGGTCGCCGACGTTCCCATCGGAGACACCCTCCGCCAGGTTGCTGACATCAGCGTCGCCGCTCTCCCGAACGTGGCATTCGTCGGCATCACCATGCTTGACAGCGACGAACGGCCGACCACTGCGGTGTTTACCGACGAGCAGGCGCGGGAAATCGACCAGGCGCAGTACGACACCGGACGCGGTCCGTGCCTCGACGCCTGGCGTACCAAGCGGCCCATTCGCCTCGACGATCTTGACCGGGTGGACGCCGACTACGGCGAGTACGCGTCGGCGTGCATGGGGCACGGAATCCAGTCCACGCTGTCCATGCCACTCATTGCCGCCGACAGGGGCGTCGGAGCGCTCAACTTCTACAGCGCCACCACCGCTGGCTTCAGCGCCGATGATGAACAGCTCGCCGGCGATCTCGCCAGCGCGGCGTCCGCGGTGCTGGCCAACACCGTTGCCTACTGGGGGGCGTACGACCTCAGTCAGCAGCTGACGGAGGCCATGCAGAGCCGAGCCGTCATTGAACAGGCCAAGGGGATGCTCATGGCCAAGTCCCCAGAGCTCTCCTCTGAGGATGCGTTCGACCTGCTGCGCCGGGCGTCCCAGCGGGAGAACCTGAAGCTGCGCGACATCGCCCAACGCATTGTCGACCGCCGCCCCATCTCCCTACAGGAGTAGCCACACCGACCTCCATCAACGATGTGAGCTGGCGGGCGATGTGTCGAAGGAGGGGCCGTCTCGGACCCCTCCTGGCCTGTGGAGCGGACGACGGGATTCGAACCCGCGACCCGCACCTTGGCAATCTGATGAAGGCGTCCGCTGGAGACCGCTGGAACCGCGAAAGTGCTGGTGAGAGCATTACGCCCCCCGCCTGAGAACGCCCGAACCGCTGGAGTGGGCCCCATTGGAGTAGCAAGTGGAATAGCAAGCGGAGTAGCAGGAAGCCGTACCTCGCCGAATGTGGCGTCTTGCGTGACGCTAGAGTGGCGTTATCACCGAAGCGGGAATTCGAGAGCTCCGGAACCACCTGAGCCGCTATCTCGAGCGGGTCCAGGCAGGCGAGGAGATCGTGGTGACTGACCGCGGACGCCCGATCGCCCGGGTGCTGCCCATCGACGGCGAGCGGACCATCGACCGGTTGATCCGGGAAGGGCGCGTCACGCCGGCGAAACAGCGGAAGCGGACGCTGCCCGCGCCGCTCGAGACCTCGGGCACCGTGTCCGACCTGATCGCCGAACAGCGGCGTTGATCGCCTACTTCGACACCTCGGCCATTGTCCCGCTGGTCGTCGACGAGGGTGGGACGATCGCGGCGCGGGAGATGTGGCTGGGTGCCGACCACCTGGCGAGCGTCCGCCTGGCACGGGTCGAAGCCCGGGCTGCACTCGCACACGCGTCGCGCACGGGCAGAATCTCTTCCGAGCACCTCCGGTCGTCGACGCAGCACCTCGAAGGTCTCTTCGTCCAGCTCGACCTCGTCGACGTGGACGACGAGGTCGTGCGCCAAGCCGCTGAGCTGGCCGAGACGCAGGCGCTCCGGGCCTACGACGCTGTCCACCTTGCTGCTGCCCTGCAGGTGATCGAGCCCGACCTCGTCCTCGTCGCCGGTGATCGAGCGCTGCTCACGGCCGCCGAATCGGTCGGCGTGATGGTCGCCGCCATCCGATGAACCCGTCGCTCCCGGCTTCTTGCCAGGATCGGATGCCCGCCCCACTGGGCGGGAGATGTGGTCAATAGTCAGAAGCACGACCACCCGTCCGTAATTGGTCGAGGGAGCGGCGGGAGCCGCGAGGAAGAAGCCTGCGCACAACGCCGACGAGAAGGCCCCCATGCCCCCGCCTCAGGAAGGGCTAACGGGTCCGCCGCTGACGCTGAGCGCGCACCGAAGAGATCTTCGGCGCCCGGCCGGTGTGTCGACTATCGCCTAATACACGGGTGATCCATGTTGCATCCCCGTGCATCTCACCGGCGGTCGCGAGGATGCCGGCATGAGCTCCTTCCCATGCCTTGTTCGTTCGTCATCGCCGTCGGGTGACACCCGCTACGCGCTGGGCGATCCGCTCGTCGACGGCTATCTGGCGTTCGTCGCTGGGCGGTGTCGACCGAACACCGTGCGGGCGACGGCGCACGACCTGAAGAAGTTCTTCTCGGTCGTCGACAAGGCGCCGGTCGGGGTCGTCGCGGCCGATGTCTTCGACTTCCTGGCGCATCAGCGCTGCGACCGGACGGTCGTGCGGATGGCCGACGGCGAGTCCGGGCTGGCAGCGGCGACGATCGCTCGCCGACTGTCGACGGTGTCTGGCTTCTATGCCTATCTGGTCGCCCGCGGCGATGCCGGCATCGACGTGAACCCGGTCC
>DASZDM010000046.1:0-19974 GCA_035942015.1 Acidimicrobiales bacterium | reverse complement strand
GGCGTGGGCGCTGCGATCGTGGCCGGCAGCCACTGGTGCACGGGGAGGAGGGCGGACCGGGAAATGCCGGCAACGGGCAGGAGCACCGCGACCACCGACAACACGCTCCCACCGCGCACGGGGATCGACGCGTTGGCGAGTTCGCTGGCGGCCCGGGCCGGCGAGCGGAGGTCGATCTCGCCGACGGACACGACGGCGAGCAGTGTGGCCACCAGTAGCGCGCCGTCTCCGACCCAGAGGCTGCGCAGGGTGCGCCGGGCCGAGCGCCGCGCCGGTCGCCAGGTGGCCCGGTGGGTCACCAGCCCGGCCAACGCCAGGCCGGCCAAGATCCAGGAGGCACACAGCAGGCCGAGCGTGGCGGCGAAGGCCACCGACGTCGTCGCCGCTGTCATCAGGGAGGCCAGTACGAAGAAGCGGCGCTCCCGAAGATCCCCCTGCAGGTTACGGCCGGCGAAGGACTGCACGACCACGCCGACGCCGGTGGTGAGCAATCCCAAGAACGCGGTGAGGCGAGTTGCATGCAAGCCGACGAGCGCATCGCCGTCGCCGCCCTCGACGATGGCTGCGACCGGTCCGCCCACAGCCACGGTCACCATGACGACGATCGCTACGGCGAACGCGGCAGAGGCCGCTCGTACCGCCCATCGGGAGGACCGCCCTCCGACGGGGCGCGCGACGGCGATCGCCGCGGCGGCGACCGCGGGCAGCGCGGGGACAGCGACCAACAACGTCTCGGGCAGCGTCATCTCGAGCGGGGCACACTACGCAGCAAAACGCGGGACTGCCATTCGATCGTCAGGTGCTGTCTCGCCCGCGGGGACCATGGGTGCCGCCTTCGGCGGCGCTGTGCAGTTACTTCTCCGCCGCAGTCGGAACCGGCGCTTCCGCCCCGGGTGCTGGAGGCGGTGCGCGGAAGCTGGCCAGCACCCTGTTGAACTGGGGGGCGAGGCGGTCGAACTGCTCCTCGGGCGCGGCCTGGAACAAGAGTATGTACATGGTGTTGCCCTGGAAGAGGAAGTACTGGGCGTTGGCCACCTTGGTGCCGCTGGCCTCGTCGGTGAAGCGCGAGAGGTAGGAGATGCCCAGCATCCCGTTGATCTCGACCGGCTCCCGCTTGACCACCTGGACGCCTTCAGCGGCGGCGATGCGGTCGGTGACAGCCTGAATCTCGACCAGCTGCTCGGGGGTTTCCACCGTCCCTTCGATCGGCTCCACCCTGACCGACACGGAACTGTCTCCCCCCGGGGTCAACAACAGGCGCCGGGTGCCCTCCGGACGGGCCAGAGGAACCCAGGACTCGGGATGCTGCAGGGTGATCCCGGTCTCGGCGTCGGTGAAGACGACGAAGCCATCCTCGAGCATGCCGGCCGGGGGCGGGACGGCGTCCTCGGCCGACCGGTTCTCGGCCGTCGGGCCCTCGTCGGCGCCCCCGGTGAGCAACAGCACGGCGAGGAGCGCGGCCATCAGGGCGACGATGAGGAGAATCCGTCGGGGCGACCACCGTCGGCGCGCGACGGGCGGGACGGGGCGGCCGCCGTCGGGGGTGTCGTGATGGGCGCCCGAAGACCGCGGGGCCGGTTCGACGTCCACTGCCATGAGAGTTCCTCCTCAGAGAAAAGCGCTTACCACCTGCCCGTTCGCGTTGACCGAGCACGCCCTGGAGCCTAGTGTGGCGGCACGGGCGCCGGAAGGCGCCACACACACTGACACGAAATGGGGAGGGTGCCGATGGTTTCGCTGAGTGGTTGGTACGTGGGTTATGTCATCGCCTTGGTGGTCCTGGTCATCGTGGTCGTCCTGGTGGGGACGATCCTCGGCCTGGCTCGGCGCATCGGGGTCCAGGCCCTGGCTGCCACCGAGGCGCTCGACCAGGCCCGCATCAACACGCTGGCGCTGTGGGACGTCGACAAGATCAACGGTGGGGTCCGCTCCATCATCGCCAGCGCCGAAGAGGCGCGGATGGCACTGGAGGGAGAACGATGATCGGAGTAACGCTGGCCTTGGCCGAGGAGCACATCACCATGTGGTGGGTGACGCTCGGCCTCGGGGCCGTGGTCATCATCGCCGTGATCGTGTTGCTGTCCCTCCTGATTTCCCTGGTCGACGACATCGACGTCAACGTACGGGAGGTGTGGGACACCGCCACCCGTGTGGCGGCCAACACCGCCACGACGTGGATGCTGCAGCAGACCACCGTTCGTACCGCGGAGCTCGACGCCGAGGTCCAGCGCCATGCCCAGTTGCTCAACGCCCAGGGAGGTGGTGGCCGATGACCCTGCAGGTCGTCCTCACCGTGTTGGAGATCGTGCTCCTGGTCGTGGTCCTCGCCTTCTTCCTCAACCGGGTCGCCAAGCAGCTCAACAGCATCTCGGCCAACCTGGCCCGCGTCACCTTCGGTGTGCGGGCCGTGGAGACGCAGTGCGCGGTCATCGGCCCCGCCGCCGATCGCATCAACGCCAACCTGGCCAGTACCGCGGCCGGGCTGGAACAGGCTGCCGCGCAAGCCGAGCGACTCGCCCGCTAGTCGCACTTCTACTCAACCAATCGACGACCGAGGCCCTGGTGGGGCCTCGGTCGTCGGCATTTTTGGGAGTTACCCTGGCTCGGTGAACCCGCTCCCGGCCCGACCCAGCTCCCGACTCGCCGCCCTGGTGGTGTGCGGCCTGCTCAGCGCGACCGCCTGCAGCGACGACGGAGGAGACGACGCAGCCAACGGCGACCAGGGAGAACTGGCAGCCAACGCCCGTGCGGCGGCCGTGAATGTCCAGCTCACCGACCTACCCGAGGGCTACCTCGCCGTTCCACCCGACGACACCGAGGGCAACGGCGCCATGCTCGACGGCTGCGTCGAGGACCTGGACGAGGTCACGGTGGCCGAAGCCGAGTCGCCGACCTTCCAACTCCAGTCCGGCGACGGCATCAACTTCGTGGCTTCCGAGACCTCTGTCCTCTCCGACTCCGAGCCCGCTGCGCGCCTGCTGGACTCGGTCGCTGACCAAGCCGTCCTGGACTGCCTGTCACAGGATCTCGGAGAAGTCCTCTCCAGCATCCTTCCGGGCGCCACCACCGAGACGAGTCTGGCGTTGGCTCCCGATCCCGATTTCCCCGACGTCGGTGACGAACGGGTCCACGTCACAGGGACCGCCACCTTCACCCGACCGGACGAGGAGCCCATCTCGATCTCCGCGTCGCTGGCTTTTGTCCAGACCGATGACGTTCTGAGCGTGCTGCTCTTCGGCGGCATCCGTGAGCCCTTTCCTCCGGAAACGCTCCGCTCGGTCGCCGCTGCCGTCGCCGAGCGCCAGTCGGCCGAGCGCCAGTCGTAACCGGACGAGATCGGGAGGACCACGCACGGGCATTCACCGGGCTGGTCCATCTCGACACGGATGACGCGACAAGGCCCCCTCACCGAATCCGGCGAGGGGGCCTTGTCAGGTTCGTGCTGGCTGAAGCGAGCTGCTAGCAGCCCCCCATGATGGCGGGCGAGTTGCAGATGCTGAGGGCGCTCACCTCGATGGAGTTCACCAGGTTGTCGACGTTGGTGAGGTCGTTGTCGATCTCGATGGTCTCCCCGATGACGATGTCGGCCCGCCTGTTGATCTCGGCCACGCCGAACTCAATGGAGTCCACCTCGGGGTTGATCTCGCTCAGCTTGGCGTTGATACCACGGGCGTTTTGATTGATGGGACCCACGCTGCCGAGGATGCCGCTGACGTTGCCGTTGATGCTGCCGGCGACCCCGTTGATGGAGGTGGCGTTGTTGAGGATATTCGTCCCCATGTCGTCGATGCTGGCGGTGATGTCGATGATCTCGCCGGCCTGGCCGCTCAGATTCTGAGCGGCGGTGAGGATCTCCTTGGCCATGCGGTCCGTCTCGTCGAGCGTGGCCACCATGTCGAGATCCTGGTCGATGGGGCCCACCTCACCCACGATGACCTTGACCCGGTCGTCGATGGAGTTGGCCGCCAACAACGTTCGGGTCAGCATGATCACCGCGAAGAGGGCGAAGCCGATGGTGATGGCGAGGTTGGCGGCGACGACGCCGTGTTCCTCCCTGGCTCGATGGAAGAGGGGGGGGGTCATGCGTCGCACCCCAGTACTCCTCCGGCGACCAGCGAGTCACAGATGCCTTGCAGGCTGCCCACCACACCGGCGTCGGCGTTGCCCAGGCTCGCCACGATGCTGTTGGCGTCGGCGAGGGCAGGGGCGAGGTCGCCGTTGGCGATGGCCACCCGTTGGTGGATGTTCTGCACCCCGTCCTTTTCCGGGAACGCGCAGTTTTGATCGGCCGTATTGATGGTGCCGGGCTCACGATCGCCGCCACAGGGGCCGTTGGGCTCGTTGGCGCTGAACAAGGTGCCGTTGATGTCGGCGGTGAGGCCCTTGATCGACTGCAGCAGCCCGGTGGTGTCGATGAGCGACCTGTCGATGCTCACCAGCATGCCGTTGGTGTCCTTGAGGGACCCGTCGGTATCGATCAGCGAGCTGTTGACATCGACCAGCTTGCCGTTGATCGAGGTCAGGTTGGAGACGATGGCGTCGGCCTGGCCGGTGATCGGCTGCAGGGCGGGGTCGATGCCGCCCAGGCTGGCGTTGACCGACTCGACCTGATCGGGCAGGGTGCGCACGTCGCCCCCCGCGCCGGTGACGGCGTCGTCGGCGGTGGCCAGGTTGCCGTTGATGGAGGCCAAGGAGTTGGTGATGGCGATCAGGTAGACCACCACCACCAACGTGACGACGGCCAGGAGGGCCACCCACACCTTGAGCCAGCGGGCCACGAAGCGGCTCTGGTCGGCGCCTTCCCGGAACCGGTAATCGGATTGAGGTGTCGCTGCGGTTGCCATGTGAGTTCCTCCCTAAAGGATCCCGAGGAGACCGCCGCGGAGGTTCACCGCGTCGTCGATCTCGGCGGCCAGGTTGTCGGCTGCTTGCGCCTGTCCGACGATGGTGCTCGTGTTGGCCTGGATGTCCTGTGCCAAGGCGATGGTGGTGTCCAGGTTGCGGTTGATCAGCGCCACCCCGCTGTCGATCTCCCGGGCCAGGCCCAGGATGCTGGAGGCGTCGCTGTTGATGCCTCCGGCCAGGCCGTTGATCTGACCGGCGGTGCCGTTGATGGAGCCGGCCAGGCCGTTGATGGAGCCGGCCGTCCCGTTGATCGACTGGGCGCTGCCATTGATGGTGCTGGCCAGGCCGTTGATGGACTCGGCCAAGCGGATGACCTCGTTGAGCTGGCCCTCGAGGGGCTGGGCCGAGGCCAGGATGGAGCCGGCCCGCTGGTTGGTCACGTCGAGCTGGAGCACCGCGTCGGTGGCGGTGTTGATGCCACGACCCGTCTGGGCGATGTTCTCGGCCTTGGCGTCGATGCTCTCGGCCGTCGAAGCGGTGCGCTGCAGCAGCAGGGCGGCTAGCGCCACGACCACCAAGACGATGATGAGCGAGAAAGTCGCCTGGCCCCGCTCATCGACGGCCAGCCCCCTTCGCTGCGTCTTCAATATTTTTCCCCCTGAGTTGGTTCGGCTGGGGCGGCTGGTCGCTGACCAGGGGACTCTCTCCCCACCCGATGAGTTGGCGTCTTGCGCCGGGGACTGTAGGCCACCAACACGCACAGTGGCAAGCACCCCCCGCACTTTCTAGACGGGGCCGACCGCGAATAGTGACGGCGCCGCCGTGGCGACCACCACGGCTCGCACGCGCAACAGCCCGTGGGCGCACCCACGGGCTGTCGGAGAAACCGCTGTAGGACATCGGAGCCGGACCCTGTAAGGACCGGCCGACAACTCAGCTCTGGCGAATCTTCTGCTTGGCGAAGTTCCAGATCGTGTCCGTGGTCTGCTCGACCTTGTGCTTCTCTCGCACGTGGTTGGCGACCTTGGACTTCAGCTCTTCTTCACTTCCTGCTTTGCCTGACCACCTGCAGGCATGGTCGGCATCTCTTCACCTGAACTCGTATGCCATGACGATTCCTCCTCGCGTTCGACGGGTCCCGGAGACAGTTCGACGCCCGGGCGGTCACTGGATTGGAATTAGCGGCCCCGAAGGCGGCTCGTTCGGGTGCCTCCGGTGGTCAGTGCGCCGCGTTCGCCTGCGCCCACCTGTCCACCACGAGCCAACAGGCCCTTCAGCGCAGTGTCCATGGCCACGACGTCACCGACGATGTCGTTGACGACACTGCGCAGCGGCGCCGTCTGGTTGGCGATCGCCCGGACACCGATGATGATGGTCCCCAGGGTGAAGCTGACGTTACGCAGTGTGGCGGCGATGGCGATGAGATACCCGGCAAGGGCGGCCACCACCAAGAACACGCCGATCAGGGTCACAATCGTTGCAAGTCCCATATCTTCCCTACCTTTCCTGCTCGACGGGCGTTCTCAGGACGCTGGCGTTGACGACACCGGCGCCGGTCACAGCAGGCGCTCCAGTGCTGCGCCGTACCTGCCCACGTTCTGGCGGGCCGCGCCGGTCAGCTCCCGGGTCTTGGCCAGACGCGGAACGGCATCGAGCGTGCCCGTGAGTTTCACGCCGTGGTCCAGCACGTCATCGGCGTACGCCTTGATCTCGAACGTCGGTCGGATGACCCGGTTCAACAACAGAATGACCACCGGGATCACCACCGCCAGGAGCAGGATATTTCCGATCCACCACCATGCCATACCTTCCCCCCTCACTCTTCACCAGCCGGGAATCGGCGGGCGCTTCCGGCCTCAGTATATGTCCGGGCAGTATAGAGGGGGTGAAAGTGACGATGTTGCTCGCCGACGCCGCCCAGGCAGTGGGAGGCAAGCTCTACGTGCTCGGGGGAGGTTGGTCGGTGATCGGGCCGGGCCGGGCCAGCATGGCCATCGCCATGAAGATCGACGTGCCATGGGACCAGACCGATGTACGCCACCGGTGGGTGATCGACCTGTTGGATCAGGACGGTCAGCCCGTCCGGACATCCGGCCCTGAGGGCGAACGGGCGGTGCGGATCACGGGCAACTTCGAGGTGCGGCGACCCTCGGGAGTGGCCGAGGGAAGCCCCATCGACCTTCCCCTGGCCATCGGCATCGGGCCCCTGTCCCTCCCGCCGGCCACGCGCTGCGTGTGGCGGCTGGCCATCGACGGCACGACCAGGCCGGATTGGCAGCTCCCCTTCGACGTGCGCTCAGCGTGAGGTTGCACCCCCGCTCGGCGGAAACGCCACGGGGCCCATCTACACCACTCAGCGTGGTGAACCCCGCTCAGGCAGAATCAGGAGCCCGCTGGTCGATGCGGTCGGCCGGCGCCTGGCCGGAGTCGACTTCCTCGGAGGTCCAGTCCAGCTGTTTCTCCCAGTGGCCCTCATCGAGCACGGCCCGTCCGTCATGGAGGTCGAGGATTGGGGCGATGAGTTCGGGCGCCGCTTCCCCCAGTTCTCCAACGACGTGGGCCTGGAGCTGCTCAGGGAACAGCGCCAGCACGCTTCCGACGACGCGCTGGTGTTGGATGGCCAGGTAGCAGCGGGCGCCGTCGGCCACCGTCGCCAGCTTGTCGGAGACGACCTCCAGCGACTGCCGGTCGGACGTCGATGCCCGGAGGTGGTCGAGCAAGGTGGCGATGGCGCGGCCATCCTGCTTGCAGGGCGTGCACTGGCCGCAGGACTCCACGGCCAGGAACCGGGAGACGCCGGCAGCCACGGCGGCCAGGTCCGTGGTGTCGTCGAAGACGATGAACCCGGCGGAGCCGAGTCCGCCTCCCGCCTCCTCCATGGCCTCATAGGTCAGCGGCGTGTGGAGCAACGTCTCAGGGAGCAGCGGGTTGGCCACGCCCGACATGGCCGCCATGACTTTCGTCCCGGGATGGGGCCCGCCGCCGACCGCCTCGATCACCTCGTCCAGCGGCGTGCCCATGGCGAACTCGGCGACGCCGTGGCGGCGGGTGTGGCCGGTGATCGTACACACGATCGTGCCGGGCGACTCCGGTGTTCCCTGCGTGCGGTACCAGTCGGGGCCCTGGGCGAGGATGCCCGGCACGTTGGCGAGGGTCTCCACGTTGTTGACCAGCGTGGGTGGAGCCGGCGTGGAGTTGGCCGGACCGGCCATGGTGACCTGGGCGGCCGAGACCGTGTCGGCTCCGACCTCGTCGACGCCGTGGCGGAACGGCGGGGCGATGCGGGGAAATGGTGCCCGGCCGGCCACCACCTCGAGCAAGGCGGTCTCCTCGCCGTAGAGGTAGTGGCTCGGGCCCTCCACGATCGCCAACTCCAGACCGTCGGCCCAATCGCTACCCCGCACCTCAGCGATGGCGCTGCGCACGCGGGTCACCTCCGTGCTGAACGACGCCTTCAATGCCAGGATGACCCGGTCGGCGCCGATGGCCATGGCTGCGACCAGTGCGCCCTCGAGCACCTTGTAGGGATTGCGGCGCAGGATGGCCCGGTCCTTGAACGTGCCTGGCTCCCCTTCGGCGGCGTTGACCACCACGGTGGGCGGCACGGTGGCCGAGAGGTTCTCCGCCACCGTCCGCCACTTGAGGCCGGTGGTGAACCCCGCGCCACCTCGGCCACGGAGTCCGGACGCCTCCACATGGTCGATGATGCCGATGGGGCCGAGGCGCCGTGCCGCATCCAGGCCACGGCCCCCACCGGCCGTTATGTAGTCAGCCAGCGACGTCACCGGCTCGGCATCGAGGATCCGCGGCTCCATATGAATAGCGCCGACGGTAATCCGTCGGCGCCTGCTTCGCAGAACTGGGCGAGCGGTTCGGGCTGCGCGGCCTGGCGTTGCGCAGCGAGGGACGGTAATCCGTCGGCGCCTGCTTCGCAGAACTGGGCGAGCGGTTCGGGCTGCGCGGCGTGGCGTTGCGCAACGATGGGCTACGTCTCAGAAATGGTTCGCGACCCATTCCCAAGCGCGGCGCAGGGCGTTCCGGTCGTCGGGCGGATGGGCGTCGGCCGGTGCCGCCGGCTTCGGCTCCGGCGACGGGAGCACCACATAGGCTTCTTCGCCCGGGCGGACCAGGTGGTACTCCTCACGGGCGAGGCGCTCGATCTCGTCGTCGTCCTGCAGCAGACGGACTCGCTCCTCGAGGAGGCTGTTCTGCTCATCCAACACCGCCAGCTGATGCTGGGCCCGGCTCAGCGAGGCTCGCTGGGCCAAAAAGGTGCGGGACGGGAACACGGCCAGGAACAAGACACCGACGAACGCCAGGGTGACCAGCACCACCCACAGCCGTCGTCGCACCTCCGTCACCCCTCCAACCGCGGGTTGAGCGCGGCCCGGCCCCGGTAGGCGGCTGTCTCCCCCAGATCCTCCTCGATGCGAAGCAGGCGGTTGTACTTCGCCACCCGGTCACTGCGCGCCGGTGCTCCCGTCTTGATCTGTCCGCAGTTGGTGGCCACCGCCAGGTCGGCGATCGTCGTGTCCTCGGTCTCGCCCGACCGGTGGGACAACACGGCGGTATAGCCGGAGCGCTGGGCCAGGGCCACAGTGTCGAGCGTCTCGGTCAGCGTTCCGATCTGGTTCGGCTTGACCAGGATGGAGTTGGCCACGCCCACGGCAAGCCCCCGCTCCAGGCGCTCGGAGTTGGTGACGAAGAGATCGTCGCCGATCAGCTGGATGCTCGAGCCCAGCCGCTCTGTGAGGCTCGCCCATCCCTCCCAGTCGTCCTCGGCCATGGCGTCCTCTATGGAGACGATCGGGTAACGGCCACAGAGTTCGGCCCACAGCTCGACCAGCTCGGCGCTGGTCAGCGTGCGGTCCTCGCCCTCGAGCCGGTACGCACCATCGCTCCAGAGCTCGGTGGTCGCCGGATCAAGGGCGAGTGCGACATCCTCCCCCGGCGTGAGTCCGGCGGCGACGATGGCCTCCACCAGCATCCCGAGAGCGGCTTCGTTGCTGGCCAGATCCGGGGCGAAGCCCCCTTCGTCGCCGACCGCCGTGGGGAGGGCCCTGTCCTGCAGCAGCCGGCGAAGGTGGTGGTAGGTCTCGGTCCCCCAACGCAGTGCCTCGGAGAACGAGGCGGCGCCCAACGGCACCACCATGAACTCTTGGAAGTCGACATTGTTGTCGGCATGGACACCCCCGTTGAGGACGTTCATCAACGGGACCGGCAGGACATGGGCGTTGAGACCCCCGACATAGCGGTAGAGGGGGACCTCGAGCTCCGCCGCGCCGGCGCGGGCGGCACCGAGAGACACACCGAGCAGGGCGTTGGCGCCCAACCGGGACTTGTCGTCGGTGGCGTCGAGAGCGATGAGCGCGGCGTCGAGCGCCCGTTGATCGAATGCGTCGAGACCGACGACCTCGGTGGCGATCTCCCCGACCACGCTGGCCACGGCCTGGGATACTCCTCGGCCCCCGAAGCGCGTGCCCCCGTCGCGCCGCTCGACCGCCTCATAGCGCCCGGTCGATGCTCCCGAAGGCACCATGGCACGGCCCACCGCACCGGAGTCGAGATGGACCTCCACCTCGACGGTGGGATTGCCACGCGAGTCGAGAACCTCCCGCCCGACGAGGCGTTCGATGGTGCTCATGGTCGCCGAGATATGTTGCTGCTGTGGTTGATGTCAACCAAGGTAGCCCAGAGTCAGAACTCTGGGTACCACCTGAGGCATGACCGTCCACGATCCTCTCGGCCCGCAGCCCGACCCTCCGGAACAGCCGATTCCCGGACCTGGCGGCCCGACGCCGCCCACGCCTCTCGTCCCCGATCCGACGCCGACGCCCGACCCGACGCCGGCCGACCCGCCGCGTCCGATTCGCGAACCGGGCGCCTAGGCCATTAGCGGGACGGGGTTCGCCCTCGGAGGTAGCGCATCACCATCATGAGATAGGTGACCACCACGCCCAGGCCGGCGGCAACGAAGACCCAGGTGACGAATCCCAGGTCGTCGGTTGGCCCGCCGCAGTCGGCGGCGCCGGCGGCCTGGGCCCGGAACTCGGAGGTGCCGATCGCCGCTCCCTGATAGAGCACCCCGTCGGCCGGCACCGCCGAAGGGTCGAAGGTGACCCGGTCGGTGGCATCGAACGACTCGTCGTCCAATGATGCGACGGCCGTCAGTGGCCCGGGGGGCAGCGGAGTGTGGAGCTCGATCTCGGTCGTGGTGGCAAATGGAGTCTCCTCCGCTCCGACGACGTAGCGGTCGTCGATGGCTCCTTTGGCCGACGCGACACGCCAGAGAGGTGTGCCGTCGGCGTCGAGAAGCTCGACGCTCACCACCCGCTCGCCTCGGCACCGGGGAACGAGCACGGCCAACCCGATCGGCCCTTCATCCGAGGCGATGCCGAGACGGGCTCCTGGCGCCACCTCGGCGATGTCGGTGCCGAACGCCATGGCGGTCACGAAGACGACCACAGCCACCACGCCGACACCCCCCGAGAGCACCATCTGAAGGCTCGGCGGCTTGTCCCCCGCGCGCCTGGATTCAGCCGGTCGAGACATCGGCCGGTGTCTCGACCGCGACCCTGTCGCGGAAGCGAACGGCCACGGCCCGCAGTGCCCCCTCCGGATCGAGGCCTCGGCGGCGGGCGGCGGCGACCATGGAGAACAGTGCCTCGCCGACCTCCTCCGCCGTGGTCATGGCCGCACCCGACATGGTGTCGGGCACCTCCACCTCCACCCCGACGGAGGCGGCCTTGCGTTGCACCTTGTGGGCGTAGAGCAGCGCGGGCAGGGCGGGAGGAATGCCGTCCATGGGGTTGGACCGACCCTTCTCCTGGGCTTTGATCGAGTCCCAATTCCGGGCGATGTCGTCGGTGCCGTCGACGGCAAGGCCGGCGAAGACGTGAGGATGGCGCCGTACCAATTTGTCGTGGATCCGGCCGGCCACATCGGTCATATCGAACCGGCCGGCCTCGCCTGCCAGGGTGGCGTGGAAGAAGACCTGGAACAGCACGTCGCCCAACTCCTCCTCGAGGTGCTCGTAGGCGTCGTCGACAGCGTCCCCGTCGGTTGCCTCCACCCGGTGCACTTCCTCGATGGCCTCCAGCAACTCGTAGGTCTCCTCGAGCAGGTACCTGCTGAGGCTGGCATGGGTCTGCTCGCGATCCCACGGGCATTGGCTCCGCAGCGTGCGGACCAACTCCGTGAAGCGCACCAGTGCTGCGCCCACCGGCACGGCCAGCACAGGGATCCACAGCGTCGTGAGATGATCGGGCTCGACGATGCGGTCGAGGTCAGCCCAGCCGAGCTCGGCCATCGACTCGTCGCGCAGGCCGAGGCGCTGGAGCACCACGACCGACGGTGGTGCTTCGTCCACGGCGAGCTTGATCTCCGACAGCACGGCCAGCGAATCGCACTGGGCGACCACCAGCGGGCCCCGCTCCCCCGCCGCCTCGACGGCGAATCGCCGTCCGTCGACCAGGCGGGCGCCGGCGGCGAGGGGGTCGACACCAACCCGGTCCCACACCAGATCCAGAAAGGAGAGACCGGGCAGCACCTCCACCTCCACCCGGGTATCGCTCATCAGCAGCTCGACACTGGCCTCGGCCACCCGCGGCGAGCCGGGCACGGCGTAGAGGATCTCGCCGTGCTCGCCGGCCGCGGCTACCAGGCGCTCCGCAATCCCGACGTAGACGTCCTCCAGTGAGGCCGCCTGTTCGTAGATGTCGTCGCAGGACGTGGCCCGACCGACGGCTGTGGCCGAGGGATGCCGGGCCGTGCGCAGGAATCGGACAGGAATCCGTTGGATCGCCTCGCGAGTCGCCGCCGTCATCAACTCGGCTCCGGCCGGACCGAGGCCGACCACCACCACGCGCGCCACAGTCGCTCAGCCGCCGCCGGGACGGACGACTCCCCCTTCGAGGGATTCGGAACCTGCCCCTGCGGGTGGAGCTTCGGGCGGTCCCTCCGGAGGAACCACGTGGCCCTCCTGTTGAGGATCGTCGCAGGCACCTGTCCAGGTCCCGTAGCGGGGGTTGACCTCGACCTCGGCCCGGCAGGTGACGTCGTTCACGAACTCGGCGAAGACCGGCACCCGCTCGCCCTCCAGCGCCGCCAGCACCTGCTCCTGCACTTCGTCGAGCGGCAGCTCTCGGCGCTCAGTCACCAAGATCAGATGGAACCCGACATTGGTCTCCACGGGTTCACTGATCTGGCCGACAGGAAGCGCAAATGCCGCCTGCTCGAAGGCGGGAATCAGGTTCCCTCGCGCCTGGCAACCCAGACTCCCACCCTCCGCGGCCGCCGCCGGATCGTCGGACTGCTCGGCAGCAAGCATCCCGAAGTCGGCCCCTGCAGCAAGCTGACGGGCCAGCTCATCGATGCGGGCTCGAGCTTCCTCCGGCCCTCGCTCGGCGCTGGCGAAGATGTGACTGACGCACACGGCGGCAAAGTCGGACCGGTTCTTCTCGTAGTACGCCCGGGCCTGTTCGATCGTGGGAGAGGGCGCGATGGCCTCCTGGATCCTGCCGGCCAGCGCCTGGCGACGGACCAGCTGCTGCTGGTAGTCCTCGGGGAACGCCGTGAAGACCTCCTCACCCCCGACGCTGGCGACGGTGGGAGGCCGGGCGTCCTCCATGTCGGCGGCGCTGACGCCGATCCCCCGGTCCCGCGCCTCCTGATCGATCAGCTGGAAGAAGACGCCGAGCGACAACAGACGAGCGGCAAAGGCAGTGTCGAAGCTCCCCTCTCCCTGGCCGGTCACGCTCAGCCCCTGTTCGACCAGGCTGCGCTCGACCGCTCCCCGGTAGCCATCGTTGGACCGGATGGCCAACAGCTCCTCTTCGACCTCATCGGCAGTGATGGTGTCCCCGTTCACCGTCGCCGCCGGGGTATCGGTCAACGATGAGCATCCGCCGAGCACCAGGACGGCGACCAGCGCGGAGCCCAGCCACTGCCTGGTGGCCAGAGGAGTGCGGAACGGCGATGCCATGGCGTCAGGATGCCACTGCTGGCGCATCGGGAGGGAGCAGCTCCTCGAGCAGGGCCGTCAACACAGTGGCAGGGTCGGCTCCCGCCGGTAGAGGGATGACGAGCTGGGCCAGCTCCTCTCGATAGGTCGCGTCCTTGTGGAGCCGGCGCAGACGCACGGCGGCGCTGGCCCGTAGGCGCACCGGCGACAGCCGCACCATCAGCCCTCGACCCACGGCGTTCGGGTTGGCCGATACCTGGCGCACCCCCGTACGGTGACATTCGGCCCGCAGGCGGGCCACGGCCAACAGTGCCTCCGCCGGAGGCGGCACAGGGCCGTAACGGTCCTCCCACTCCCGCCGCACGTCGTCGACCTCGGTGGCGGTGGTGACGCCGGCCAGTCGCCGGTAGGCCTCCAGGCGCAGCTCCTCCTTGGCCACGTACCCGTCGGGAAGGTGGGCGTCCAGCGGGATATCGAGCTTGATCTCGACGTGCTCGGGCGGCCGCTCACCTTTGAGCTCAGCCACCGCCTCGCTCACCATCTGCACGTACAGGTCGTAGCCCACGGCGGCGATGTGGCCCGACTGGCTCTCCCCCAGGAGGTGGCCGGCTCCTCGAATCTCCAGGTCACGCATGGCGATCTTGAAGCCCGACCCCAACTCGGTGGCTTCACCGATGGTCTTGAGCCGCTCGTACGCCTCCTCGGAGAGGGCGTGGTCACGGGGATGGAAGAGATAGGCGTAGGCGCGGCTCCCGGCCCGCCCCACGCGCCCTCTCAGCTGGTGGAGCTGGCCCAGACCCAGGCGGTCGGCTCGATCGACGACGAGGGTGTTGACCGCAGGCATGTCGATGCCCGACTCGATGATCGTGGTGCACACCAGCACGTCATAGTCACCGTGCCAGAAGTCGAGGACGACCCGCTCCAGAGTCCCCTCGTCCATCTGGCCGTGGGCAACGGCGATTCGAACCTCGGGCACGAGGTCGCGAAGGTCATCGGCCACACGATCGATGTCGGACACGCGGTTGTGGACGAAGAAGACCTGACCCTCCCGTAGCAGCTCCCGGCGCAGCGCCTCGGCCACGGCCCGTTCGTCGTACTCCCCCACGTAGGTGAGGATGGGCTGTCGCTCGGCCGGCGGCGTGTGGAGCAAAGAGAGGTCGCGGATGCCGGTCAGGCTCATCTCCAGCGTCCGGGGAATGGGGGTGGCCGTCAGGGTGAGCACGTCGACATCGGCTTTGATCTCCTTGATCGCCTCCTTGTGCGTGACCCCGAAGCGTTGCTCCTCGTCCACCACCAACAGGCCCAGGCGCTTGAACCTCACGTCCCCACTGAGCAGGCGGTGGGTGCCGATGACGATGTCGACCTCGCCGTCGGCGAGGCCCCGCAACACCTGGTCGGCCTGGCCGGCCGTGAGGAACCGGCTGAGCACTTCGACCCGCACCGGGTACGGGGCGAGGCGGTCGCCGAAGGTCGTGCCGTGCTGCTGGGCCAGCAGGGTGGTGGGCACCAGCACCGCCACCTGCATGCCGTCCTGGACGGCCTTGAACGCGGCGCGCAGGGCGATCTCCGTCTTGCCGAAGCCGACGTCGCCGCAGATGAGGCGGTCCATGGGTCGGGACAGCTCCATGTCGGCCTTGACCTCTCCGATGGCACGGGCCTGGTCCGGCGTCTCCTTGTACGGGAACGCCTCCTCCATCTCCCGCTGCCAGGGGCTGTCGGGAGCGAAGGCGTGGCCGGTGGCCGCGGCCCTGCGCTGGTACAGCGCCACCAACTCCTGGGCGATGGCCCGGGTCGCAGACCGGGCCTGGGCTTTGGCTCGCTGCCAGTCGGCGCCGCCCATGCGATGCAGGGAGGGCGACTCTCCCCCGGTGTAATGACGCACGGCACCGATCTGGTCGGAAGGCACGTAGAGCTTGTCGCCGCCTCGGTACTCCAACAGGAGGTAGTCACGCTCGACGCCTCCCATGGCGCGGGTCACTATCCCCCCGTAGCGGGCCACCCCGTGTTGCACATGGACCACGTAGTCGCCGGACTTGAGATCGTCGAAGAACCCGGCGGCGTCACGCCGCCGGGGACGGGCGGGACGATGGGCCCGGCGCCGGCCCGTGACGTCACGTTCGGCCAGTACGGCCAGTCGGGCGTTGGGCAACACGAAGCCCCGGTCGAGAGGTGCCACCACCACGTGGCCTCCGGGTCCGCTCAGGTCGAGCGCCTCGGCGTCGGTCCGGTCGTCGTGCCGGTGCACGGTGAGGGCGACCCCCTCGTCGGCCAGGGCGGCAGCCATGCGGTTGGCCGAGCCGTCGCCGTCGGCAGCAAGGACGACCCGGTACCGATCGGCCAACAGTGAACGCAGACGGTCGGCCAGCTGTCCGGCATCGCCCACCACCGGAGCCCAGGCGCTGGCCTGGACTTGCGGCGACCGCGGCCCCTCGGCGGTGGTGGTGAGCGACCAGACCGGAGCGGCCGTTGTGGCCAGTAGGGCGTCGAAGGGGAGGTGGAGCCGAGGCAGGTCGGCGTCAGCTCCGGCGGCCGCCCCCCACGTGCGGGCGAGGGAGGCGGCCAGATCAGCTTCCTCGGCAGCGAGGTCGGCGGCCCGGTCCCGCATGCGACGCGGGTCGACCAGCAGGATCTGGCCGCTGTCGCCGGGGAGCAGGTCGAACACGGTGTGCTCCGCTTCGGCGAGCCACGGCATCCACGACTCCATCCCGTCGAAGATCTGGCCTTCGGCCAGGCGCTCCCACTGCTCCCGGCCCCACGGCTCGGTCGCCACCAAGTCAGCGGCGCGGCCCCGAACCTCCTTGGTGGGCAGCAGTTCCCGACACCCGAAGATCTCGGCTCCCTCCAAGTCGGCCCGGGATCGCTGGTCGCTGACCGAGAAGGCACTGAGCCGGTCGACCTCGTCACCCCACAGGTCGATGCGGACAGGGCCGTCGGCCGTGGACGGGTAGACGTCCACGATGGAGCCCCGCACGGCAACCTCGCCTCGGTGCTCGACCTGATACTCCCTGCGATAGCCCTCACCCACCAGACGAGCGACGAGCTCGACGGGGTCGAGCTGGTCGCCGGGGTGCACCAGGACAGGTTCGATCTCCTCCACATGGGGACCGAGACGCTGCACCAGGGCCCGCACCGGAGCCACCACCACGGTCGCCACGCCCGTTCGCACCCGCCACAGCGTGCGCAACCGCCGCCCCATGGTCTCCACGCTGGGGCTGACCCGTTCGAAGGGGAGCGTTTCCCAGGCCGGGAAAAGGTCGACGGCGTCGGGCCCGAGGAAGGCCTCGAGGTCGTGGGTCAGGTGCTCGGCCTCACTGGTCGTGGATACCGCCACCACGACGGGACGGCGATCGATGCGCTGCGCCAGGTGGGCCACGGTGATGGCCCTCGCCGCCTCGGGGACGGCCAGAGTGGCCAAGGAGCGTCCAAGAACCTCGGCCAGCGCCGGCTCATCGCGCAGCAGCGGGGACAGGGACGACAGGCGCACGACCGCCCCAGGTTACCGCCCTTCCCTCCTCAGGACCCCTCCTGCTTCTGTCGACGCCCTACTCCGCTCTTTGTCGGAGGGTTGTGCTCTGGGGTCAGTTGAAGCGGTTCATGGCCCGCTCCGGACCCTCGGTGAGGATGGTTTCGACGGCATCGGCGGCATCGGCCACGGCGATGTCCAGCTCGACGCGCTCGGCCTTGCCGGGGTGCCGCAACACGTAGTCGGCGCCCGACTGGCGACCGGGGGGCCTGCCCACGCCCACCCGCACGCGTAGGAAGGCATCACTGTGGAGATGAGCCTTGATCGACTTGAGCCCGTTGTGGCCGGCCAGGCCTCCTCCCACCTTCACCCGGATGCGGCCGGGCGGCAGGTCGAGCTCATCGTGGATCACCACCAGGCGGGACACGTCTTCGGGGCAGTAGCGACGAACGAGCGGGGCGACCGCCTCGCCTGAAAGGTTCATGAACGTGCCCGGGACAGCTACGACGAGCAGGCGCCCATCGCGACGGACCTCCGCTGACAGGGCGCGGCCCACGGCCCGTTTGAGGCGAGCGCCACTGCGCTCGACGAGCAGCTCGACGACCTCCGCCCCGATGTTGTGACGTGTCCCCGCATACTCGGCCCCCGGGTTGGCCAGACCGACCGCGACCAGATCAGCCGGCGAGCCGCACGGCCCCGGGCGCCGGCCCGGCAGCCGCAACTACTCGGTTCCGGCGGACTCCTCGCCGGTGTTGCCCTCGGCGACGGCTTCGGCCTCCAGCTCATCAGCCTCGAGGCTCGCCCGACTGAGCTGGGCCACCACGACCGGCTCCTCGCCATCGAGCTCGGTGGTCACGCCGTTGGGCAGGACGAGGTCGTCGATCCGGACGCTGTCGCCGATTCGCAGATTGGAGATGTCGATCTCGAGCTCGTTGGGAAAGCTCCCGGGCCGGCCCATCACAGGGAGGTTGAACAGGACCTGGTCGACGGTGCCGGCTTCGCGGCGAACGTCCTCAGCTGAGCCGGTCAAGACGATCGGCACCTCCACGCTGATGACCTCGTCGCGGCGGACGATCACGAAGTCGAGGTGGATGACCTCATGGCGGACAGGGTGGCGGTGCACGTCGCGCACGACGGTGAGGTGCTGCTGGCCGTCGACACCCAGATCGACGAGGGCGTTCATCCCCGCCTCGGTGGTCAGGACCCCTCGCAGCTCCCGTCTATTGACGGCGACGGACAAGGGATCGATCCCGTGGCCGTAGACGACACAGGGGATCTTGCCCTCGGCCCGCAGGCGACGCGACGCACGTGAGCCCTTCGTTCGCCCGGTCTCCGCCTTGAGTGCCAGTTCAGCCATTGTCCGAGTCTAGAAGACGTGGCTGGTCACGCCTCAGTCGACGCGGGGTATTGGCCGCCGGTCCTGCCCGCCCCAAGCATTGGCCGTCACGACTGGTTCTCGCCGCCGAAGATCTCCGACACGGAGGTGTCCTCGAAGACGGCGTCGATGGCGTCGGCGATGAGCTTGGCCACCGGGAGGACCTCGATCTTGTCGATCTGCTTGTCGGCCGGGAGCGGCAACGTGTCGGTGATGATCACCCGGTCGATGAGCGAGTTCTTGAGCCGGTCGATCGCCGGCCCTGAGAAGACCCCGTGGGTGGCCACTGCCCACACCTCCGAGGCACCCTCTCGCTTGAGCTGACCGACCGCTGCACACATGGTCCCGGCCGTATCGATCATGTCGTCGACCAACACGCAACTCCGTCCGGCGACATCCCCCATGACGCCCAGCGCCTCCACTGCGTGGATCGTCGACTTCTGCCGGCGCTTGTACACCGCCGCCATGTCGTGACCGAGATGGCGGGCGAAGCGCTCGGCTGCCTTGACCCGTCCGGCATCGGGGGAGACCACCACCACATCCCCGGGCAGATGGACCCTGAGGTGCTCGACGAGCACCGGCATGGCCGTGAGATGGTCGAAGGGGCCGTCGAAGAACCCCTGGATCTGCCCCGAGTGCAGGTCGACACTCAAGACGCGATTGGCCCCGGCCGAGGCCAGCAGATCGGCCACCAGCTTGGCCGTGATCGGCTCACGCCCCTGGCTCTTGCGGTCCTGGCGGGAGTATCCGTAGTACGGGCACACGGCGGTGATCCGCTTGGCCGACGCCCGCTTGGCAGCATCGATCATGATGAGCTGTTCGAAAATCGAGTCGTTGACCGACCGGCCGTTGGCTTCGCAGTGCGTCTGGACGACGAACACGTCGGCGCCCCGAACCGACTCACCGAAACGGCAGCGCATCTCGGTATTGGCGAAGTCGATCAGGTTGGTCTCGCCCAACTCGACCCCGAGGTGACCGGCGATCTCCCGAGCCAGCCCAGGATGGGTCCGCCCGGCCAAGAGCTGGAGCTTCTTCTTGGGCACGAACTCCATCACTCAGGCAGTGTAGAACGGACCCGTGACGGCCCCGGCGGGGATGACGGACCCGGGGCCGACAGAGGCGAACGGTCCGACCCGAGCGCCGGCCCCCACCTCCGCACCGATGCCCACGCTGGTGACCACGGTTGCCCGGGCGCCCACCACACAATCGGTCAGACGGGTAGCCGGGCCGATCTCAGATCCCTCGCCCACCTCGGTCACACCGGCCAGCAGCGTGCCGGGGAGGAGGGTCACGTCAGCGGAGAGACGCACCCCGGCGTCGATGTAGGTG
>DASZDM010000045.1:0-5674 GCA_035942015.1 Acidimicrobiales bacterium | reverse complement strand
CTTCAAGAGCTAGGCAGGAGGGGTGCGGGTGGTGGCGGGAACGGCGAGGGGACGCCGCCTGGCCGCGCCTGCGGGCACCGCCACGCGCCCCACCAGCGACCGGGTCCGCCAGGCCACGTTCAACGCACTGGACAGCCTGGGGGCGGTTCGGGGAGCCCAGGTGCTGGACCTGTTCGCCGGTTCCGGCGCACTGGGCATCGAGGCCTTGTCCCGAGGGGCAGCGCGGGTGACGTTCGTGGACAACGACCAGCGGGCGTTGGACGTGGTCAGGGCCAACCTGGCGGCCACCGGGCTGGCCGACGCGGCCCGTGTCGTGCGGAGCGACGCCCTGCGCTTCGTGGTCGAGGAGCGCCGTGTCTTCGACCTGGTGCTGCTGGATCCCCCGTATCGCTTCGACGACGAGTCCTGGGGCCGGCTCCTCGGTGCCGTTGCTGCGGAACTGGTCGTGCTCGAGTCGGACCGGCCGATCGAGGTCGGCGCGGGCTGGAGGGTGCTGCGCTCGAAGCGCTACGGGAGTACCGTGGTGGATCTCGTCCGGAGCAGGTGAGGAGCCTTGCCCTGAGGCTCTTGGAGGCAGCGGTGGTCAGAGTCCTCTATCCCGGATCGTTCGACCCCTTCCACAACGGGCACCTCGAGTTGGTGCACACGGTGGCCGGGCTCTTCGACGAGGTGGTGGTGGCGGCCTGGCACGACCCGGCCAAAGGGCAACCCCTTCTCGAGCTCCACGAGCGAACGTCGGTGATCGAAGAGGCGTTGATGGACCTTCACCACGTGGTGGTCCGGCCGTTCGCCACCCTGGTGGTCGAGTTGGCGAAGGCGGTGGGGGCGGACATGATCATTCGTGGGCTACGGGCGCCGTCCGACTTCGAAAGCGAGATGGCCCAAGCCCAGATGAACCTGGCCATCTCCGGAGTACACACCTTGTTCGTCCCGTCGGCGTCCACCAACTCCTACATTGCGTCCAAGTACATCCGAGAGATCGTGCGCCTGGGAGGCGACGTGGGCTCCATGGTCCCCGACGCCGTCGCCAAGTGCCTGCACCAGAAGTACCGAACCTGAAGCAGACTCTGAAGGGAGATGTAGCCATGGGCAGCGTCGAGCAGGAGTACGGTCCCGCGCCTTCGGCGGCTGCCGACGTGGCGACGCTCCTGAACAGGGTGGCCGATCTCATCGGCAATGCCCGACCCATGCCGCTGTCGGCGTCGGTCATGGTCAACCGTGACGAAGTCCTGGAGTTGGTGGAAGAGACCGTCGCCCGACTGCCCGAGGAGCTGCGGGCGGCCCGCTGGCTGCTGCGCGAACGGGAGGAGTTCCTGGCCAAGGTGCAACGGGAGGGCGACGAGATCCTGGAGGCAGCCCGGGTCCGCGCCGAACGGATGGTGCAGCGCACGGAGGTGGTGCGGTCAGCGCAGCAGGAGGCTCGGCGCACGATCGACGACGCCGATGCCGAGGCCCGGCGCCTGCGGCACGAGGCCGAGGACTTCTGCGACCAACGGCTGGCCCAGTTCGAGATCGTGCTCGACCGGATCACCAAGACGGTCCAGGCCGGCCGGGCCCGGCTGCAGGCGTCGATTCCTGAGCAGGAGGCACAGCCGCTGCTCGAGGAGGTCGACGATGACGCCGAGTTCTACGATCAGGATTCCTGATGGCGCACCGGGACCTGATCCTCGGGGTGGCTGACCTGCTTGCCCGCCCGGGCCGGCGCCGTGACGAGCACCTCGAGGTCGAGCTCGAGGACCTCGTGGTGCTCGGCAGCCGGGTGGCCGAGGGGGAAGCAGTCCGGATCGACGTTCGTCTGGAGGCCCTGAACGAGGCGGTGGTGGTCAAGGGCACCGCCGCCGCCCCCTGGTCGGGCGAATGCCGCCGTTGCCTTGGTCCCGTGCGGGCCACGCTGCACGCCCCCATCCTGGAGATCTTCGAGGCCGAGCCGACCGAGGGCGAGACCCGGCCGCTGCACGGCGATTCTGTCGACGTCGAACCCGTGGTGCGCGAGGCGGTGCTGCTCGAGCTGCCCCTGGCTCCGCTGTGCCGGGCCGACTGTGCCGGGCTCTGCCCGCAGTGCGGAACGGACCGGAACCAGGTGGATTGCCGATGTGCGCAAGAGGTCGGGGACCGCCGCTGGGCCGGACTGGATCAGCTCCACTTCGAGTAGTCCGGCCCGGGTCGGTAGGCTTCTCGAAATGGCCGTTCCCAAGAAGAAGACGAGCAAGGCCAAGAGCCGGAGCCGACGGGCTTCGGCCTGGCGTCTCGACATCCCGGCCCGCAGCGTGTGCCCCCAGTGCGCCTCGGCCAAGTTGCCCCATGTCGTGTGCTCGACGTGTGGCTGGTACGGCGGCCGTCAGGCCCTAGACGTCGGTTGAGCGGGGGTTCGAAGGCCGGAAGCGGGCGCCTGAGGTGAGGCCCGTCGCCGTCGATGCCATGGGCGGCGACAAGGCGCCCGGCGAGATCGTTGCCGGTGCCCGTCGGGCCAGCGAGGAGCACGGCATCCCTGTGCTGCTGGTTGGGCGTCCCGACGACATCGCCGCCGCCGGCCCCGGCCAGTTGCCGGTCCTGGCCGCCAGTGAGGTCGTCGAGATGCACGACGACCCGGGAGCTTCAGTACGGCGCAAGAAGGACGCATCCGTGGTTCGGGCGGCCGAGGCCGTGCGCGACGGTACGGCCTCGGCCATGGTCAGCGCCGGCAACACGGGCGCGGCCATGGCCAGCGCCCTGCTCCGCATGGGGCGCATCCGCGGTGTCCACCGGCCCGCCATCGCCACTCCCATCCCCGTTCCTGGTTCGCTACCGACCGTCCTCCTCGACGCCGGCGCCAACGCCGAGTGCCAGGCCAGCTGGCTGGTGCAGTTTGCCCAGATGGGTTCGGTCTACGCCCGAGCCCGCTACGGTCTCGAGCAACCGCGTGTGGGCCTGCTGTCGGTGGGCGAGGAAGCCTCGAAGGGGACCTCCCTGGTGAAAGAGGCGCACGCCCTGCTGGCTGATGGGGCGTGGTCGACGGCGTCGGGAGGCACGTTCGTCGGGAACGTCGAGGGGCGCGACGTCATGACCGACGATGTGGACGTCGTGGTCAGCGATGGCTTCACCGGCAACGTGGTGCTCAAGACGCTCGAGGGCGGGATGCGCTTCGTCGAGCGTGCCCTGTTGGAGGCCATGACGGCAACCGAAGACCTGCGGGCGGCCTTCGAGGTCCTCTGGCCCGCGGTGGCGCCCCTGGTGAGCGATCTCGATCCTGAAAGCTACGGCGGCGCCATGCTGCTCGGTGTCGAGGGTGTCTGCATCATCAGCCACGGTTCGTCGTCGGCCAACGCGGTGGTGAACGCCTTGGGCGTGGCCCGCGAGATGGTGGTGGCCGACCTCGTCGGTGAACTGCGCAAGGTCGTGACCGCGGCAGCGTGACTGCCGGGGAGGGAGCCTTGTCGTCGGGCGTGTACAATCCCGGCTTCGCACCGGGTGTAGACGCCCGGTTGCCATCCTGTCCGTCGTCCCTGGAGCCCTTTCGGTGCCTGCTGAAACCCATGTCGAGCACAGCCCAATGGACCGTACCGAGGTCTTCGAGCTGGTTCGTGACCGCCTGGCCGACATCCTCGAGATCGACGCCTCGGAGATCACCGAGGCGAAGTCCTTCAGTGACGATCTTCAGGCCGACTCGCTGGCGCTCATCGAGCTGGTCGAGGCCATCGAGGAGGAGGTCGGCGAACGGACCGTGGGCTTTCGCATCGAGGACGAGGACCTCGAGGACCTGAAGACGGTTCGAGACGCCGTCGACTACGTCTGCGCCCGCCTCGGCTGAGGTTGGGAGCTGCACCGGAGTTGGAGGCACTGAGCCGGCGCCTCTCCCACCACTTCGAGGACGTGGCCCTACTGGCCAGCGCCGTGACCCATCGTTCCTGGTGCGGTGAGTCGCTCGGGGACGAGTCGAACGAACGCCTCGAGTTCCTGGGCGACGCCGTACTCGGCCTCGTCGTCACCGATCACGTCTTTCGCACCTACACCGACCTCCCCGAGGGCGAGCTGGCCAAGGTCAGGGCGAGTGTGGTGAGTGCGTCCACCCTGGCCGACGTGGCGCTGGAGTTGGGGCTTGGGGAGGCGCTGCGCCTCGGTCGGGGCGAGGACAACTCCGGTGGCCGGTCCAAACCCTCGATTCTGGCTGACACCCTTGAAGCGGTCATCGGGGCGGTGTACCTCGACGGCGGGTGGGATGATGCTTCGGCGCTGGTCATGCGCTGCCTCTCGGCTCGCATCGCCGAAGCCGCCTCCGGCCCCGGCGCCCTGGATTATAAGACCCGCCTCCAGGAGTTGGCCGCCCGCCGGTTCGAGAGCCTGCCCCACTACGAGGTGGCGGAGCGGGGCCCCGACCACGCCAAGCACTTCGTCGCGACCGTCGAGGTGGGCGGAATTCTGTCGGGCAAGGGGGAGGGTAGTTCCAAGAAGCAGGCCGAGCAGGAGGCGGCACGGATGATCTGGCGCACCATGGAGGCCGACTCGAGCGTCGCCGCCAGTGAGGGTCCGGCGCAGAGCTCTGAGGAGGTGTCGGCCTGATGCCCGAACTCCCCGAGGTCGAGACGTTGCGAGGTGACCTCGAGAAGGAGGTCGTCGGCCGCCGGATCAAGACGGTCGAGGTCTCGGGCATGCGCGCCATCCGGCGCCACCCGAACAAGAAGCACTTCATCAACAAGATCGAGGGCCAGAAGATCCAGGGGGTGAGTCGTCGGGGAAAATACCTCCTGTTGTCGCTGGGCGAGGACGTCATGGTGGTCCATCTCGGTATGAGTGGTCAGCTCCTCAAGACGGCGGCCAAGGACCCTGTGGCTCCGCACACCCATGTCACCTTCACCTTCACCCAGGGGGGCCAGCTCCGATTCGTCGACCCGCGGACATTCGGTGAGATCTTCGTCGTCAGCCATGAGGCGCTGGCCAGCGACGTGCCCGAGGTCTACGAGCTCGGGTTCGACCCGTTGGTCGACGTCATGAGCTGGGATGCGTTCGGCGCCCGCCTGCGCGCCCGCAAGGTCAAGCTGAAGACGCTGCTGATGGACCAGCGGTTCATCGCCGGCCTCGGCAACATCTACAGCGACGAGATCCTCTGGGCCGCCGGCCTTCGCAACGATCGCAGTTCCGATTCGCTCAGCACCCAGGAGGTCCGCCGCCTGTACCGGGCACTGCTGGAGACCCTCAACGACGCCATCAAGCACCGGGGCTCGTCGCTTTCGGACCAGCAGTACCGGGATCTCTACGGTGCCCCTGGCAGCTACCAGTCCGAACACAAGGTCTATGCCCGAGAGGGTGAGGCGTGCCGGCGATGCCGCCAGCCGGTGATGCGCTCGCGCTGGGCGCAGCGGTCCACCTTCTTCTGTGGCGCCTGCCAGGTGTAGCGATTTCGGCCATCTCCTCGCCGGCGGCCGGCGCCTCGCTGCTTCGCAGCTCGTGTTCACCCGGGGGTTTGTCTGAAGCCTGGTGATGCGCTTCTCCGGCCGGCGGTGGAGGTGGCGATCGGTGTTGCGCGCGAGGGTTTGGTGGCGGAGCCGCCGGTTCCTCCTCCTAGGGGACTCGTGCCTCTGCTGGGCTTCACGCGCTTCCCGGATCCGGCGCTGGCCGCCGCCCGAAGGGTCATCGACGAGGATGAGGGATTTCGCCATCGGGTCCGCAGCGCGACCACCGAGCACGCACTCGGACGGGC
>DASZDM010000044.1:0-4076 GCA_035942015.1 Acidimicrobiales bacterium | reverse complement strand
CCCACGATTCGACCGATACCGAGATCGGGTCGGCCGGTTGTTCCGCAGCGACCGCGAGGTTGGCCTTGTTCTCGTTGAGGTTCATCCCTATGCCGAGGTGGTCGGAGGCTGGTTGTGGTGGCGGCGCTGGGGCCCTTCGCGCGATGCGCTGTTCCTCTACACCACCGTTGACGGACAGTTCTCCGACGACGTCGTTCAGGATGCCGCCGATGACGAGTTGGCAGAGTACGACGCAGGTCGCTTCTGGTACTACGGAGAGCCGCTCGATGTTCGATGGACTGGCGCCGAGGAGTCGGCACATCTCCGCAGCTCATGGTTCGCCGGCGGGCGAGTGGCATAACTGCCGCTCGGTGACGACGCCGTTGTCGGGCAGATGTCAGCAGCGTGCGTCCGTCGCGATTGCCGGCTCGGAGCCGCCGAGGCCAGCGCAAGCGGATGATCGGCACGGGTAGGCCGCCGCCTTGGCGCCGGCGTCGGCCGCTGGGGCCGGCGCAGCCGAGCGGCACCTCGGCGCCGCCCTTCTGCGCAGGTCGATCTGAATGGTTCGGGGAGAGAGTTTCAGTCCATCAGTGCGGTGATCGGCCAGGCTGCGACGGCCACGTAGTGGCGGTTGATGACATCCCGCACCATCGCCTCGTCGATATCGATCCTTTCGGCGTAGGGGTTGGCACGAATCTTGGCGAGGACCTGCGGCGCTAGCTCGTCGGCGGACGGGATCTTCTCGTCGGGCAGAGGGCGTCCCCCGAGACGGTGCTCGTAGCCGAGTGTGCGCAAGGCGGCCAGAACCTCAAGTGTCCGCCTGCGTCCGCCCATGTGAAACGGGACCTCGTGATGCGGTTGGGCGACCATTTCGGAAACTAGGCGGCGCACCCTCCCGGCGTCGCCCAGGCGTAGTCGCAAGGCGGGCCTCTCGGCCAACACTGAGCAGAGCAGAGCGACCATCGTCCGGTCGGCGTCCACCACACCGCTGATGTGCCCGACGGCGCACAGCGGCACGACCACGCCGTCCTGAAGGGCGCGATTGACGCGGTTCATCAACGACCGTCGTCGGCGCCGCAGTTCTTTGGTCGCCTCGACGTAGCGACCATCCACGGCCACGCCGACACCGATGGCCCCGCTGCGCCCGGTGGACCATTCCGAGATTGCCCACGAGCTCGCCGACCTAGCGGCGGTCCCAACCCGGTAGTCGTCCCAGCCGAACATGACAGACACCTCATCAGCTGCGGCGGAGGCGAAGTCGGGGGCGAGTCGAAAGTCGAAGGAGCGTGTCGACGGAGACCCCGGGATGAGCAACCCACCATCCGCGACTGCGGCCGCCAACCAAGTGCTCGTCCGATGCCTTCGCATTGGCGTCGACCGTACTCACATGAGTGTGCGAGGCCGTCGCGAGCGCCGCCAGCGCGAAGAAGTCTTCGGTGCTGCTCGCCCTCGACGACGAGCTGGTGGCCGCCGCCGCTCCACCCCCGCGCTAGCGGCACGTCGGTACGGCTAGTCAGTGCCGCGCCCGGGCGGTCGCAGCATGTCGCCGACGTTGGAGAAGTAGTCCCGGTAGCTGGCATCGACGGCCCGGGTGGCGGGGCCCAGATGGGTCATCTTGCCGCACCCGGGCTGACCCGGGGCGAACCCAGGAACAGCCGCCGGTTCCCGTCGATCAAGCGCAAGGTGGCCAGGTCCTCGAACAGCTTGCCGTCCACGCTCGGCTGCAGGTCGAATCCAGCCAGCATCGCCGGCAGCGAAAAGGGGTGTAGCGCAGCCAGGCCGCCAAGCGGGCGGCAACCTGCTCGGCCATCAGACAGGTGGGCGATCTCAAGGGGTCAGGCCATTGCTGCCATCACCAGAGATACGATTCCAACGACAAAGGCCACTGCACCCACCACCCTGGCACCAATCTGCAACTCTTGCCGAGACGGTCTGCCTAGCCGCCACCTCCTAAACGGCCAGCCGTCGAGACTCGTGGGCTCGCGGTTTCGTGTGGCGAATGCCGCCGCTGCGATGATCAAGCTCCAAATTCCCGTCACTAACCAATCTCCGCGAGACAAGGCGTCACTCACCTTTCCTCGACGACTCAGGCTCTGGAGGCGGCGGCTGGATGGCTTCAGTGGGGTAGGCAACGCCGAGACCGGCGGCGCCAAGGGAGATGCCAATGGCCATCATGATGAAGACTACGAGGCAGGCCCCGCCCTGGGCTACTTGCTCTTCCACGGTCGGTAGGCCGGTCGGAACGTGGAATGCGCCTTCCTGGGCGCTCCCACGGTACCCCCCGGGGGGCAGCTATGCGGGTTGTTGCAGTTCCTGGGTGAGCGCACCAAATGCCGGGTCTTCCGCTCCGACATCCCTCCTACTTGGGGATCGCGAGCGGGCCGGACGACGTCCCGGTCGGCAAGGACGGCCCGCAGGTGATCGGCACTTCGGCGCTGTCTTCAGCCCAGTCGACTGGGAGATCCAGAGCAAGCATCGCTCGTGCGGTCGGGAGCCGTTCTTATGAGTCTTGAGACTTGGAGACGCCTCGCCGCGAGAGATCCCATCGCTCCATAAACGCCACGAAGAAGCCAAGTGCGAACGCAACGACAAGGACCGAAGCGCCCACGACCCACTTCCCTTCGATGAAGGCGACGATGCTGCCGACGACGAGGATCCCGACGTTCAACCTGGCGACAATGAAGTTCGAGTCCACAGCGTGACCTGCGTACCCGAAAGAAGCTCCGTGGGACCTTGGGCGTTGGGTGTCAAGACCACCCGAGGGCGACCTTGGGGCCCACTCGATTGCCGGATACCGTCTCAACTGGCCGTGAACGGTGGAGGTGGGCACAGATGGAGTGGTGGCAGGATTTCTTCGACGAGGACTACGTCGAGGCGTGGTCGGCCGCCGGCAGCTTCGACAACACAACCGGCGTGGTAGATGACCTCGAGAGACTGCTGGGTTTGGCACCCGGTGCCACCGTGCTTGACATCGCGTGTGGCTTCGGCCGAATATCCGGACCGCTGTCGGCGCGGGGGTACGACGTCACAGGGCTTGACGTCTCACCCACGCAGTTGCAGCTGGCTGAAGAACGAAACCCGGGACCGCGGTACGTCGAGGCAGACATGCGCCACCCGCCCACCGGACCGTTCGACGCAGCGATCAATCTATTTTCAAGCTTCGGCTACTACGAGGACCGGCGCAATGACGGGGCGGCGCTGAGGGCGTGGGCCGCCACGCTGCGTCCCAAGGGCGTGTTGGTGATGGAACTGATGCACCGCGACCTGGTCGCGCATCGGTATGGAAGTTCGATCGACCTGGGGCCCGTGTCCGAGGAGGGCGAAACGGATTGGGTGACCGGTGTCCGCACCGCGACGGTGAGGTACGGCGAGATCGTCAAGACCTTCCGCATCCGCCTCTACACCGTCACGGAGCTCGTGCAGATGCTTCACGAAGCCGGCTTTGGGGCGGTAAAGGCCATGGGCGGGCTAGAGGGCGGGCCAGTTTCTCCCGAGTCGCGGCTCGCCCTCCGCGCTGTGAGGTAATGCCGACTCCTCAGCCGCGAGCACCAGGGTGAACAGTTGATAGGAGCGGTCCTCGACGGGGCAGGCCGGTGCCCCCGGGCGCAGTAGGAGCCGCTGCTATCGACACCCCAGGCCGAGCGGCGTCGCCGCTCGTACGGGGCGCAGGCGTCCAACAGCCCGCGTTCGGAAGAGATCTCCGGGTGCCAACACCCCCGGCGCCCTCTCTGAAGGCCTCTACAGCGATCCTGTGCGGTGCGGTTCTTCCGGAAACGGGGGATTGCGGCGCCAAGTGGCGTGAAAGGCCGACGACGGCCGCTACCCCGCGGCTACGCACGGCCGTTCGCTTCCGTAGCCTCATGCATACCGAAGCAGAAGCGCCCCTTCCAGGTCGAGACGAAGCGAAGGTGACCGTGCTCGCCTTCGACGAAGAGTCCGCCCGCAAGAAGGTAGACCGTGCCCTGGCCGCTGGCCGCAACGTGGGCACCGACGTGGAAGCAACCGGCGTGGTCTGGACTTACGCAGCAACGCCAGAGGCAGCCGGTGATGTCTAAGCTAAGCCTTCGATCAGCGTGGCCCTCATGGTAGGGCTCCAG
>DASZDM010000043.1:0-3811 GCA_035942015.1 Acidimicrobiales bacterium | reverse complement strand
CCGACGAAGGTCGCCTCGACCAGGCTGACGATCCGGCCCCGATGGATGACCCGCTCACCCCGTAGGGAGAACCCGCTCATCCGGCAGGGACCGGCGGGGCGATGCAATCGGGATCGAGGAGGCGGGGTCGACGGCCCTCGGCCCGCTCGAGGGCGGCGGCGACCAACTCCCGGAACAGCGGGGCCGGTCGCTCGGGCCTGCTCTTGAACTCGGGATGCGCCTGGGTCCCGACCCAGAAGGGATGAGAGTCGAGCTCGACGAACTCGACCAGGCGGTTGTCGGGCGAGACCCCGGAGCAGACCAGGCCGGCTTCTTCGAGGCGGGCCCGGTAGCGAGGGTTGAACTCGTAGCGATGACGGTGTCGCTCGTAGATCAGCTCCTTGCCGTAGGCCCGGGCGACCACCGACCCGGGGACGAGGCTGGCCGGATACACACCGAGTCGCATGGTGCCTCCCATGTCGACCACGTCGCGCTGGGTGTCCATGAGGTCGATCACCTTGTGGGGAGAACTGGCGTCGAACTCCGACGAGTTCGCCCCGCTCAACCCGAGGACGTTCCGGGCGTAGTCGATGACCATGACCTGCATGCCCAGGCACAGGCCGAGACACGGAACTCCTCGCTCCCGGGCATAGCCGGCGGCCGTCAACTTGCCCTTGATCCCCCGCTCCCCGAAGCCGCCCGGGATGACGATGCCGTCCATGTCACGCAGCTGTCCCTCGGCCAGGAGGCCCTCCACGTCCTCGGCCTGGATCCACTGGACGTCGACATCGGCATCGTGGGAGTAGCCGGCGTGACGCAACGCCTCCCCTACGGACAGATAGGCGTCGGGCAGGCTGACGTATTTGCCGATGACCCCGATGCGCACCGGTCGGGCAGCGGCGTCGACCCGCTCCACCAGCGCCTCCCAGTTGCTCAGGTCGGGCGTTCCGCCGAGGCCGAGCAGCCGACACACCTCTTCGTCGAGGCCCTCCTCGTGAAGGACCAGGGGGATCTCGTAGAGGTGGCGGGCATCCACGGCGTTGACCACGCCCTGCAGGGGCACGTCGCAGAGGTTGGAGATCTTGACCTTCAGGGTCTCGGGAATGGGGCCGTCGCTGCGGCAGACGATGGCGTCGGGCTGGATCCCCCGGCTGCGCAACTCGGTCACCGAGTGCTGGGTCGGCTTGGTCTTCTGCTCCCCCGAGGGGCCGAGATAGGGCACCAGGGTGACGTGCACGTAGCACACGTTCTCCCGACCGACGTCCTTTCGGAACTGACGGATGGCCTCGAGGAAGGGCAGGATTTCGATGTCCCCGACCGTGCCGCCCACCTCGGTGATGACGACGTCGACCTCCTCGGTGGCCAGCCGCGTAATGCGGCGCTTGATCTCGTCGGTGATGTGGGGGATGACCTGCACGGTGCGCCCCAGGTAGTCGCCCCGGCGCTCGGCGGCCAGGACGGACTGGTAGATGGAGCCGGTCGTGGCGTTGGAGGCCTGCGAGAGGTTCTCGTCGATGAAGCGCTCGTAGTGGCCGAGGTCGAGGTCGGTCTCGCCACCGTCCTCGGTCACGAAGACCTCGCCGTGCTCGAAGGGGTTCATGGTGCCCGGATCGACGTTGATGTAGGGGTCGAGCTTGAGGATGGTGACCCGCAGGCCGCGGCATTTGAGCAGGCGGCCGAGTGAGGAAGCGGTCAGGCCCTTGCCGAGGGAGCTGGTGACACCGCCGGTGACGAAGATGTGCTTGGTCACGCTGCCTCTGTCGTCATGGCGCCTCCCGAGTTGGATCTCATCCTGCTCGGGATCCGAGCCTACCTCAGCGTCGACGCCGGCCGGCGCGGTCGAGCGCGCGCAGCGGCGGGAGGGCGTCGATGACCCGGCTGAAGGACACCACCTCACCGGCGGCGTTCACCCCGAGAAGTCCCAGTAGGACCGCCAGACGGGTGGTCGGTGCCGTGGCCAGCACCACACCGAGCCCCAGGACCCCGCCCAGGGCGTTGGCCCCGGTGTCTCCCAACATGACCCGTTCGCCCAGGTCGGCGGTCAGCAGGGCCAGGCCCGCCCCCGAGACCACTCCTACCCCGGCCAGCGACTCCGGTGCGCCGGTGGCCAGCGCCAACACGATGAAGGCCAGCGTGCTGACCTTCAGGGCTCGGCCGGGGGCCCGATCGAACAGGTTGGTGGTGTTGGCGGCCAGGGCCACCAGGAGCGCGTCGACCGCCAGGCGAGCCAGCCCGTCTCCCGAGAAGGGAGCGCACACGGCCACGGACAGCGCGCCTCCGCCGATCAGCTTGAGACTGCCGGTGGTGAGGCGTCCACCGGCCAGTGCGCCCAGGTGGCCCCGGAAGCCGCGCCCGTCGGCACCCTCGCCGGCCACGTCGTCCACCAGGCCGAGCAGGGCGAAGCCCAACAGGGTGGCCACCACGAGGATCTCCGGCGCCGCTCGTCCCGCCCCCCTCCACCCGGAAGCCTCGGCCACCGAAGCTCCGGCCGCCACGGCCAACCCGGCCACCACCAACACCAGGCCTCCGGCCGTGGGCAGGGTCGTTCCCCGATGGTTCACCCGGGCCAACGCGGGGGCGGCGAGCAGGCCCTGGAGGCTCCGCCACGCGCCCCAGCCGGCGGCCACACCCAACCCCAGGCCGAGGAGGACGATCACGGAGCCGTCCGATCGGTCCGCCGGTAGAGCGTCACCGCCATCGATGCACCCTGTTCGTCGAGCGTCGGCGCCGGAGAAGGTCCCCAGAGCTTCTCCACGCCGGGAGTGGCGGCGAGCGACGTCCGAGCCGACGCGCAGTGGCGATCCATGAGGCGGTACCACAGGGCATCGCTCTTGTCGGTGAACAAGCGGGGGCAGGCCAGCACGATGTGCCCGCCGGGCTGCAGACCGGCAACGAGGGGGCGCAGAACCTCGGCCGGCCGGGCTACGGCCATGCGGGCGAGGGCGTTACGCCAGTCGGCCACAGTGGGATCGACGACCACGCCTCCGGGATCGGCGTAGCGCAGGCCGGGTCCGAGGTAGTAGTGCAGCAGTGGCACCTGTTCGAGCTGGGTGGTCATCACCACGTCGCCAGGCTGGAGGGTCGGGGCCAGACCAGCGGCCAGAGCCCGGACGTTGCTCTTCGGCCGAGCCTCGCTCGGGGATTGCCAGCCGCCGAACGATGGCACGCTCCAGATGGCAATGAGCGTGGCCACCGCGGCCACGCCCACCCTTCCGGCCCGACCGAAGGCCACGGCTGCGAGCAGAACCAGGGGCGGGAGGTAGGCCCCGAAATAGCGCGGGGACCACGAGGGCTCCAGCTGAGACGACAGCCACGATGCCGCCATCGTGGTCACGAGGATGACGCCGAGGCCTACAATCAGAGCCCGTTCTGGATCCTCCTCGGCGCGGAGGAGACGGACGACCAGGACGGCAGCGGCGACGGCCAGGGCCAGGCTGACCCACCGGCTCCCGAGCACGGAGTGGAGCGAACGGAGGGTGTCGGCGCCGGTCGGGGTCCTGGACCACGGCGCTCCGGTTTGGCGCACCTGGGCGACGAAAGTCGGGACCCACGGGGCGAAGAGCAGGCCCACGCCACCGAAGGCCATCCCGGCATCCATGGCGACGCCACGGCGGTGAGCGCCGGAGAAGGAGGCACAGACGGGCACGGCGACCACCATGGCGGCGACCACTAACAGGGCCCAGTAGTGGGTGTAGACGAGGGCGGCCAGGCTGAGGACGAGAACCCCGAGCAAGCGCCGGCGCCGGAGCCCGAACACGTGGAGGAAGGCGCCAACTGCGACCAGCCCCAGCAGCACCACCAGGCTGTACATGCGAGCCTCGCGGCTGTGGAC
>DASZDM010000042.1:0-2334 GCA_035942015.1 Acidimicrobiales bacterium | reverse complement strand
CGTGTCCGGCTACGACCTTCACGGCCGTGCCGTTGCGTTGCCCGATCTGCTGGGCCGCCCTGGCGCCCGCATGGTCGAGCGGGTCCGCGATGCGACGACGTGGTCGGAGCGGTTCGGCGCGGTCGATGCCGAGCTTCGCCGGCTCCTGCGCTCGCCACGCCGGCACGACGCGCTGGTGGACACCGCCTCCCGTGCGCTCATCGAAGGTCGAAAGGTTTCTGCGGTAGCTGAGGACCTCGGATGGAGCCGCCAGCACCTCACCCGGCGAACCCGTGCAGCCACGGGCACCACGCCACGTCAGCTGTCGCGGCTCGGCCGGTTCCAGCGCTCCGTCCGGCTGCTCCGAGCGGAGGGGTCCGGTGGATCCCTCGCTGTCGTCGCACACCAAGCTGGCTATGCCGACCAGTCGCACCTCATACGGGAGTGGCGCAGCTTCGCCGGTTGCACGCCCGGCGCCTGGAGAGCTGAAGAGGGATCAACGAGCAGCTGAGGTTCCCTTCGTCCAATACGGGGCCGGGCCGGCAGGGCACGCTCCTCGCAGTGAGCGATGAACTGAGCTGAGAGGAGCAAACCATGACCGAAGTACGCGGCCTGATTCCCTACGTGTTCTGCGCCGACGCCGGAGCGGTCGCCGATTGGTGCACAACCGTGCTTGGCTGGGCGGAGCGGGGCCGGTGGTCGAACGACGATGGCGTCGTCACCAACGTCGAACTCGACCCGGGTGGCGGTGGTGAGGTATGGCTCGATGGCCCGGTCCCGGATTGGGAGGAACGCACCGGCGGCCTCGGGTCGTGGGTCGGGATGGTGGTGGACGACGTTGACGCCGTCCACGCTTGGCTGGTCGACGCGGGCCACGAGGTGCCTCAACCCAGCCTCCGACCCTTCGGGGTCAGGGAGCTGTCGGTGACCGATCCCGAGGGACACCGATGGGGGTTCATCCAGCGGCCTGCCAGTTCTCCCGGCGGTGGCCCGTAGGCCCCTGCTGAGGGCATCAGCTGAGCACAGCACTACGAGGGGCGGCCGCAGCGTACGGAATCGCCGATCCGCACGGGCGACCGGACCTCTGCGACCGCAACAGGGCGGCGCAGCGGCAGTGGGCCTACGGCCGGCTCGCCACCTCGCCGGCCAGCGCAAACGGCTGATCGGCGTGCTCAGGCCCCGCGACGGTCTCCGGCTCGGCCGTGACAGGGAGCTTTGTGACCGGCACCTCGGTACGGCGGCTACTGCGGTTGCGGGCTGCGGCCCATGGCCAGATGTGGCCCCGTCTAGCGACCGGGCACATGAGGGTCCGCCGACGGATCTCGACCGGCAACTCTCGCTACCGCTGGTCCCTGCTGACGGTCTCCCACAAATCGGATGAGAGGTGAGCGAGCAACGCGAGGACCCAGGCAAGCAGCCATGTTGCCGCCAAGGCGCACATCAACGTTGCCAAAGGCGCCCAGGGACCGTCGATTCCAGCGCTAGGAAACACTCCCAGCGATAGCGCACCGACCATTATGAACTCCGTCCAGAACAGCACGAGTGCGACGACAGCCGCACTGGCCATCCAAGTCCGCCGAGAAGGCGCCATGCGTAAATTGTACGCACTCGCCACTCCGGCGTGTCCGACACCGTCTCATGTGGGTCCACCGTCACGGCCTCGCCGATTGGCTGCACCGAATGCGGGCTCGCGCGGGTCGCTGTCACGCCTATGTGCATGATCTGCGTGCTGGCGCGCTCTTCGGCGCCGCGGTGCCGAGCGCTGGGCAACGGCACGTTGATACGGCTCCTCAAGCCGGTGGCCTTCCTCCACATCGGTCGTGTTCGGTACCGTCAACGTTGCAGATGGCACCTCCCGATTCACTTCCCTCCAGGTGGATGTTGCGCTCACCCAGGGCTGTGTCGAGCTGCACCTGGATCGTCGTTGTAAGACCGATGTCCTGACATCCTCCTCTGACGTCGTGATCAGCCCTCACAGCCACGAACTCTGTCGTCTCCTCGACCACCAGAACCCTTGGGCCACCGCATGAGGCATGAAGGACGGTGACGGCCATGACGTCGTCCTGAGCGGACGCCTCGACGCGTTCGATGTGGATTAGCTCCCAGTCTGGTCGGTTCAGAAACGCGATCACCCCTAGTTCCAAGCCGACCACGAGGGCGGCGTAAAGAATGCCAACCCACGGACTCAGCCGTTCACCCCGAGGCATGAGTCGATGATGCCACTGACCTTCTCGGAGCGCGGCGCCGAATGCCGGGTCGTCGGCGATCGAGGCCAGCGCGAAGAGGCGATCGGTCCTCCTGGGCCGCGACGGTGACCGATCGGCCCCCGGCGCCTCGGAGCCCACGATGATCGGC